>DATGYO010000149.1:0-16511 GCA_035297905.1 Nocardioidaceae bacterium
CCCTCCGGCGCTGCGGCGTGCGGGCCTGACCCCTGGATCGACCCGGGGTCAGGCCCGCACGGCAAGGGGGCTCACACGCTGGTCAGGCGACCGTCGTTCATCTGGATCACCAGACCGTCGGCCAGGGCGAACGCGAGGGCCGACTGGAAGCGGTCTCTCTCCCAGAAGCGGGCGCCGGTGATCTGCTCGAGGTCCTCGGGGGTCTGCGGCCCTTCGGCCTCGAGGGCACGCACGATCTGGCCCATCTCGTGGAAGACCTGTCGGTCCCTCCGGCCCTCGGTCGAGGCCTTCGGTGGGGGCATGGGCATTGAGTCTTCCTCCCTTTCGCTGAACTGGTAGGGGAGCGGATGTGGTCAGGCGGAGGCCGGGGCCAGGTCGCCCGTTGCGGCCTTGTCGTCCTCGGCGGTCAGCGGCTGGGCGATGCTCTCGAGCGAGCGGCCCTCGGCCTTGACTCCGAGGAAGGCCTCGACGATGCCTCCGGCCACCATCAGCGCAGCACCGATGAAGTAGCCCAGGGCGATCGCCGTGATGTCCTTGCCGCCGGTGGTCGCGGCGTCGATCAGCTTGCCGAACAGCAGGGGCCCGGCGATACCGCCGGCCGCGGTCCCGATGGCGTAGAAGAACGCGATGCACAGCGCCCGCGTCTCCATCGGGAAGACCTCGCTCGCGGTGAGGTACGCCGCGCTGGCACCCGCGGAGGCGAAGAAGAAGATGATCGCGCCCATCAGGGTCAGCGTGACCGCAGTGAAGGAGCCGAGGAAGATGCCGGTCCCGGCCAGAAGCAACCCGGAGAGGATGTAGGTACCGGCGATCATGCGCACGCGGCCGACGCTGTCGAACAACGGGCTCAGCAGGAGTGCGCCGAGGAAGTTGCTGACCGCGAACACCGCCATGTACCAGCCGACCTGCTTGACCCCCATGAAGGAGGTCAGCGTGTCGCCGTAGGTGAAGAAGAAGGCGTTGTAGAGGAACGCCTGGCCTATGAACAGGCTGAAGCACAGCACGGTCCGCTTGGGGTAGAGCGTGAACACCGTCCTCGCGATGAGGCCGATGCCGATCGACCTGCGCTGGCGGATGGTGATCGTGCTGGAAGTGCTGGGCAGCTGCCGCCCCGACTCGCGGTGGACCGTCTCCTCGATGTCGCGGACGATCCGCTCGCCCTCCTCCTCGCGGCCGTGGATGAAGAGCCAGCGCGGCGACTCGGGCACGTTCTTGCGCACGATCAGGATCGCCACCGCGAGGATCGCGCCGAGGCCGAAGGCGAGCCGCCAGCCCCACTCCGGGTCGACCTTCGTGGGGTCGAGGAGCGGGATGGTCAGCAGCGCACCACCGGCGGCGCCGACCCAGAACGACCCGTTGATCGCCACGTCGACGCGGCCCCGGTACTTCGCGGGGATCAGCTCGTCGACGGCAGAGTTGATCGCGGCGTACTCGCCGCCGATGCCCGCACCGGTGAAGAACCGGGCGACGAAGTACCACAGCGGGTTCATGGAGAACGCCGTGAGCACGGTGGCGAAGGTGTAGACCGCGAGGGTGAGAAGGAAGAGCTTCTTGCGGCCGAACCTGTCGGTCAGCTGCCCGAAGAACAGCGCGCCGAGGCAAGCCCCGGCGACGTAGACCGCCCCCGCCAAGCCCACGTCGAAGCTACTGAGCCCCAGCCCGGTCTTCGGGTCGGAGAGCGCGTCGGACATCGACCCGACGATCGTCACCTCGAGCCCGTCCAGGATCCACACGGTGCCCAGCCCGATCACGACCAGCCAGTGCCAGCGAGCCCAGGGCAGTCGGTCGAGCCGGGCCGGGATGTCAGTGGTTATTCGCCCGGTCTCCACGCCTGTTGACATTCGTCCTCCTCATGACAGGGCGGCCCGATGTGGACTACGTCACAGCCGCCGCCCGTGGCATTACCCGGTGCATACAACCTTCATGCGGTGGAGGCGCGGGCGGCCCGCAGCAGCTGATGCACTAGCGTCCGCAGGCATGGACCACGAGATCTTCTTCGCCGGCGTGGCCGGGCAGGCCGCGCTCGTGCGTGAGGCGCGGCTGTCCTCTCGAGAGCTGGTCGCTGCCTGCCTCGACCGGATCGACGCACTCAACCACCGGCTCAACGCGTTCACGAACGTCATGCGTGAACGTGCGCTCGCCGAGGCGGACGAGCGCGACGCGATGCGGGCGCGAGGTGACGACCTCGGGCCGCTCCATGGCGTGCCGGTCGCCATCAAGGAGGAGGTTCACGTCGCCGGGGAGGTCACCACGTTCGGTGGTCGTGCGAACCGCACCCCGGTCGAGTACGACGCCGAGGTCACCAAGCGGCTCCGCGACGCGGGCGCGGTGATCGTTGGCAAGACCGCGATGCCAGAGTTCGGTCAGTGGCCGTTCACGGAGTCCGTCGCCCACGGTCTGACCCACAACCCCTGGGACCCGACCCGGACGACCGGTGGGTCCAGCGGCGGTACGGCGGCGGCGGTCGCAGCGGGCCTGGTGCCCATGGGCCTCGGCGGGGACGGCGGCGGCTCGATCCGGATCCCGTCCGCCTGCTGCGGCCTGTACGGGCTGAAGCCTCAACGCGGCCGGGTCACCGCGTCGCCGCAGCCGCACCTGTGGTGGGCGCTGGGTACGACGGGCCCGCTCACGCGCTCGGTCATGGACAGCGCAATCGTCTACGACGTCATCCGAGGGTCCTCGTCGGGTGACCGTTTCAGGGCGGGCGCGCCGTCGACGCCGTTCGTGGACGCCGTGGGCGCGCCCTTCCAGCGGTTGCGCATCGGGTGGTCGACCAAGGCCGTGACCGTCGGGGTGCGCCCCGACCCGGAGAACGTCCAGGCGGTCGTCGCTACCGCCGAGATGCTCTCGTCGCTCGGGCACCACGTCGAGGAGGTCGACCCTGGCTACCCGGACCCGACTGCGGCGTTCATCCCTCAGTTCTTCGGCGGGGTCCGCGCAGAGGCGGAGGAGATGGAACACCCCGAGCTGCTCGAGCGTCGCACGCGCGAGACGGTTCGCCTCGGCGCCTGGGTCCGGCCCCGCGTCGTCGAGTGGGCGATGCGCCAGGGCGAGAAGGTCGCCGCCAAGGCGAACCGGATCTTCGACTCCTACGACCTGCTGCTCACCCCGGTGATCGCCCCTCGGCCTCCCGAGGTCGGCGTGCTGGACGGGGTCGGCACGGTCGGGGCCGCGTTGAGGTCGATGCCGATGATCGCCTACACAGCCTTGTGGAACGTGACGGGCAACCCCGCGGCATCCGTGCCCGCAGGGTTCGGAGGCGACGGTCTGCCACTCGCCGTACAGCTCGTCGGCCGCACCGACGACGAGCCGACGATCCTGACCGTGTCGGCACAGCTCGAGCAGGCACGGCCTTGGGCTGACGCGAGGCCGGCGGTCGCATGAGCGGGCTGCTGCTGAGGACGCCCACGGCCTGGGCCCGGCGTCTGGCCGGCCTGCTCCCGGGGGTCGAGCTCGAGAGTCCGCTGGTCGGCCGGACCGTGATGGTGACCGGTGCCTCCTCGGGCATCGGTGAGGCGACTGCCCGGGCGGTCGCCGCGCGTGGCGCGAAGGTGCTGCTGGTCGCACGTCGCGCCGACGAGCTCGCACGGGTTGTGGCCGAGATCGAGGCGGCCGGGGGAGCGGCGTCGGCGTACCCCTGCGACCTCACCGACGCACCGGCCGTCGACCGGATGGTCGCCGCAGTCCTGCGCGAGCACGGTCACGTCGACATGCTCGTGAACAACGCCGGACGGTCGATCCGGCGCTCGCTGGCGCTGTCCTACGACCGCTTGCACGACGTGGAGCGGACCGTGGCCATCAACTACCTCGCTCCGGTGCGGCTGATCCTGGCCCTGCTGCCCCAGATGGTGGAGCGAGGTGACGGCCACGTGGTGAACATCCTGACCTGGGGCGTGCAGGTGAAGGCTCCGAAGTTCGCGGCGTACATCGCCTCGAAGACCGCGCTCGACACGTTCAGCCGGATCGCGGGACGCGAGACGTACGGCGACGGGGTGACGTTCACGAACGTCCGGCTCTCGCTGGTGCGCACCGACATGATCGGGCCCACCGACGTCTACCGTCGAACGCCGGCCATGAGCCCCGAGCGTGCGGCCGCCAAGGTGGTGCGGGCCCTGGAGGACCGGCCGCTGACCGTCAACACGCTGACCGGGTCCGTCTCGGAGGTGGTCAACCTCGTGGCGCCTCGACTCTCCGACGCGGTGAGCCATGCCGCGGCGAAGCGGTTCCCTGACTCGCCCGCCGCGGCGCGACACGTCCGGGAGGACAGCGAGGACAGCGCGACCGGCTGAGTGGCGTGGCGATCGCGGTCGCGCTCCGGAGTGGGCCTGCGGCAACCATCGTGCACCTGTGCTGTGGTGACAGCGCTCGCGCCGACCTGCGCGGCATAACTGCACATGCGTGCGGTCATGCCAGGGCTCAGCTGGCCTTCTTGGCGGTCTTCTTCGCCGCCGTCTTCTTGGTCGTGCTCTTCTTGGCAGGAGCCTTCTTGGGGCTCTTGCTCGCGGCCTTCTTCGAGGTGGCCCTCTTCTTCGCGGCGGGCTTCTCCTCCGAAGTCTCTTCCGAAGCCTCCTCCGCAGCCTCGCCCTCGGCCTCAGCGGGCTCCTCCGCAGCAGCGGCCTCTCCGCGCGACGACTTGGCCGCCTCGACACTGCGCTGGAGGGCCGCGAGCAGGTCCACGACCTCGCCGGTCTTCGGCTCCTCGCGGGCGGCCTGCTTGACCTCGCCGCCCTCGAGCTTGGCCTTCACGAGCTCCTCCACCGCGGAGGCGTAGTCGTCCTCGTACTCGTCCGGGTCGTAGTCGCCGGCGAGGGTCTCGACGAGCATGCGCGCCATCTTCAGCTCGTTGGGCTTGGCGGCGCCCTCGGTAGCGTCGAGGCCCCCGAAGTCGGGCTTCCGGACCTCGTCGGGCCACAGCATCGTCTGGAGGACGAGCACGTCGTCGCGCACGCGCAGCACGGCGGTCGTCATACGGTTGCGCAGCGACACCGTCACGACGGCCATCCGGTCGGCCTCGCGGATCGCTTCTCGCAGCAGGGCGTACGGCTTCGCCGCAGACTTGTCCGGCTCGAGGTAGTAGGACCTGTCGAGCATCATCGGGTCGATCTGGTCGCTCGGCACGAACTTCTCGACCGAGATCTCGCGGCTGCTGCTGGAGGGCAGCTCGGCGAGGTCGCCGTCGTCGAGGATCACCATCTGGCCGTCACCGGTCTCGTAGCCCTTGGCGATGTCGGCGTACTCGACCTCCTCGCCGTCGATGCTGCAGACCCGCTTGTACTTGATCCGGCCGCCGTCCTTGGCGTGGACCTGGCGGAACGAGATGTCGTGGCTCTCTGTCGCGGCGTAGAGGCGCACTGGCACACTCACGAGACCGAACGAGACTGCACCCTTCCAGATGGCCCGCACAGGCGGTCTCCTCTCTACGCGGTGATGACGCGACGCGTCCCCCTCAGGTCAGGATGGACCCCGCGGCCGATACTGGCTAGTCGAATACGCGGTACCCACCGGACCGGGATGGATTCACCGTGCGGCGCCGGGCCGGGAACGCGCCGGCTGCAGGGCTCATCGGTCCGGACATTCGGGACCTTCTACCCAGCGCGTATGTCCGCGCGCATCGTGTGCGCGATGAAATGCTGCTGTCATGAGCGAGTTGTCCCTCACCAGCAACGGCCTGAAGCCCCGCGAGGTGGGCGTGACCGAGCTGGTCCTGCGTGACGCGCACCAGAGCCTGATGGCCACCCGCATGGCGCTCGAGGACATGGTCGACGCCTGCGCGGACATCGACGCGGCGGGTTACTGGTCGGTCGAGTGCTGGGGCGGCGCGACGTACGACGCCTGCATCCGCTTCCTCAACGAGGACCCGTGGGTGCGCCTGCGCACGTTCCGCGAGCTGATGCCCAACAGCCGCCTGCAGATGCTGCTGCGGGGGCAGAACCTCCTAGGCTACCGGCACTACGAAGACGGGGTCGTCAACCGGTTCGTCGAAAGGTCGGCCGAGAACGGCATGGACGTCTACCGCGTCTTCGACGCCCTCAACGATGTCCGCAACGTGCGCGAGGCGATCACGGCGGTACGCCGGGTGGGCAAGCACGCACAGGGCACGATCTGCTACACCGAGAGCCCGCTGCACACCATCCAGGGGTACGTCGACATGGCGCATGACCTGATGGAGCTCGGCTGCGACTCGCTCTGCATCAAGGACATGGCAGCGCTGCTCAAGCCGCAGCCGGCCTACGACATCGTCAAGGCGATCAAGGAGGGCGTGGGCCGGGACGTCCCGATCCACGTGCACTGCCATGCGACGACCGGCGTGACGCTGGTCAGCCTGATGAAGGCGATCGAGGCCGGGGCGGACGTCGTGGACACCGCGATCTCCTCGATCTCGCTCGGACCGGGTCACAACCCGACGGAGTCGCTGGTCGAGATGCTCGACGGCACCCCGTACACCACCAGTCTCGACGACGAGCGCCTCCGCCGGGTCAAGGACCACTTCGCCAAGGTGCGGCCGCGCTACACCCAGTTCATGTCGGGGATCACCGGCGTGGAGACCGAGATCTTCAAGAGCCAGATCCCCGGCGGCATGATCTCGAACATGGAGAGCCAGCTGCGCCAGCAAGGCGCAGGCGACCGGCTCCGCGAGGTCCTGGAGGAGGTGCCTCGGGTCAGGGAGGTGGCGGGCTTCCCACCGCTGGTGACCCCGTCGAGCCAGATCGTCGGCACCCAGGCGGTCTTCAACGTGCTGATGGGGCCCTACAAGGTCCTCACCGCCGAGTTCGCGGACCTGATGCTCGGCTACTACGGAGCCACTCTCGGCGAGCGCGACCCGCTGATCGTCGAGGCCGCCCGGGCACAGACGAAGAAGGAGGCGATCGATGTGCGCCCCGCCGACCTGCTCGAGCCCGAGTGGGAGCGGCTGGCCGTCGACGCCAAGGCGCTCGAGGGAAGCGACGGCACCGACGAGGACGTGCTCACCTACGCGATGTTCCCCGGGGTCGCCCCGAAGTTCTTCGTCGAGCGTCCCGCGGGGCCGCGCAACGTCGGCAAGGACCCGGCCGAGGTCGCCGCTGACGAGCTCTCGAAGACGTCAGGGGCCGGACCGGTCAAGGGGCCGATCCGCTACACGGTGTCCATGGACGGCAAGGTCCACAACGTCAAGGTCGAGCGAGCCTGAGGGGCAGGGATGAGCAAGCACAAGGGCCACAAGCGTTCGATGGAGGAGCGCACTGCCGAGCTCCTCGCGCGCCGGGCGGCAATCGAGGTCGGTGGCGGCGAGGAACGTCAGAAGAAGCAGCACGAGCAGGGCAAGCTGACCGCCCGTGAGCGGGTCGCGGCGCTCCTCGACCCCGGCACGTTCCAGGAGACCGGGCTGTTCTCCCAGCACCAGTCGACGTACTTCGGACTCGACCGCGCGGAGCTCCCCGCGGACGGTGTCGTCACCGGCGAGGGCGCCGTGCTCGGGCGCCCGGTGCACGTCGCCAGCCAGGACTTCACGGTGGCCGGCGGAAGCGCGGGCGAGGTCCACTCCAACAAGGTCGCGGCGATGATGAGGGCGAGCCTGACCACCGGCACGCCGTTCGTGTTCATCAACGACTCGGGGGGTGCGCGGGTCCAGGAGGGCATCGGGTCGCTGGCCGGCTACGGCCGGGTGTTCTACAACAATGTGCTGCTGTCCGGTGTCGTGCCTCAGATCTCGATCATCGCCGGTCCGTGTGCTGGGGGAGCGGCGTACTCCCCGGCGCTGACCGACTTCATCATCCAGACCCGTCAGGCCCCCATGTTCATCACCGGCCCCAACGTCATCGCCCAGGTGACCGGTGAGCAGGTCACCTCGGACGCCCTCGGTGGCGCGGACGCACACATGGCGCTGTCGGGCGTGACGCACTTCGTGGCGGAGGACGACGAGCAAGCGATCCTGATCGCGAAGAAGCTGTTGAGCTTCCTGCCGCAGAACAACTCCGAGGACCCGCCGCTCGTCGAGTCCGACAACGTCATCGAGCCCGATCCGGACCTGCCCCACGTCGTTCCCGTGTCCGAGAAGAAGGGCTACGACGTCCGTGAGGTGATCGCCCGGATCGTCGACCACGCCGACTTCCTGGAGGTCCAGGCAGGGTACGCCGCGAACATCGTCATCGGCTTTGCGCGGATCACCGGCCGGACCGTCGGGGTGGTGGCGAACCAGCCGATGGTGCTGTCCGGGGTGCTCGACATCAACGCCTCCGACAAGGCCTCGGCGTTCGTCCGGTTCTGCAACGCGTTCAACATCCCGCTGGTGACGCTGGTGGACGTGCCCGGCTTCCTCCCCGGTGTCGCGCAGGAGCACAACGGGATCATCCGCCACGGCGCGAAGCTGCTGTACGCCTACTCGGCGGCGAGCGTCCCCAAGGTCACGGTCGTCCTTCGCAAGGCTTACGGCGGCGCCTACGTGGCGATGTGCTCCAAGGACCTCGGGGCCGACAAGGTCTTCGCCTGGCCGACCGCCGAGATCGCCGTCATGGGCGCCGAGGGCGCGGCCGAGATCGTCTTCCGGCGCGAGATTGCCGACGCGGAGGATCCGTCGGCACGGCGCGCCGAGCTCGTCGAGGAGTACCGCACGACGTTCTCCACCCCGTACGTCGCGGCCTCGCGCGGCCTGGTCGACGACATCATCGAGCCGGCCCGCACCCGCGAGCACATCTCGCGATCCCTCGAGATCCTGGCCGCCAAGCGGACGATCCGGCCGGCCAAGAAGCACGGGCTGGGGCCGACGTGAGCACGGCCCGTCTGCCTGAGGAGCCGACGACGGCCGACCTGCTCGCGGCGGTGCGTGCGCTGTCGGACCGGGTCGAGCAGCTCGAGGCGGAGCTCCACGCCGTGCGGGCACGCCAGGCCGAGCCAGGCGTCTCCGAGGACGTCGTCATCGCCATCTCCGCTGCGGTGGCCGCCTTCCTGGGACACCGCGCCAAGGTCAAGCAGGTGCACTACCGGACCGGTCAGGCCTACGCCCAGCTCGGTCGCGCCGTCGTCCAGGGCCAGCACAACATCCAGAGGTCGAGGTAGGGACATGCAGCTCAAGGTCACCGTGAACGGCGTGGTGTACGACGTGGACGTGGAGGTCGAGGAGGAGCCGCAGCCTTCTCTCGGCGCGATCTTCATGGCCGGTGGCGGCTTCTCGCCGCCGTCGGTGCCCTCCCTGGGCAACGGGAGCGCCAACGGCGCAGGCGGCAACGGCGTGCGAGCCCCGCTGGCGGGGACGGTCGCCCGGGTGCTCGTCGAGGACGGCCAGGCCATCGAGGCGGGCGACGTCCTCGTGGTGCTCGAGGCGATGAAGATGGAGACCGAGATCACCGCTCCCGAGGCGGGCACCGTCGGGGCCGTCCTCGTGTCGGTGGGGGATGCGGTCGCGGGCGGTCAGGCTCTCGTCGAGGTCGCCTGAACGACCTGCCCTGTGTGCCGGGTCGGCGCCGACGAATTCGTCGGTGGGTCAGGATGGACCCATGCGACCGATGCTGGCCAGTCGAGGCGACTCGATCCCCAAGGGGGCAGGATGGCTCCACGAGGTGAAGTGGGACGGCATGCGCGTCCTCGCCGAGGTCAGCGACCGGGGGCTGCGGCTCTGGTCGCGCAACGAGAACGATGTCACGATCAGCTTCCCTGAGCTCGCGGATGTCGGAGTCCTCGCAGGACGGGACATGCTGCTCGACGGGGAGGTGGTCGCGATGGCGAAGGGGGTACCGCAGTTCTCAGCGCTCGCCGACCGGATGCACGTCTCGGGCGCAGCCAGGGCTCGGGAGCTGGCCCGCGCCAACCCCGTGACGCTGATCGTGTTCGACCTGCTGCGCCTCGACGGCCGAGACCTGACGCGTGAGCCGTTGTCGGTGCGCCGCACCGAGCTCGAGTCGCTCGGCATCGGCAGTGCTCACTGGCAGGTGCCACCGACGTACGACGACGGGCAGATGCTGCTCACGGCGACAGAGCAGCAGGGGCTCGAGGGAGTGGTGAGCAAGAAGCGCTCGTCGACGTACCACTTCGGCCGCCGCACGCCGGACTGGCTGAAGTTCCCGAACCGCCCGACGCTGTCGTACGTCGTCGGCGGCTGGCGCCTCGAGACCGGCAGCGAGTCCCGACTCGGGGCCCTGCTCGTCGGCCAGCCGACGCCGCAGGGCCTGAGCTACCGCGGACGTGTCGGGAGCGGCATCGCGGGCAAGAAGGCCCAGGAGCTGCTCGAGATGCTCGAGCCGCTCCACGCCGACACGTCGCCGTTCTCCGACCAGGTCCCGAAAGTGGACGCGACCGGCACGTCCTGGGTGCGGCCCGAGGTTGTCGTGGAGATCGCCGCCCTGGGTACCACACCCGGCGGACGCTTGAGACAGCCGAGCTACCAGGGTGTGCGTTTCGACCTGGTACCCGCGGACCTGGGGGAGTGAGCGTGGCGACGACCGAGGAGCAGATCACCGTCGAGGTGGAGGGTCGCCGGTTGAAGCTGAGCAACCTCGACAAGGTGCTGTATCCGGCGGCCGGCACCACCAAGGGCGAGGTGCTGCACTACTACGCACAGGTGGCGCCGGTGCTCTTGCCGCATCTCGCCGACCGGGCGGTCACGAGGATCCGCTGGCCGCACGGCACCGGTGACGAGAAGTTCTTCGAGAAGAACCTGCCGCAGGGTGCACCCGACTGGCTCCGGTTCGTGAAGGTGCCCTCGACCGGCTCGCGGGGCGGTGGCGACACGATCTACTACCCGGTGATCGAGGACCTCGCAGGACTCACCTATCTCGCGAACCTGGCGTCGCTCGAGCTGCATGTGCACCAGTGGAAGGTCGGCCGCAACGGCCAGCCGAAGAATCCCGACCGGCTCGTCATCGACCTCGACCCCGGGACGCCGGCCGGCCTGCACGAGTGCGCGCAGGTCGCGCTGCTCGTCCGCGACCGGCTCGCTGAGATCGACCTCCCGACGGCACCGGTGACCAGCGGCAGCAAGGGGCTGCACCTGTACGCCGCGCTGCCCGGTCGCCTCAACGCGGAGGAGGTCCGCGACCTGGCCAAGCGGGTCGCTCAGGAGCTCACCAAGTCGCATCCGGATCTCGTGCTGTGGCAGATGACCAAGGCGATGCGCGGCGGCAAGGTCTTCCTCGACTGGAGCCAGAACACCCGCACCAAGACCACGATCAGCCCGTACTCCCTGCGGGGGACCGAGAAGCCGTACGTCGCCGCACCTCGCACCTGGGAGGAGATCGAGCAGGGGGCGTCCAAGCAGGGGAGCCTGCAGCACTTGGAGATGGGTGAGGTGCTTTCCCGGGTCGCGGAGATGGGCGACGTGTTCGGGGACCTGCTGCACCAGACCTGAGCCGGGCTGCGCCTCGTCCGGCCTGGCCTCCGGGAGCGACCCGAGCCGGAAACGGACAGTCCCGCCGTTCCCGAGAGACGGCGGGACATGTCAGGGCCCGGTGACCGACAGAACACTTACCCAGACGGGCAGTGGTTGATACCCCCGGATGGGCCAGCCGTTGAGTCCCGCTTGTCGCTTCCTTCCCTCCTGCCACAGAAGGCGCATCCTGTCCACAGGTTCGTGGACTGGCTCTGGTGGGCCGGCGGAACCGTAGGCCACACTCCGACCGGAACATTCCGGAACAAGGTGGACGGCCCATGAGCGTGACTGTTGCGGACGCCTACGACGGCATCGTGGAGCACCTCGACGTGCAGCTCCGCGAGGTGGTGCGCAAGGAGGGCATCGACCCTCAGCGCGATGTCGATCTCGTGCGCAGCGTCGCTGCCCGGCTGGTGGCCGAGCATGACGAGCGCAGCCTCACCGGAGCGGTGTCGCCGATCAGCGACCCCGAGGCGACCGTCGAGGAGCTCGTCGCCCGGGTTGCAGGCTTCGGGCCGCTGCAGAGGTACCTCGACGACCCGGAGATCGAGGAGGTCTGGATCAACGACCCGAGCCGGGTCTTCGTCGCCCGCGCCGGTCGGCACGAGCTCACCAGCACCATCTTGAGCCGGTCCCAGGTGGACGAGCTCGTGGAGCGGATGCTCAAGTCCAGTGGCCGGCGGATCGACCTCTCGCAGCCGTTCGTGGACGCGATGCTGCCCGACGGGCACCGCCTCCACGTCGTGCTCGAAGGGATCTCCCGCGGGTTCAGCGCCGTGAACATCCGCAAGTTCGTCGTGCGCGCGTCCCGGCTGCAGGATCTGGTCGCCCTCGGCAGCCTGTCGGACCAGGCGGCCAGGTTCCTCGACGCCTCGGTGCGCGCCGGGCTCAACATCGTGGTGGCCGGCGGAACTCAGGCGGGCAAGACCACCTTTTTGAACTGCCTGGCCTCGAGCATCCCGGGTGAGGATCGCGTCGTGTCGGCAGAGGAGGTCTTCGAGCTGCGCTTCAACCACCCGGACTGGGTGGCCCTCCAGACCCGTCAGCTCGGCCTGGAGGGCACCGGTGAGGTCCGGCTCCGCGACCTGGTCAAGGAGAGCCTGCGGATGCGACCGTCGCGGATCATCGTCGGTGAGGTCAGGGCCGAGGAGTGCCTGGACCTTCTGCTGGCGCTCAACGCCGGGTTGCCAGGGATGGCCTCGCTGCACGCGAACAGTGCACGTGAGGCGCTGGTGAAGATGTGCACCCTTCCGCTGCTGGCAGGCGAGAACATCGGCGCCCGGTTCGTCGTGCCAACGGTCGCCTCGTCGGTCGACCTCGTCGTTCATCTGGGCATGGACCGCCGTGGCGTACGCCGCGTCAACGAGGTCGTCGCCGTGCCGGGGCGGGCGGAGAACGACACGATCGAGACGGAGACGATCTTCGCGCGTGAGGGCGGCCATCTCGTGCGGGCGACGGGGATGCCGCCCCGGTTGGAGCGGTTCGACCGTCTGGGCCTGGACGTCCACGAGCTGCTCAACGAGGTCGGCTGACCATGGGCGTGCTTCTCGGGCTGGGCACCGGTATCGGCTTGCTGCTCGTCTACTGGTCCGTCGTC
Source organism: Nocardioidaceae bacterium (assembly GCA_035297905.1). Classification (GTDB taxonomy): domain Bacteria; phylum Actinomycetota; class Actinomycetes; order Propionibacteriales; family Nocardioidaceae; genus Nocardioides_C. The sequence goes on from DATGYO010000149.1 coordinate 12,936, forward strand.
TCGCCCCTGGCGCCACGACGATCCCGCGGTGCGTCACGGCTCGAGTCCCTACTGGGACGGGCCGGTCTGGGCGGCACGTCGCCCCGCGGAGTGGTCGCGCTGTGTCTCGGCTCGGCACTGGTGGCAGGGCTCATGGTGCAGGCGGTCTCGCGGACGTGGCCGGTGAGCCTGGCGTTCGCGCTGCTCGCCGGCTACCTCCCCATAGCCGTCCTCAACGGGCGGGCCCGTCGCCGTCAGCGGGAGCTTGCGGAGGTCTGGCCGGAGGCGGTCGACAACCTCGCATCGGCCGTCCGGGCCGGCATGTCCCTCACGGAGGCGCTGTCCCAGCTCGCCGTCCGGGGCCCCGAACCCCTCCGTCCAGCGTTCGCGGCCTTCGCCCTCGACTACCAGGTCACCGGGCGCTTCGCCGACTCACTCGACCGGCTCAAGGAGCGCCTGGCAGACCCGGTGGGCGACCGGGTCGTCGAAGGGTTGCGGATCGCTCGTGAGGTCGGCGGAGGTGAGCTGGGCCGTCTCCTGCGCAGCCTTTCCGGCTACCTCCGTGACGATGCGCGTACCCGCTCCGAGCTGGAGTCGCGTCAGGCCTGGGCCGTCAACGGTGCCCGCCTGGCTGTCGCGGCGCCCTGGCTGGTGCTGCTCATGCTCTCGTTCCAGCGTGAGGTGATCTCGCGCTACGCCTCCGTGGCGGGTGTGGTCGTGCTCGCCGTCGGCGGGGCCTGCTGCCTGCTCGCGTACACGTTGATGGTCCGCGTCGGACGACTCCCTCAGGAGAGGCGGATCCTCTCGTGACCATGGCACTGTGGGGCGCTGTTCTCGGTGCCGGTGCCGGCACCGGCCTCCTGATGGTCATCGAGCGAGCGGTGGCAGGCCGCCGGCCCCGTCTGGAGGTCCGGGTGCTTCCCTACGTGCGCGACCTTCCGGTGGTCGCCGCGCAGAGGTCTCGCACCGCCACCGCTGGTCGACAGCCGGCGTTCGTGGCCGTGTTCGGTCCGGTGCTCCGGTCGATCGCGGACGCCCTTGACCGGGTGCTGGGAGGTGCCACCTCCGTACGCCGACGCCTCGAGCGTGCCGGCCTGGCCATGACGGTCCACGACTTCCGGGTCGAGCAGGCCCAGTGGGGGCTCATCGCGTTCTCCGCTGCCGCACTGGTGTCACTGCTCATCGCTCTCCGAAGCCCTGGTCGCGCCCTGCCACTTCTCCTGCTCTGCGTCATCGCGTTCGTGCTGGGTGCCCTGGTGCGGGAGAACCGCCTCACCACGCAGGTGAGGGAACGGGAGCGCCGGATGCTGGCCGAGTTCCCGACGATCGCGGAGCTCCTGGCCCTCGCCGTGGCTGCCGGCGAAGGGCCGGTCTCCGCCCTGGACCGGGTGGTCACCCGTTCCAGGGGCGAGCTCTCCACGGAGCTGGCCGGGGTCCTGGCCCAGGTCCGCACGGGAACGCCGGTGTCTCGTGCGCTCGACGACCTCGCCGCCCGCACCGGGCTTCCCGTCGTTGCCCGATTTGCCGAGGCAGTGGCCGTAGCCCTCGAGCGGGGAACGCCGTTGACAGATGTGATGCACGCGCAGGCAGCCGACGTTCGCGAGGCCGGCCGCCGAGCGCTCATCGAGACGGGGGCTCGCAAGGAGGTCTTGATGATGGTCCCGGTCGTCTTCCTGGTCCTGCCGGTGACCGTGCTGTTCGCGTTCTGGCCGGGGTTGGTCGGTCTCCGTTTGGTGTCTCCGTGAGTCCGAGGTCGAAAGGCAAGGGAAGAAAGATGGTCAAGCTGTTCGCGCGCTGGTTCTCGCAGGCCCTGGTGGATGCGCCCGCACGAAGGGACGAGCGGGGTGACGTCCCGGGCTGGGTGCTCATCACGGTGATGACCGCCGGGCTGGTCAGCGTGCTGTGGGCGGTCGCGGGTGATGCGCTGTCGCAGATGCTCACGGACGCCCTGCGGTCGGTGTCGAGCTGACCGTGCGCGGTCCTGGGCGTGCCGGCGAGCGAGGCTCGGCGGTCGTCGACTTCGTGCTGGTGCTCGTCGTGCTCGTCCCGCTCTTCCTCGGCATCCTGCAGGTCGCCCTCGTCCTTCACGTCCGCAACACCTTGACCTCGGCCGCGTCGGAGGGCGCGCGTTACGCCGCGACGGTGGACCGGCCGCTGGAGGCGGGAGTCGAGAGGACACGGTCCCAGATCACCGGGGCGGTAGCCGGGCGCTTCGCGAGGAACGTGACTGCCTCCGAGACCGTGTACGACGGCGTGCCGGTGGTGCGGGTCGACGTCCTCGCCACGGTGCCGCCGCTCGGCATCTGGGGTCCCGGCGTCGAGGTGGCAGTCTCCGGGCATGCCTTCGAGGAGCCCGCGCCGTGAGGGCTCGTGGCGAGCGAGGTAGTGCACTCGTCGAGTTCACCTGGCTGGCGATCCTGCTGATGGTGCCGCTGTTGTACGTCGTCCTCACGGTCTTCGAGGTGCAACGAGCCGCCTTCGGCGTCAGCAGCGCCGCCCGGTCGGCGGGACGTGCCTTCACGGAGGCACCGACCGAGGCAGTCGCCGTCGAGCACGCCGTGGCCGCGACCGAGCTTGCCCTCGAGGACCAGCACCTCGACGTCGGACGGCGCTCGCTCGACGTACGTTGCTCGCCGGACCCGGTGGACTGTCTGAGGCCCGGGTCCGTCGTGACCGCCACCGTCGCCTATCCCGTGCCCTTGCCGCTGCTCCCCAGCGTCCTCGGAGGGCAGCGGCCAAGCATCAGGGTCGAGGCCCAGCACACCGTTCCCTATGGCACGTTCCGCGAGGACCGGCCTTGAGCGCGACGTCGAACCGGCGCAGGAGTCTCCGGATGCGGCGCGTCGACGAGCGCGGCCAGACAGCTGTGCTCATCATCGGCTTCACTCTGGTGCTCGCCATGATGGTCGCGGTCGTGGTCGATGCGACAGCCGCGTACCTCCGCCGCCAGGCGCTGGACACCCTGGCGGATGGTGCGGCTCTGGCCGCGGCGGACGGCATCCAGGGCGAGCGCGTCTACACCGCGGGGTTGGGCGATCGGGCGCAGGTGGATCCGGCCGCGGCTCGTGAGCTGGTCTCGGCGTACCTCGCTTCGGTCGGTGCTGGGCAGCGATACCCGGGCCTGGCCCACGCCGTGGAGGCTGACGGAGGAAGGGTCGTGGTCCGGCTCTCGACGCCGCTCGACCTCCCGATCCCTTTTCCGCACGTAGGTGACAGTTCTCACGTATCCGCGGTGGCCGCCGCCGTACCCACGGTGGGGGACTAGTGCGATGGGCCTGTCTCCCTGGGTCCAGACGGACTATGGACCGGCTGGGATGTTTGAGCTAGGACAAACGCGGACAGGATGGGCGACGTGCAACCGCAACCGGCTCTTGATGCCGGGTGATGGAAGTGCTTAAGTGCAAAGACGTGGTCAAGCCAACGTGCCACGAACAGATCAATCCAGAAGGTAGTAAGCATGTCCGCTTCGCCTGAGCTTCAAGAGCAAGAACTGGAAGGATCCGCGGCTCTCGTTCCGACCGACACGGTCACCGAGGCCGACCGCAGCCAGATCACGGCCCGCCTGCTGGCCCAGATCGCAGAGACCACCGATGAAGT
>DATGYO010000150.1:0-4363 GCA_035297905.1 Nocardioidaceae bacterium
GTTCATCGGGCTGCTGGCGGTCGAGCGGAAGGGCGCTGGAGACGTCATCGGCTACTGCGGTCTGATCGAGAGCGACCGAGGTGCGGCAGCGGAACCGGAGTTGGCGTTCGAGCTGCTACGTCGGGTGGAGTCAGGGATACGCGACCGAGGCCTCGCGGGCGGTCCTGGACTGGGCGAGATCGTCCGGATACGAACGTGTGTGGGCCACGGTCTGGGACTGGAACACCGCTTCGCGCCGAGCGCTGGCCAAGCTCGGATTCACAGAGACCGGCCGGACGGAAGTTGACCCGCTCCGCGGGACCACCCTCTTCACCACGCGACGGCTCTGAGAAAACCGATGTGAAGCTCCTAGGGCGGCCCCGCCAGGCACCGGCAGACGCGGTCGACCGTCGCACCTGGATAGATTGCCGATGTGCCACTGCTGCAGATGGATACGTCTACCGACCTCGACCTCACTTGGCGAATCGAAGCCTCGCGTGCTCACGTCTGGGACTGCCTCACCAACGCCGACTTGTTGAGCCTGTGGCTCGGCGAGGTGGTCGACGGTTCGGTCGGTCCTGGGTCTGACTTCGTCGTCGATCACGGCGGCAACTACTGCTGTCGGTCAACGGTCGTGACCTACGCCGAGCCAAGCAGGCTCGACTTCACCTGGCACTTTCCTGATGAGCCAAAGTCCCAGGTCGCCCTCCAGCTTGAAGAGTCGGCGAACGCCACCGTGCTGCGGCTTACCCACAGCGCGCTGGGGGACCTGACTTCGTCGTACCGCGACGGTTGGTGTGTTCACCTGAGCTATCTGGAGGGTGCAGCTCTCGGAACACCGCTACCGGCGTCGATGTTCTGGCAACTGCACGGCACCATGGCACAGCTGAACATGGGCTGACCCGACAGGTTCACGGCCCGCCAGCCGGCGCCTCCGACCATTCGCAGATCCGTACAGGAAATCGCGGCGGCATGAGGCAAGCGATGATGTGCGTGCTCCGAGCCGTCGCGGGAATCAAGAGCCGTTCCTCCACGTCCGCCGGCGTAGTCGGTACCACTGAGGTCACGACGGACCGCATCCAGGTCGGTCCGAAGGCGAGCATCAGCAGCGTGGCTTCGGGGTTGGCCAGGGTCGTGACGCCGAAGCCCTCCGCAGCACGCTGCTCGGCGTTGAGACCCTGGAAGCAGCCGACGTCAAGGAAGAAGTCGAACGTGCCCAGACCGGTTGCCGACAGGTCTGTCACGTCCCCCACGACGTAGGTGGCCCCACTCGTACCCTTGCGCTTGGCTGCCTCGATCGCGGCCGTGACGTTGTCGATGCCCACGGCCTGCCAGCCCCTTCGCGCGAGCTCGGGGGTGTACTGGCCACGGCCGGCACCCAGGTCGAGAGCCCGACCGAGTGGGCGGGAGCGTTCGTTCTCCTCACGATCGAGCAGGGTGGCGATGCTTGCCGCCGCTGCGGTCCCGTAGCGCTCCCAGGGCGTGATCCCGAAGCGGTACATGCGGGCGTAGTTCGTCATGTGGTTCGCCTCCCGGCACCATTACATAGCGAGCGCTGGCCGGCTCGTCGGCAGATCGGGTCGGAACCATCAGGCAGCGCCCCCGACGGACGGGCCAGAATGACCGGCATCCGCGAGCCCTGTCAGCGGAGCTTGATAGCTTCGCGCACGTGCCTTACGTCGATGCCGCCGGAGTGCTCGTCCACTACGTCGAGCACGGCGCGCGCGACGCGGAGCGAACCTTGGTGCTGCTGCACGGGTTCACTCCTGACCACCGCTTGATGACCGGGGCCTTCGAGCCAGTCGTCGCCGGCCGCGGCGGCTGGCGCCGTATCTACCTGGACCTGCCGGGCATGGGGCTCACCACGGCGCCCGGGCACATCGCCTCCACCGATGACGTGTAGTCGGTGGTGCTCGAGGCCATCGAGACGCTCGTGACGGGGCCATACGCCGTGGCGGGTGAGTCGTACGGCGGCTACCTGGCACGTGGCCTGGTCGCTGAGCACCGGCGGCGTGTCACGGGGATGGCGCTGGTCTGCCCGATGCTCGTCGCGGAACATCAAGCCCGCCATGTGCCGCCGCATCAGGTGATGCACCGCGACGCCTTCTGCGAGGCGCTGTCCCGCGGCAGCGAGTTCGACGAAACGACAGTCGTGCAGACCGCGGAAACCTACCGGCGAGTGCAGAAAGAGATCGTCGCTGGCCTCGCGTTGGCCGACATGGCGGCAGTGGAGAGAATCCGGGAAGGCTGGGCAGGCACGTTCCCGCGCGAGCCGGGGGGTTCGACGTACGACGGGCCGGTCCTGGTGTTCACAGGACGTCAGGACAGTTCGACGGGCTACCGCGACGCTTGGCCGCTGCTCGATCACTACCCGCACGCGACGTTCGCGGTTCTAGACGGCGCCGGGCACAACGGCCACATCGAGCAGGCGGTGCTCTTCAACGCGTTCGTCGAGGAGTGGCTTGACCGGGTGGAGGGCCGAACGGGCTGACCCGTGGCGGACCCGCATATCCACAGAGGCAGGTAGCGCCGGCACTCCCACGGACGCTTGCCGCCGTGGCTGGGAACACCCAGCCGGTCAGAGAGCCAGGCGCTCGCGCACCACGCCGGCGAGCCGGTCCGCGACCGCCTGCGCCTGGTCGGCGGTCTCCGCCTCGACCATCACACGCACCAGCGGCTCTGTGCCCGAGGGACGCAACAGGACCCGCCCTGACTCGCCCAGCTCCGCCTCGGCCTCGGCGACCGCAGCCGCCAGCAGGGCGTCCTCGTCCGCGCGCGACTTGTCGACCTCCGGGACGTTGACGAGCACCTGGGGCAGCCGGGTCATCACGCCGGCCAGCGACGCGAGCGAGGCGTCCTTCTCGGCCATCCGCGACAGGACGTGAAGCGCGGTGAGGATGCCGTCGCCGGTGGTGGCGTGCTCGCTCATGATCACGTGGCCGGACTGCTCGCCCCCGAGGCAGTAGCGGCCCGCCTTCATCGCCTCGAGCACGTAGCGGTCGCCAACCTTGGTCTGCCGCACCCCGACGCCTTCGCGTCGCATCGCCTGCACGAAGCCGAGGTTGCTCATCACGGTCGCGACGACGGTGTCTGCGTGGAGGCGGCCCTCGTCGCGCATCGACAGCGCGAGGACCGCGAGGATCTGGTCACCGTCGACGACGTTGCCCTCGTGGTCGACCGCGAGGCAGCGGTCGGCGTCTCCGTCGAGGGCGAAGCCCACGTCGGCGCCGTGCTCGACGACAGCCTTCTGGAGCACCTCGAGGTGGGTGGACCCGCAGCCGTCGTTGATGTTGAGGCCGTCCGGCTCGGCACAGATCGCGATGACCTCCGCACCCGCGTCGGCGAGTGCCTTCGGGCCGGCCCCGGAGGCGGCGCCGTGGGCGCAGTCCAGGACCACCCGGATCGGACGCCGTTCGGATCCGTCCAGGGGATCCGCTGCCGTGTCGAGGCGGCGCGGCAGGGTGGAGACCAGGTGGGCGGCGTACCGCTCGACGGCCTCGTCGTACGACGAGACGCGGCCGACCGCTGCCCCGGTGGGTCGCTTCCACGGCTCACGGAGCCGCTTCTCGATCGCGATCTCGATCGCGTCGTCGAGCTTGAGACCGCCGCGTGCCAGGAACTTGATGCCGTTGTCGGGCATCGGGTTGTGGCTCGCAGAGAGGACCACTCCGAGGTCTGCTCCGAGGACGTCGGTGAGGTAGGCGACGCCTGGCGTCGGGAGCACCCCGAGGAGGAGTACGTCGACCCCGGCGGAGGCGAGGCCGGCGACCACCGCTGCCTCGAGGAACTGGCCCGAGATGCGGGTGTCACGGCCTACGACGGCGACGGGCCGGTGTCCAGAGAAGACACCGGCCTCGCCGAGGACGTGCGCTGCTGCGACGGACAGGTCCACAGCGAGCTCGGCGGTCAGCTGACCGTTCGCGAGCCCGCGGACACCGTCGGTGCCGAAGAGGCGCCCTCCGCCGTTCGACGGGCGCCCGGCCCCTCCACCGAGAGTCTGCATACTCACGGGGCAGTGACTACCGCTTGCTGAACTGAGGCGCCTTGCGGGCCTTCTTCAGACCAGCCTTCTTGCGCTCGATGACTCGTGCGTCGCGGGTCAGCAGCCCGGCCTTCTTGAGCGACGGGCGGTTCGCGTCGACGTCGACGGCGTTCAGGGCACGCGCCACACCGAGGCGGAGGGCGCCGGCCTGACCGGTGATGCCGCCACCGTGGATACGGGCGATCACGTCGAACCGGCCGACCAGGTCGGTGGTCACGAAGGGCTCGTTGACGACCTGCTGGTGCAGCTTGTTCGGGAAGTAGCTGTCGAGGGTGCGGCCGTTGACGGTCCACTGCCCGGTGCCCGGGACGAGGCGAACGCGGGCAACCGCCTCCTTGCGAC
>DATGYO010000151.1:0-3558 GCA_035297905.1 Nocardioidaceae bacterium
TAGGCGTAGGCGTCCTCGGCGGTCAGTCGGCCACCGGTGAGCACACCCACCGAGCCGGCTGCGCGCTGGAGGCCGCGAGCGGCAACCGCGAAGGCCTCCGGCCAGGAGGCCGGGCGGAGCTCGCCGTTCTCACGGACCAGCGGGGTGGTGAGGCGATCGGGCTCCCGGTCGTACAGGAACCCGAAGCGGCCCTTGTCGCAGTTCCACTCCTCGTTGACCTCCGGGTCGAAGCCGGCGAGCCGACGGGTGACCTTGCCACGACGGTGGTCGGTGCGCAGCGCGCAGCCCGCGGCGCAGTGCTCGCAGACCGACGGGGTCGAGACCAGGTCGAAGGGCCGGGCGCGGAAGCGGTACGCCGCCGAGGTCAGCGCGCCCACGGGGCAGATCTGGATCGTGTTGCCCGAGAAGTAGGACTCGAAGGGCTCCTTCTCGTAGATCCCCACCTGCTGCAGGGCACCGCGCTCGATCAGGGCGATGAACGGGTCACCGGCGATCTGCTCGGAGAAACGCGTGCACCGGGCGCAGAGGATGCAGCGCTCGCGGTCGAGAAGCACCTGCGCCGAGATGTTGATCGGCTTGGGGTAGGTGCGCTTCTGCTCGACGTACCGGCTCTCGCCGCGGCCGTTGGACATGGCCTGGTTCTGCAGCGGGCACTCGCCACCCTTGTCGCACATGGGGCAGTCGAGCGGGTGGTTGATCAGCAGGAACTCCATGATTCCCTGCTGCGACTTGTCGGCGACCGGCGAGCTGGCCTGGGTGCGGATCTTCATGCCGTCGGCCACCGCGAGCGTGCAGGAGGCCTGCGGCTTCGGGATCGGGCGGCCGTTGCCGGCGTCCTCGACCTCGACCAGGCACTGCCGGCAGGCGCCGACCGGCTCGAGGAGGGGGTGGTCGCAGAACCGCGGGATCTGCACGCCGATCTGCTCCGCGGCGCGGATCACCAGGGTGTTCTTCGGGACGCTCACCTCGACGTCGTCGATGGTGACCGTCACGAGGTCGGCCCTCTCGACTGCAGCGTCACCTGATGAGCTGGTGGACGAGACCGTCATGCCCTATCACTCCGCCGGGACGAGTAGTTCGAAGACGTGTTCATGCGTGGGCTCCCGCGGGTGCGAAGAGGGTGGAGGCGGCTTGGTCGAAGGGGCAGCCGCGGTTCTCGAAGTGCGCGATGTACTCGTCGCGGAAGTACTGGATCGACGAGGTGATCGGGCTGGTAGCGCCGTCACCCAGCGCGCAGAAGGCCCGCCCGAGGATGTTGTCGCACTGGTCGAGCAGCAGCTCCAGGTCGGACTCGGTGCCCTCGCCGCGTTCGAGGCGGGCCAGCGTCTGCACCAGCCACCACGTGCCCTCGCGGCACGGCGTGCACTTGCCGCACGACTCGTGCTTGTAGAACTCCGTCCAGCGAAGCACGGCCCGCACCACACACGTGGAGTCGTCGAAGATCTGCAGCGCCCGTGTGCCGAGCATCGAGCCGGCGGCCCCGACGGCCTCGTAGTCCAGGGGTACGTCGAGGTGCTCGGCCGTCAGGAGCGGGGTGGAGGAGCCACCCGGCGTCCAGAACTTCAGCTCGTGCCCCTCGCGGATCCCCCCGGCGAGGTCGATCAGCTCGCGCAGCGTGATGCCGAGCGGCGCTTCGTACTGCCCAGGGCGCTGCACGTGGCCCGAGAGCGAGTAGATGACGAACCCCTTGCTCTTCTCGGTGCCCATGGAGGCGAACCAGTCGGGGCCGTTCTTGATGATGCTCGGCACCGACGCGATCGACTCCACGTTGTTGATCACCGTGGGCGCGGCGTAGAGGCCCGCGACGGCGGGGAACGGGGGCCGCAGGCGCGGTTGGCCGCGCCTGCCCTCGAGGGAGTCGAGCAGCGCCGTCTCCTCACCGCAGATGTAGGCACCGGCTCCGGCGTGGACCACGAGCTCGAGGTCGTACCCGGACCCGTGGATGTTCTTGCCGAGGTGGCCGGCGAGGTAGGCCTCCTGGACCGCCCGCTGCAGCCGTCGGACGACGTGCAGCACCTCACCGCGGACGTAGATGAACGCGGTGTTGGCGCGGATGGCGTAGGCGGAGATGATCACGCCCTCCACGAGGGTGTGCGGCGAGGCCATCATCAGCGGGATGTCCTTGCAGGTGCCCGGCTCGGACTCGTCGGCGTTGACGACGAGGTACTTCGGCTTCGGGTTGTCCTGCGGGATGAAGCCCCACTTCATGCCGGTGGGGAAGCCCGCGCCGCCGCGGCCTCGGAGTCCGGAGTCCTTGACGGCGGTGATCACGGCGTCCTGCTCCATGCCAAGGGCGACGCGGAGGGCGTCGTACCCTCCGCGCGCCTGGTAGGACTCCAGCGTCCAGGACCGGTCCGCGTCCCAGTTGTCGGTGAGGACCGGCGTCAGCGTGTCCGTCATTCGTTCGTGCCCTTCCCGTCAGCCTCGGGGTTCGACCCCTTGCCGCCCTTCACGTCGGTCGGGGACTCGTCCAGGCGCGTCTCGGAGCCCGCGCGATGTGTGTCGGCCTCGCGGACCGCCGTCTCCTTGTCGCCCTCGCCGTGACTGGGTCGACCGTCGTGCCCGGCGGGGACCGACCTGCGCCCGGTCTCCGGTGCGCGCCAGCCCCGCTCACGAGCGAGGTCGAGTCCGACCAGCGACGCCGGACCCGCGGCCGGACCCTCGTCGGCGCGGTCGTCGGGGAAGCCGGCGAGCACCCGCTCAGCTTCGCGCCAGGTGCAGATGCGCGGGCCTCGGGTCGAGTGGACCTCCTTGCCCTCGCGCAGGTCGTCCACGAGCTGAGTGGCCGACTGCGGGGTCATGTTGTCCATGAACTCCCAGTTGACCATCATCACCGGGGCGTAGTCGCAGGCCGCGTTGCACTCGACGTGCTCGAGCGTGATCTTGCCGTCCTCGGTGGTCTCGTCGTTGCCGACGTCGAGGTGGTCCTTGAGCCGCTCGAAGATCTCGTCGCCACCCATCACGGCGCAGAGCGTGTTCGTGCAGACACCGACGTGGTAGTCGCCGACCGGCCTGCGCTTGTACATCGTGTAGAAGGTCGCCACCCCGGACACCTCCGCGGCAGAGATGCCGAGGATGTCCGCGCACGCCTCGATCCCCCGCGCGGTGACGCGGCCCTCGACGCTCTGCACGAGGTGCAGCATCGGCAGCAGCGCCGAGCGGGCCTGCGGGTAGCGCGCGGTGATCTGGCGCAGCTCGCGCAGCGTCTCGGCGGGCAGGCTGTCCCTGCCGGCCGACCCGCCGGTTGCGCCTGTCGAAACCATGTCGGTCATCGGTCCACTCCGCCCATCACGGGATCGAGGGAGGCGATCGCGACGATGACGTCGGCGACCATGCCGCCTTCGCTCATCACCGACGTGCCCTGGAGGTTGGTGAACGAGGGGTCGCGGAAGTGCGCCCGGAACGGACGCGTCCCGCCGTCGGAGACCACGTGGGCCCCGAGCTCGCCCCGCGGCGACTCGATCGGCACGTAGGCCTGGCCCGGGGGGACCCGGAAGCCTTCGGTCACCAGCTTGAAGTGGTGGATCAGGGCCTCCATGGACTCACCCATGATGTGCC
>DATGYO010000152.1:0-6129 GCA_035297905.1 Nocardioidaceae bacterium
GACATCCAGTACGTCGTTGAGGAGTCAGCGGCGATCATCACGATCAACCGGCCGGATCGGTACAACGCGTTCCGGGCCAAGACCGTCGAGGAGATGATCAAGGCCTTCCGTCTGGCCTGGGCCGACAAGCAGGTCCAGTCGGTGATCCTCACCGGAGCGGGCGAGAAGGCCTTCTGCACCGGCGGCGACGTGAAACAGCGCGCCGAGACCGGTGACTACGGACCTAGCGAGAGCGGCATGTTCGAGATCGGCTACCTCCACAAGCTGATCCGGGACATCCCCAAACCGGTCATCGCGGCCGTCAACGGCGTCGCAGTCGGTGGTGGCCACGTGCTCCACGTCCTGTGCGACGTCTCGCTCGCGAGCGAGACCGCGCGGTTCGGGCAGGCCGGCCCCAAGGTCGGCTCCTTCGACGCCGGCTTCGGATCGGCGTACCTCGCTCGCGTGGTGGGGGAGAAGAAGGCCCGCGAGATGTGGTTCTGGTGCCGGATGTACGACGCGAACGAGGCTCTGGCGATGGGCCTCGTCAACAAGGTCGTCCCCGGCGACCAGCTGCTCAAGGAGGCAAAGGCCTGGGCGGCCGAGGTGGCCGAGAAGAGCCCCACGGCGATCCGGTTCCTCAAGCAGTCCTTCAACGCCGACACCGACCACCAGGCCGGCTTCAGCAACATGGCGATGACGGCGCTCGACCTGTTCACGGCGTCGCCCGAGGGTCTGGAGGGCGCTGCCGCGTTCTCCGAGAAGCGCAAGCCGGACTTCAACCAGCACGTGAACTGGCACTGAGCCATGGACTTCCGATTCGACGAGGACGAGGAGTCGTTCCGTCAGGAGCTGCGGCGCTTTGCGACGAAGACGCTGAGGCCGCACTACCAGTCCGACGACAAGACCGCGGAGTTCCGCCGCGAGCTCGCGCTCGACATGGCGGGGATGGGCCTCACCGGGCTCCGCATCCCCGAGGAGTACGGCGGCCAAGAGGCGAGTGCGGTCATCGCCGGCCTGGCGGCTGAAGAGGTGGGACGCGCGGACTTCAACGCGACCTACGTGATCATCAACACCGCCCTGATCAGCGACATCATCGTCCGTAACGCCTCCGAGGAGCAGAAGGCCGCATGGCTCCCCGGCATCGCGTCCGGCGAGGTCGTGCCCTGTATCTGCATCACCGAGCCCGGACACGGCACCGACGCGGCGAGCCTGGAGCTCAAGGCCGTGCCGGACGGCGACGGCTGGCGGCTCCACGGAGAGAAGACCTCGATCACGCTGGGCATGGCGTCCGACCGCGGGGTCGTCCTCGCTCGCACCGGTGGGGAGGGAGCGCGGGGTGTCAGCGCGTTCTGGGTCGACCTCAACACGGAGTACGTCACGCGCAGTCCCTTCGACGACCTGGGCGCGAGGGCCATCGGACGGGCGTCCCTGCACTTCGAGGGCGCTCCGGTGACCCGGGCGGACCTGATCGGCCAGGAGGGTGACGGCTTCGTCTCCGTGATGCAGGGCTTCGACTACTCCCGCGCGATCATCGGGCTCGCCTGCCTCGGCGCTGCCCAGGTCTCGCTGGAGGAGGCGCTCCAGTGGGCGCGCGACCGGGAGGCATTCGGTCAGCCGATCGGGAAGTTCCAGGGCGTCTCGTTCCCGTTGGCTGAGTACGCCACCTACGTGCGCGGTGCCCGCCATGTCTGCTACGAGGCGCTCTGGAAGAAGGACAACGACATCGAGCACTCCGCAGAGGCGGCGATGGCGAAGTTCTGGGCGCCGAAGCTGTCGACCGAGGTGATCCATCAGTGCCTGCTGACCTTCGGCCACATGGCCTACTCGACGGAGAGCCCGCTCGGGCAGCGCCTACGCGACGTCATCGGTCTGGAGATCGGTGACGGCACCGCGCAGGTGTCCAAGCTCGTCATCTCACGCAGCCTCCTCGGCCGGGCGTTCGCGCCGTGACCTCCTCTACCTCGAAAGGTTCAACCATGGGAAAGCTGGACGACAAGATCGCGATCGTGACCGGCGCGGGCCAGGGGATCGGGAAGGCGATCGCGGAGAAGCTCGCGTCCGAGGGCGCCACCGTGGTGGTCACCGACGTCAACGAGACGACGGCGAAGGAGACCGCAGACGGGATCGGCGGTGGCGCGGTGGGGATCCGGACCGATGTCACCTCGCGGGAGTCGGTGAACGCGATGGTCGAGCAGGTCAAGAGCCAGTTCGGGCGGATCGACGTACTCGTCAACAACGCCGGCTGGGACAAGGCGAGCCCGTTCGTCGACTCGGACCCAGCAGACTGGGACCGGGTCATCCAGATCAACCTGTACGGCGTCCTGAACACGTCGAAGGCTGTGCTGCCGGTCATGGCCGAGCAGGGCTTCGGGTCGGTCGTGAACCTCGCGTCGGACGCCGGCCGTGTCGGGTCGTCCGGCGAGGCGGTCTACTCGGCCGCGAAGGGCGGCGTGATCGCCTTCACGAAGTCCACTGCGCGTGAGATGGCGCGGCACCAGGTCAACGCCAACTGCGTCTGCCCGGGCCCGACCGACACCGCGCTCTTCGCGTCGATGGGCGGCGACAACCCGAAGCTCCGCGAGGCCCTGACCAGGGCGATCCCGTTCCGCCGGCTGGCCCAGCCGAGCGACCTCGCGAACATGGTGGCGTTCTTCGCCTCCGACGAAGCCAACTTCATCACCGGCCAGACCGTCAGCGTCAGCGGCGGCCTCACCATGAGCTAGCCCGGAGACCGCCATGACGTTCGAGACGATCCTCACGCCGGAACAGATCGAGGAGTACACCAGCCAGGGCTACTGGCTGGACCGCACGATCACCGACTACCTCGACGAGGTGGCCGAGCAGGCCCCGGACAAGACCGCGTTCATCGACAGCCGGAGGCAGGTCACCTACGCCGAGCTGCGGCGCGAGGTCGACCGTTGCGCGCTCGGTCTCCTGGAGCTCGGCGTGGAACCCGGCGACGTGGTCTCGTTCCAGCTGCCGAACTGGATCGAGTGGGTGGTGACCCACTACGCCGCCTCGAGGATCGGCGCGATCAGCAACCCGCTGATCCCGATCTACCGGCAGCGCGAGGTCGGCTTCATGGTCGGGCTCGCGAAGTCGAAGGTGATCATCGTGCCTTCGGACTTCCGCGGCTTCGACTACGTGGCGATGGTCGACGAGCTCCGAGGCGGCTGGCCGTCGCTCGAGCACGTGCTGGTCGTCGACGGGAAGCCCGGGCAGGGCACGTCCTCCTGGGAGGACTTCATGGCGACGCCGTGGGAGTCCCGCCGCGATCCCGGCACCCTGGCAGGCCTGCGGCCCGACCCCAACGAGGTGACGCTGCTGATCTTCACCTCCGGCACGACGGGGGAGCCCAAGGGCGTCATGCACACGCACAACACCGTCGTGGCCGCGAACAGGCCACTGCCCGAGAGGCTCGGGATCACCAGTGACAGCGTGATCCACATGGCCTCGACGCTCGCGCACCTGACGGGATTCCTGTACGGCGCGCGGCTGAACGTGCAGAACGGGGCGACCGGCGTACTCCAGGACGTCTGGGACGCAGGCCGGTTCGTGGAGCTCGTCGAAGAGCACGGGATCACCTACACCTCGGCCGCGACACCCTTCCTGCACGACGCCCTGAACACCCCGAACCTGAGCGACCACGACATGTCGTCGTTGGAGCGGTTCTGCTGCATGGGCGCGCCGATCCCTCGAGCCCTGGTCCGGGAGGCGAAGGAGAAGCTTCCCGGCCTGGTGGTCCTCGGCGGCTGGGGGCAGACGGAGAACGGCCTGGTCACGCTCGGTATCCCCGGTGACCCCGAGGACAAGATCATCGAGACCGACGGCTACCCGTGGCCGGGTATGCACATCCGCGCCGTCGACCACGATGGTAAGGAGGTCCCACCCGGCGATGAGGGCCGGCTCCAGGTGTACGGCCCCACCTTGTTCGTCGGGTACGCCGAGCGCCTCGAGATGACCCGGGCCAGCTTCGACGGCCCGTGGTTCGACACCGGCGACCTGGCCAAGATCGACGCGGACGGCTACGTCAACATCTCCGGTCGCACCAAGGACGTGATCATCCGGGGCGGGGAGAACATCCCGGTCTCGTACGTGGAGAACGTGCTCTATGAGAACCCCAAGCTGGCTTCTGTCGCCATCGTGGCCATGCCCGATCCCCGGCTGCAGGAGCGGGCCTGCGCGTGCGTGGTCGTGAAACCGGGCGCAGGCGAGTTCACCTTCGAGGAGATGCAGAAGTTCCTCGCGGACAAGGGCGTCGCCAAGCAGTACTGGCCCGAGCGTCTGGAGATCCTCGATGACTTTCCGAAGACGCCGAGCGGCAAGATCAGGAAGTTCGAGCTCCGTGAACAGGTGAAGGACGAGGTGTGACGGATGGACCTGTCTTTGAACGACGACCAGAGGAACTTCAAGAAGGTGGCGCGCGACTTCCTCGACAACGAGGTCGTGCCGAACCGCACCCAGTGGGACCGCGCAGAGTCGGTCGACACCGCGATCATCCCGAAGCTGGGCGAGATCGGGTTCTTCGGTCTGACGATTCCTGAGGAGTACGGCGGCATCGGCGGCGACTACATCACGTACTGCATCGGGATGGAGGAGCTCGGCCGGGCGGACTCCTCTGTCCGCGGGATCGTCTCGGTCTCCATGGGCCTCGTCGGCAAGGTGATCTTGTCCCACGGCACCGAGGAGCAGAAGCAGCAGTGGCTCCCCGGCATCGCGAACGGCACCAAGCTCGGCTGCTTCGGGCTCACCGAGCCGGACACCGGTTCGGATGCGGGGAACCTGAAGACCCGGGCGGTGCGTGACGGGGACGACTACGTGATCAACGGGTCGAAGATCTTCATCACCAACGGCAGCTGGGCCGACGTCTGCCTGGTGTTCGCCCGGACCGGCGGCGAAGGACCCAAGGGTGTCTCGGCATTCCTGGTGCCGACGGACACACCTGGGTTCGAGCGCACCGAGATCAAGGGCAAGCTCGGCCTGCGCGGCCAGGCCACCTCGGAGCTCTCGTTCGACGACATGCGGGTGCCGGCCTCGACGATGCTGGGCGAGGAGGGCCAGGGCTTCAAGATCGCGATGTACTCCCTCGACAAGGGGCGGGTGTCGGTCGCCGCCGGCTGCGTCGGGATCATCCAGGGCTGCCTGGAGACCGTGGTGGCGTACTCGAAGGAGCGCCAGCAGTTCGGGCGCCCGCTGGCCTCATTCCAGCTGATCCAAGACATGATCGCGGACATCTCGGTCGACGCGGACGCCGCACGGCTGCTCACGTGGCGCGCGGCAGACCTGATCGAGCGAGGCGAGCCCTTCGGCATCGAGGCGTCCAAGGCCAAGCTGTTCGCGTCCGAGGCGGCGGTCAGGGCGGCGAACCTCGCCATCCAGGCCTTCGGTGGCTACGGCTACGTCGACGAGTACCCGGTCCAGAAGTACATGCGGGACGCGCGCGTCATGACGTTGTACGAAGGCACCAGCCAGATCCAGAAACTTCTCATCGGGCGCGCGGAGACCGGCGTCAACGCGTTCGTCTGAGCCCCTTCTCGAAAGGCATTCACCATGGCTACTGCCCCACCCCAGTCCCCGCTTGGTTTGTTCGGTACCGATGCGTTGATCGGTGAGGAGGATCGGTCGATCCGGGACACGGTCCGCCGGTTCGTGGAGGACAAGATCCGGCCGGAGGTGGCGGACTGGTATGAGTCCGGGGCGATCCCGGTGCGGGACCTGGCCAAGGAGCTGGGGTCGTTGGGGGTGCTGGGCATGCACCTGGACGGGTACGGGTGTGCGGGGACCTCGGCGACGGCGTACGGGTTGGCGTGTCTGGAGCTGGAGGCCGGGGACTCCGGGCTACGCAGCCTGGTGAGTGTGCAGGGGTCGTTGGCGATGTTCGCGATCTGGAGGCACGGGTCGGAGGAGCAGAAGGTCGAGTGGTTGCCGCGGATGGCTGCGGGTGAGGCGATCGGGTGTTTCGGGTTGACCGAGCCCGACTTCGGGTCGAACCCGGCCGGGATGCGTACCCGGGCCCGCCGCGACGGTGCCGGCGAGACCGCGGACTGGGTGCTGAGCGGCAACAAGATGTGGATCACCAACGGGTCGGTCGCCGACGTCGCGGTGGTGTGGGCGCAGACCGAGGACGGGATCCGGGGGTTCGTGGTG
>DATGYO010000153.1:0-50253 GCA_035297905.1 Nocardioidaceae bacterium
AGCCTGTCGTGGAGCAACCCGGGTCGTCTCCTGAGACCCAGACCGCTCGCGCGAGCACCGACACGGGGAAGTCCGCCGAAGGGGCTGCGGGGGAGGACTCCGCGACGGTGGAGCCCGCATCTCGCGCGCCACGCCGCAGCATCCTCGGCGGCATCGGCATGATCGTGTCGCGAGTCGCGAAGGGCCGCTCCCACGACATCGACGGCGAGGGTCCGAACCCGGGGGCCGTCGACACTCCCGAAGCTCCCGCGACGCCGGCGCCCGCGCCCATGTCGCTCACTCCCGCCGCGGCGCTGCGCGAGACGCGCCCGGGCCTCCGCGCCGAGGCCACCTTGAACCTCCCGACTGCCGGGAGCACCGCGCTGGACCCGTCGGCCGCCGACCAGGACTCGCGGGCGGACATGCCCGAGGGACGTGAGCTGCGTCGGCCCGGAAGCGTTGACCTGGTCTTCGAGAGGGTCGAGGTCGGCGACCGGGTACGCCCGATCTCGACCCTGGGTGACCCGGTCGAGCCGCTGGTCATCGACGACTTCGTCACCGAACCGGCCTACGACCCGGTCATCGGTCCTGAGCTGGCCGCGGCACGCACGCGGCTCGGGCTCTCCGTCGACGACCTCGCCGAGCGGACCCGGATCCGGCCTCACGTCATCGAGTCGATCGAGGTGGACGACTTCGCGCCCTGCGGCGGCGACTTCTACGCCCGTGGCCACCTGCGCACGCTGGCGCGGATCCTCGGCAAGGACGTCGAACCACTGCTCGAGAAGTTCGAGGAGCGCTACGCCACCGCGCCCATCAACGCCCGGCGGGTCTTCGAGGCAGAGCTCGCCACCGGCATGACCGGGACCATGCGCTCCACCGTCGGTGGTCCGAGCTGGGGCCTGCTGATCGGCGTGGTGCTGACGCTGATCCTCATCTGGGGCGTGCTGAGGCTGTTCACCACGGAGCCGCCCGAGATGCAGGCTCCCGTGATCAACGGATCCTCCCTCGTCCACGACAGCTCCTCGACCGACGTACCTCAGGCGCCACCGGCTGTCCCCTGACGGTGACGCTCAGCTGTTGTGGAGCCGGCGTGCGGCAAACCCCACCGCGCCCAGGCCGGCGGCGGTGAGGGCCAGGACGCCGCTCGCCCCGGCTCCCACTGCGAGCATGCCGGCGAGGCTTGGCACGACCACCTGGCCCAGGCGGTTCCCGGTCAGGCGCAGGGACATGGCGCGCCCCGTCAGCCCAGGAGGCGTGGTCTCGGCCAGCCACGACATGGTGAGGGGCTGGCCGGCGCCGAGCCCGAGACCGAGCAGTGCGACGACCACGCCGAGCAGCCACGGCGGCATGGGAATCGCACTGGCCCCCAGGGAGACGGCTGAGAGAGCGACACTGCCGACCAGAAGCCGGCGCCGTCCCAGCAGGACGACGAGTCGGCCCAGGAAGAACCTCGAGGCCATGGATGCTGCGGCCCGGAGCATCAGGAGCACCCCGACGGTGCCTGCGGTGATCCCGCGCTCCGCGCCGAGAGCGGGCAGGTAGACCAGGGTGATGTCCACTGCCGCCAGGACGACGCAGCTCACGGCGAGCGCCCTGAGAAGCCCGGGCTTCCGCAGGAGGTCGCGCACCGAGCCGTCCGATGTCTCCTGCATCGCCGCACGCGTGCGTGTACGCGGGAGCGCCAGCGAGACCGCCACGAGCACGACGGTCAGGACCGCTGTCCACGCGAAGATGGCGCCGGTGTTCGGGACGGTACCGCCACCACCGAAGAACACGATCAGCGCCGGCCCTGTGGCCTGACCCACGGAGGTCGCGAAGGTGTAGTGGCCGAAGCCGGCGTCGTACCTTTCAGGTGCGGTGCCGTTGGCGACCATCGCCTGCTGGCCGACCACCGAGCACAGGTGACCGAGTCCGAGCAGGACGCTCGCGACCACGAGGCCGACCACGCTGCCGCCGAGCGCCACGAAGCCGGCTGCGCAGAGCAGCACGATGGCTGAGCCGGTGACCATGACCCGCCGCTCGCCGTACCGGTCCGTCGCATGCCCGGCGGGGACGGCGAGCAGGAGGGGGAGGACCGCGAAGCTGGCGGCGAGAACTCCCAGCCAATGGGCCGGGACGTCGAGCTCGACAGCCCTGTACGTCGCCGTCGGGCGGAGCACGAACGTGATGGCCTGGACCAGGACGGCGTGCGTGTAGAACACCGCCCTGGCCTTCGTGATCACCCGCTTCAGGCCTTCACCGCCAAGACCGGGCACAGGGCGTCGAGCAGCACCCGCTGTGCAGTGCTCCCCATGAGGAGCTTGCCGACAGGAGTACGGCGGCGCAGCCCGACGACGATGAGGTCGGCGCGGTGCTCCGCAGCTGCTTCGAGAATCTCCTCGGCGGCCTCTCGTCCACGGATGGAGTGCAGCAGCAGGTGCTCCAGCCCTGCGGCGTCGAGCCTGTCCTCGAGGACCTTGACCTGGTCGGGCTGGGCATACCGCTGGTCGACCAGCGCGTCGCCGCGCGAGGTGTTCACGACGACGAGCCGGGTGCCGCGCTGCGTCACCTCTCGGATCGCGTGTTCGAGAGCGGCCTCACCCTCGGGGGTGGGGACGTACCCGACGACGACGCTCATCTGCGGGCCTCCGATCGTTCTGGGGTAGTGGACGGGTCAGCGTCGGTTCGCCCGTCGCTGGTCGGGTGGACGATCGCCGCCAAGGCACTCGCATCTGTCGCCGGACGCCGGCGGACCACGCGGGCAACCAACGGCCAGGCCAGGATCAGCGCGACGACGACGTAGACCACGACGGCAACCGGTTCGCTCCAGAGGCCCGAGATGTTCCCGCTGCTCAGCTGCAGGGACTTGCGCAGCTGCTCCTCCGCGCGCGGGCCGAGGATCAAGCCGATGACGAGCGGCAGGACGGGCAGGCCGAAGCGCCGCATCGCGAAGCCGAGCAGGCCGAGCGTCAGCAGGATGACGAGGTCGAAGCTCTGTAGGTTCACCGAGTAGGCGCCGAGCGTGGCGAAGAACAGGATGCCCGCGTAGAGGTAAGGCCGCGGGATCTGCAGAAGCCGTGCCCACGCCGGGGCCAGCGGCAGGTTGATCAGCAGCAGGAGCGCGTTGCCGATGAACAGGCTCGCGATCAACGCCCACACCAGCTCGGGCTCACGGTCGAACAGCAACGGCCCGGGCTGGATGCCATAGCCGGTGAACGCAGCCAGCATGACGGCGGCGGTCGCGTTCGTCGGCAGTCCCAGCGACAGCATCGGGACGAGGGTCCCGGCGGCGGAGGCGTTGTTGGCCGCCTCCGGCCCTGCGACACCCTCGATGGCGCCGTGCCCGAACTCCTCCGGCCTTCGAGAGAGCCGTTTCTCGGTGACGTAGGAGAGGAAGGTCGGGATCTCGGCACCACCGGCCGGCAGGGCACCGAAGGGGAAGCCGTAGGCCGTGCCACGCAGCCACGGGCGCCAGGAGCGCTTCCAGTCGTCCTTGCCCATCCACGGCTTGCCCACCGGGATGATCTGCGACGCGGTCCTGCGAAGGTGCGCCGCGACCCAAAGGGCTTCGCCGACGGCGAAGATCGCTACGGCGACCACGACCACGTCGAGGCCGTCGGCGAGCAGTGGGACGCCGAAGGTGAGTCGGGGCTGCCCGGTCGTGTAGTCCATGCCGACGAGACCGATCGCAAGGCCGAGGCCGAGCGAGGAGAAGCCGCGCACGCGCGACGACCCGAGCACGGCCGTCACCGCGAGCAGCGCCAGGATCATGATCGCGAAGTAGCTCGGCGACCCCAGGCTGACGGCGAAGCCCACCACCACGGGTGCGAACAGCACCAGCAGGGCTGTGCCGATGGTCCCCGCGACGAAGGACCCGATGGCCGCGGTCGCCAGAGCCTGGGAGGCGCGGCCGGCCTTCGCCATCTTGTTGCCCTCGATCGCGGTCACCACCGAGGAGGACTCACCAGGCGTGTTCAGCAGGATCGAGGTCGTCGAGCCTCCGTACATCCCGCCGTAGTAGATGCCCGCGAACATGATGAACGCGCTGGTCGGCTCCAGGGCGTAGGTGACCGGGAGCAGGAGCGCGACGGTCATCGCCGGGCCGAGTCCGGGCAGCACGCCGACCGCCGTTCCGAGCAGCACGCCGACGAGGGCGTAGACGAGGTTGGCCGGGGTCGCAGCGGTGGCGAAGCCGTCGAGAAGTGATCCCCAGACATCCATCTAGAGCACCCCTTCCAGGATCCCGGCCGGGAGGTAGATCCCGAGGCCGAGGTAGAAGCCGTAGAACGTGGTCACCGAGAGCAGCAGCGAGACGACCGCGTCCCTGACGTAGTGGCGGCTGCCGAGGGACCAGACGCTGCCCCAGAAGAACAGCGCGCCGGAGATCACCCAGCCGAGCCGGTCGATGAGGACGATGTTGGCGAGGAACACCGCAACCAGAGGTATGACGGTCCGCCATTCGGTCGGGTGGTCGAGGTCGACGTCCTCCCCGCCCTCCGCGGCTCCCCTCCCGCCGCGGAGCACGTCGGCACCGAGCCAGAGCGCACAGCCGATGAGCAGGGCAGCGACCAGGTAAGGCACCGCCCTGGGGCCTACGGGGTCGGACTCCGAGTAGGGGGCGTGCAGATGGACAGCGTCCCAGAGCACCAGCGCCCCGGCCGCCCCGAGCAGGGCAGCCATGCCCAGCTCGGAGCGGCCCTGGAGCCTGGAGACGGTCGGGGTGGCCGCGCTCACGCGAGGCCCAGGTCGGAGAGGACGTCGACCACGCGCTTGTCCTGCTCCTTGAGGAAGCTGCCGAACTCGTCGCCGGTGATGAAGGCGTCGGTCCAGCCGTTCAGCTCGAGAGCCTGCTTCCAGCCGTCGCTGTCGTGCATCTTCTCCAGAGCGTCGATCAGCTTCGTGCGGTCGGACTCCGTGATGCCAGGAGGTGCCACGAGCCCGCGCCAGTTGGTGAACACGAGGTCGATGCCCGACTCGGTGAGGGTGGGGGCGTCGACGTTCTCGAGTCGCTCCTCACCGCTGGTGGCGAGCACACGGATCTGACCGCTCTCGATCTGGTCCTGCAGCTCGCTCGGGCCGGACGTGGCGAAGTCGAGCTTGTTGCCCAGCAGCGCCGGCAGCAGGTCGCCGCCGCCGTCGTAGGAGACGTAGTTGACCTTCTTCGGCTCGATGCCGACCGCCTGGGCGAGCTGCATCGGGAGAAGGTGGTCGGGGCCACCGGCGGACGAACCGCCGCCGACTGTGACCTTGGCAGGGTTGGCCTTCCATGCCGTGACGAGGTCGTCGATCGTCTTGTAGGGCGAGTCCTTGGAGACCATGATCGCCCCCGGCTCCTCGATCAGCCGTGCCAGGGGAGTGGTCTCCGAGAGGGTCGCATCTGTGTCGTTCGTGTAGCTCGCGCCGACCACGCCGAGGCCCATCAGCATCGCGAGGTCGCCGTTGCCCTTCTCGTTGACCGTGCGCGCCAGGCCCACCGTGCCTCCGGCACCTTCGAGATTGAACACCTCGATCCCGGACGCGATGCCCTCGTCCTCCATCACCTTCGCCGCAGTCCGCGCGGTGACGTCGTAGCCGCCACCGGCGGAGTTGGGCACCATCACGCGGAGGTCGGTGAGCGGCCCGCCCTCCTTTGCGTTGGCACCACTGTCGCCGGTCACACCGCACGCGGAGGCGGCAAGCACCAGGCCGGCCAGAGCCGCGGCCAGGGGCAGGAGTCGTGTTCGTCGCATGGGTCAACCTCGTCTTCTCGTGTTTTGCGGGTCTCGCACATGCTTGGCCCCAGACGTGACGGCCGTCACGGTTGCGTTCTCAAAGGACGTTTCGTTCGTTGTGGTCACACTCGCCGCCCTTGCCCACGGTGCTCTCGACGTCGCAGGGTGTCATCCTGATGGCGGCCACGGTAGGCCTGCGGGCTCGCCGGTCAGATCGTGTGGCTCACGATGGTTGCGAGGAGATGACGGATGCGGCGGGGTGAGATGTCCCTTGCGCGCCAGTACCTTGCGCTCCAGCTCCTCATCGTGCTCGCTGTGCTCGTCATCGTCCCGGTCATCTCGCTCGCTCAGTCGGAGAGCGAGATCCGCAGGGTCGAAGGCCGCCGCGCGCTTTCGGCCGCTGAGAACCTCGCCGCCAACGCGACCGTGCGCAGCCGGCTGCCGGAGGCCCTCGCAGGGAGGGACCGTGCGCTCGCGGCCGTGGGGGAGACCACGCGCACGGTGTCGGGGGCGTCGGACGTGCTCCTCGCGGGACGCGACCGCACTGTTGTCACGTCTTCCGACCCGACCCAGGTGGGGACCAAGCTCGCGGTGGGCGAGAGCAGGGTCCTGCAGGGCGCCGCATGGACAGGCGTGACCGACCTCGGTGGGGTTCCCTCGGTGGTCGCGCATGTCCCCGTGCAGAACCTCGAGAACGGCGAGATCGTCGGCTTCACCGTGATCGGCCGGGACTATCCGTCGGTGCTCGAGCGAATCAGCCGGTCGGTCCCGAACATGCTGACCTACCTGGCCGTGGGCAGTGCGCTCGGGGTCGCCGGGTCGTTGCTGCTCGCGCGCCGGGTCAAGCGACAGACGCTCGGACTCGAGCCGTCGGAGATCGCCGGACTCGTGGAGCACCGCGAGGCCATGTTGCACGGGCTCAAGGAAGGGGTGATCGCGGTCGACCCGGCAGAGCGGATCACCCTGGCCAACGACAGCGCCCGGACCCTGCTGGGCCTGCCCGGGGACTGCGTCGGACGCACGCTGGAGGAGCTGGCGGTCGACCCGCAGCTACGGCAGGTGCTCACCGAAGGTTCGGTCCCGGACCGGCTGGTGCTCGTCGACGACCGGGTGCTCGCGTTCAACAGACGGCCGATGCGTTCACGCGGACGGGTGATCGGCTCGGTCACGACGCTTCGTGACCGCACCGAGCTCTCCGCTCTGGAGCAGCAGCTCGGCACCACGCGGGCGACCTCCGACACGCTGCGCGCGCAGACCCACGAGTTCGCCAACCAGCTGCACACGATCTCCGGGCTGCTGCATCTCCAGGAGTACGACGAGGTGGTGCGCTTCGTCGACGGGGTCAGCCTGAGCCGTACAACGCTGTACGACGAGGTGACCTCGCGGATCGACGACCCGACCCTGGCGGCGCTCTTGATCGCCAAGGCCAGCCTCGCCACGGAGCGGGGGGTAGCGCTCGAGCTCCTGCCTGACTCCCACCTCGACCGCATGGACCAGGCGCTGTCCCGCGACCTGACCACGGTCGTGGGCAACCTCGTGGACAACGCCCTCGACGCGGTGGCAGGCCAGGACGGAGCTAGGGTGCTGGTGCTCCTGGACGAGGACACGGACGCGGTGCGCGTCATGGTGCGTGACTCAGGGCCTGGCGTGCCCGACGGTGACGTCGAGGCGGTCTTCCGGCAGGGCTGGACCACCAAGGGTGCGACCGCACAGGGTGGCCGGGGGTTCGGCCTCGCGCTGACCCGCCTGGTCTGCCGGCGCAGAGGGGGCGATGTGTCGATGCACAACGACGACGGCGCCGTCTTCACCGCGGTGCTTCCTCGAAGGGCGGCCGGCCGGTGATCAGGGTGCTCATCGTCGACGACGACTTCATGGTGGCCCGGATCCACACCGGGTTCGTCGAACGGACTGCGGGCTTCGAGGTCGTCGGCGTCGCGCACACCGGCGCCGAGGCGTTGACCCAGGTGGGACGACTCGAGCCCGACCTGGTGCTGCTCGATGTGTACCTGCCGGACACGACCGGTCTCGATCTGCTCCAGTGGATGCGCGAGCTCGTGCCCGAGGTCGACGTACTCGTGATCAGCGCGGCACGAGAGGCCGAGACCGTGCGCCGAGCCCTGCGGGGCGGGATCGTGCACTACCTGATCAAGCCCTTCTCCTACGACGACCTGCGAGCCCGGCTCGACCACTACCGCGAGGCGTACGTCGGGCTGGCCGCGGCGAGCACCGAGACCGACCAGCAGGAGGTCGACCGAGTGTTCGGGAGCGGTTTCGGCCCTAGTCGCGCGGATGCCCGGCTGCCCAAGGGATTCTCCGCGGAGACTCTGCGGCTGGTGGAGGAGAGCCTGCGCACCGCCGGGAGGGACCTGTCGGCCGCCGAGACCGCGGGGCTGCTGGGGGTCTCCCGCGTCAGCGCACGGCGCTACCTCGAGCATCTCGCGGAGACCGGCAAGGCGGAGGTCCGCCTGCGCTACGGGGAGGTCGGCCGTCCCGAGCGCCGTTACCACTGGCGTTGAGGCGAACATACGCAGACGCGTTCCGCCGGCGTCTCTCGGCGTCTGACGTCGGGCCGGCGGGACGTCCGGTTCGCCCTTCGCGCCGTTCGGCCGTCATACTCGTAGCCGGATATGACTACTACTTCTGACACCACCGTTCCGCAACCGGCGGAGCTCACCACGGTCGCGATGCTCACCCTCGGGTGCGCGCGCAACGAGGTCGACTCCGAAGAGCTCGCCGGACGACTCGAGGCGGGCGGCTTCCGGCTCGTCGACGACCCCTCCACCGCCGAGACCGTGGTGGTCAACACCTGCGGCTTCGTCGAGGCAGCCAAGAAGGACTCCGTCGACACGCTGCTGGAGGCCTCCGACCTGAAGGACGCCGGTACGACGAAGGCGGTCGTCGCAGTGGGCTGCCTCGCCGAGCGCTACGGCAAGGACCTCGCCGAGTCGCTGCCCGAGGCCGACGCCGTGCTCGGCTTCGACGACTACCCCGACATCGCGGACCGGCTCAGGTCGATCCTGGCCGGCGAGCAGCACCACCCGCACACGCCGCAGGACCGCCGCAAGCTGCTCCCGATCTCTCCGAGTGAGCGCGGTGCCGGCGCGGCCAACGTCGTCGTCCCAGGCCACACCATCGCCGCGCCTGACCTCCCGGCCGGGGCCGCGCCGGCCGCGGGTCCACGCGCCGTACGACGCAGGCTCGACGGCGGTCCGATGGCGCCCCTGAAGCTCGCGAGCGGATGTGACCGGCGCTGCTCCTTCTGCGCGATCCCGAGCTTCCGGGGCTCCTTCGTGTCCCGCCGCCCTTCCGACGTCCTCGGGGAGGCTCGCTGGCTCGCCGAGCAGGGGGTCAAGGAGCTCTTCCTGGTCAGTGAGAACTCCACCTCCTACGGCAAGGACCTCGGCGACCTCCGGCTGCTCGAGACGCTGCTCCCCGAGCTGGCCGCGGTCGAGGGTGTCGAGCGGGTGCGGGTGTCCTACCTGCAGCCGGCCGAGACCCGGCCAGGCCTGGTCAGCGCCATCGCGGGCACTCCCGGCGTCGCCGACTACTTCGACCTCTCCTTCCAGCACGCCTCGAACGCCGTGCTGCGTCGGATGCGCCGCTTCGGCGACCCGGGGAGCTTCCTCGACCTGCTGGAGCAGATCCGGTCGCAGGCGCCGCTCGCCGGCGTACGGTCGAACGTGATCGTCGGATTCCCGGGGGAGACCGAGGAGGACGTCGAGATCCTCTGTGACTTCCTGGAGGCCGCGCGTATGGATGCCGTGGGCGTGTTCGGATACTCCGACGAGGACGGCACGGAAGCTGCCACCTACGACGGCAAGCTCGACGAGGACGAGATCCGTGCCCGGGCCGAGCACGTCACGCGTCTCGCCGACGAGCTGACCGCGCAGCGGGCCGAGGAGCGGATCGGGGAACGCGTCGAAGTGCTGCTCGAGTCCTTCGCCGACGACGGAACCGCCGAGGGCCGTGCCGCCCTCCAGGGGCCGGAGGTGGACGGGTCGACCACGGTTATCGACCTCCCGGTCGGGGCATATGTGGGTCAGATCGTGCCTGCCGTGGTGACCGCCTCGGATGGTGTCGACCTCGTGGCGAGTGCCGCGACGAACGAGAGGTAGGGCCCCCTTTGTCCGCGGACGCGACGGCCAGCAACTGGAACGTTCCCAACGCGCTGACCACGCTGCGCATCGTGATGGTGCCGTTCTTCGCCTGGGCGCTCCTGGTCGACGGCGGCGAGTCGGTGCTGTGGCGATGCGTCGCCTGGGCGATCTTCGCGGTCGCCATGATCACCGACAAGATCGACGGCGACCTCGCCCGCAAGCACAACCTCGTGACGAACTTCGGCAAGATCGCCGACCCGATCGCGGACAAGGCGCTCACCGGGATGGCCTTCATCGGCCTCTCGATCATCGGCGAGATCTGGTGGTGGGTGACGATCATCGTGCTCGTCCGCGAGTGGAGCGTCACGCTGATGCGACTCTCGGTCGCCAAGCACGTGGTGCTCGCGGCCAACCAGTCGGGCAAGCTCAAGACCATGCTCCAAGCCCTGGCCCTCGGCCTGCTGATCCTTCCTCTCCGCGAGGTGGAGGGGGCTCTCGTGGTGCCCTGCCTCGTGCTCTGGTGGGTCGCCGTCGTGCTCCTCGCCGCGGCCGTGGTGATGACCATGTACTCCGGCTACGAGTTCTTCCGTGACGCGTTCAAGCAGCGCCGCGACCACAAGACGGCAGCCCCGGTCTGAGGTCAGTCCCCGGGTGACGGAGTGGGGCTCGCGTGCGGGTCCGGATGCCGAGGGTCTGCCTCGGCCAGGTGCACGGCGGCGCCCACCAGTGCCAGGTGCGAGAACGCCTGGGGGAAGTTGCCGACCATCCGCCCCACCACTGGGTCGTACTCCTCCGACAGCAGGCCGAGGTCGTTGCGCAGGCCGAGCAGCCGCTCCATGAGCGCGTGCGCGTCGTCGAGCCGGCCCGCCTTCGCGTAGGCCGAGACCAGCCAGAACGAGCACGCGACGAAGGGATGCTCCTCACCGGGGAGGCCGTCGACGCCGGACTCCGTGCGGTAGCGGTGCAGGAGGCCGTTCTTCATGAGGTCGTTCTCGATCGCTGCGATCGTCCCGAGCATCCTCGGGTCGTCCCCGTCGATGAACCCGACGAGGGGGAGTACGAGCAGCGAGGCGTCCACCTCGGTGGTCTCGTAGTGCTGGGTGAAGGTGTTCCGCTGCTCGTCGTACCCGTGGGTCAGGATCTCCGCGCGCACCTCGTCGCGCAGCTTGCGCCACTCGGCGAGCGGTCCGTCGAACTGGTAGCGCTCCAACGCTCGCACAGCACGGTCGAACGCCACCCAGACCATGACGCGTGAGTGGGTGAAGTGGCGCAGCGGCCCCCGGATCTCCCAGAGGCCGTTGTCCGGCCGGTCCCAGTGCTCGGCGAGGTTCTCCACCAGCGCCAGCTGGAGATCCCAGGAGTCCTCTGTCTCCGCCACAGAGAGCTCGCGCGCCATGTCGAGCGCGATCATCACCTCCCCGAGCACGTCGGTCTGGGTCTGGGTCACCGCGCCGTTGCCGACCCGGACCGGCTGGGAGCCGGCGTATCCGGAGAGGTGCTCCAGCTCGCGCTCGGGAAGGTCACGCCCGCCGTCCACGGCGTACATGATCTGGAGGTCCGCGGGGTCGCCGGCCACGGCACGCAGCAGCCAGTCGCGCCACAGTCGCGCCTCGGTGCTGTAGCCGCAGGCGAGCAGCGCCTCGAGCGTCAGTGAGGCATCGCGTAGCCAGCAGAACCGGTAGTCCCAGTTGCGGACACCGCCGAAGTCCTCGGGCAGGGAGGTCGTCGGTGCCGCGACGATGCCGCCGGTGACACCGTGCGTCATCAGACGCAAGGTGATGAGGGAACGCACGACGGCGTCGCGGTAGGGCCCGTCGTACCGGCACATCGATGCCCAGCGCTCCGAGCGTGCGACCGTCGCCTCGATCCGGGGGTCGAACTCGAGGAGCTTGGGCGCGTCCCGGTAGGAGTGCACCCAGGTGGTGGCGAAGCTGAGCTCCTCACCGGCCATGACCTCGAACCGGTCCTCGTGGTGGCCGTCCACGGCCTTCGGCAACCGGTCACCGCGGAGGATGAACTTGTCTGGTCCGGCGACCGCCATGATCACCTCGGTGCCTTCGACGCGGTGGCGGGTCACCCAGGGCCGGATCTTGCCGTAGCCGCATCGGACGATCCACTCGTGGCGCATCCGCACCGTGCCGCTCAGGCCGATGACACGCCGGACGATGTCCGCACGCTGGTCCCCGATCGGCATGACGTCCACGACCTGCGCCGTGCCGGTCGCGGTGGTGTACGTCGTCTCGAGCACCGCGGTGTTCCCGACGTACCGGCGCGTGGACGTGTGCTCGCCTTCGGGCCCGATCAGCCAGCGGCCGTTGTCGGGGTCGCCGAGGAGCGCCGCGAAGCAGGCGGGGGAGTCGAACCGCGGAAGGCACAGCCAGTCCACCGAGCCGTCGCGGCCGACCAGGGCGGCGGTCGCGGTGTCACCGATGACCGCGTAGTCCTCGATGGGGAGTGCCATGCAGGTCACGGTAGCGGGCACCGGGAAGGATCCCTGGAAGCAGGTTTCGGAATCGGCGTGCTGGCTACCATGGCCGCCGTGACCGAGCGGACAGTGGCAGAGGACGGCCGCACCGACAGTGCGCCGGCAAGCGACCAGATGAGCATCGCCAGCACGCTCCAGGCCGAGCTGTTCCGGCGCTCGTTGATGCTGGCGACGGCGGAGTCCTTGACGGGGGGCCGGCTCGGCGACGTGCTCAGTGCGGCGCCGGGTGCCAGCGACACCTATCTCGGTGGCGTGATCAGCTACGCCACCGGCGTCAAGCAGAAGGTCCTGCACGTCTCCGAGGAGACGGTCGAGAGGCACGGGGTCGTCTCGGCCGAGTGTGCTGAGGAGATGGCCGCCGGGGTGCGGGAGCTGACCGACGCTGACTTCGCGGTGAGTACGACGGGCGTCGCCGGTCCCACCACCCAGGAGGGCAAGCCGATCGGCCTGGTCTTCGTCGGGGTAGCCGGACCCGAGGGCGTCCGCAGCGAGCGGTTCGAGTTCGACGGCGACCGTGCGGAGATCCGGGAGAAGGTCGTGAAGGCGGCGATCGACCTGGTTCTCGAGGCCGTCACCGGCACTCATCTGGGCCCGGACCAGCCGGGTCGGCGCGAGTAAGGTGAGCCGCAGTATCGTCAGCCCACTATCTCGTCGTGTCCGGCAGTCGGTTGTCTTCCGGGAAGTTTCCGCGGCCCGGTAGCGTTGGTCCAGAACGTCGTCCTGAAAGGAGCAGCGGCATGGTCCTGTTTCGTCGCCTGCTCGGCGAGGTCCTCCGCAGCCGGCGGATCCGCCAGGGCCGGACGCTGCGCCAGGTGTCGGCCGAGGCCCGTGTGAGCCTGGGCTACATCTCGGAGATCGAGCGTGGCCAGAAGGAAGCATCCTCCGAGCTCCTCGCCTCCATCTGCGCAGCCCTCGACGTGCCGCTCTCCGAGATCCTGGCCGAGGTCAGCGACGCCGTAGCCCTCGAGGAGGCTGCGCTTGCGATCGCCGTCGACGAGGCCGCGGCCCCCGCCACGGGTGGCGAC
This sequence comes from Nocardioidaceae bacterium, assembly GCA_035297905.1. GTDB lineage: Bacteria > Actinomycetota > Actinomycetes > Propionibacteriales > Nocardioidaceae > Nocardioides_C. The sequence goes on from DATGYO010000153.1 coordinate 13,277, forward strand.
GTCGTCGCCTCCGCCGCCTGAGCCCAGTCCGACCTCAGCGTGCCGGCGCCGCACGAAGGCGCCGGTTGCCGTGCTGCCCCAGCAGGAGGGCTCCCAGCATCGGCAGCGACGCGGCGAGCATGAACGCCGCGGGGATGGACGATGCGGCGGCCAGCAGACCCAGCAGCATCGGACCGCCGCTCAGGCCCAGGTCGATGAAGACACTCGTCGTGGCCGCCGCGCTCCCGCGTTCCTCAGCGGGGACCGAGCTGAAGACCGTGGCGAAGACAGCGGGAGTCACGAAGGCGATCCCGACGGCCATCACCGCCGTTCCGACGAGCAGGCCAGCCGTCGTACCGAGCGCACCGATGAGGAAGAGCCCGACCGCGGCGACGGCCAGTGCCGTGCCCGCAAGGCGGCCCGGACCGACCCGGTCGGGAAGCTTGGCGAAGACCAGTCGGCAGAGCACGACCGTCCCTCCGTACAGAAGCAGCACCCCGCTCCATCGTTCGATGCCGATAGCGCGCGCGTGCAGCACCGCGAACGCCAGGAACCCAGACATCGCCGCCACGCCGCCGAACAGTGCGAGCCCGGGGACGATCGCCGCAGGGTGCACGAGCGGTGTGGGTTCGGGGTCGGCGTCGCCGGTGGGCCGGGTCTCCGGGACGCGCAGAGCGAGGGCGGCCGCGACAGCGGCGAGAGCCACGGCGCCGAGCCAGGCCACGTCGAAGCCACCCCAGTGCAGGAGCGCCTGACCGAGCAGCGGACCGGTCGCCACTCCGACGTACAGTGCGAGCGAGTTGAGGCTCAGCGCCTCTCCAGCGCGCTGGGGTGGAGCCAGGTCCGCGAGCGCCGCGAAGCCGGCGACGAAGTACATCGCCTCCGCCGCGCCCAGCAGCAGTCGCAGGGCCACCAGGGCGGCAACGCTCTCCACGAGGAGGTGACCGACGGTGATGAGGGTGAAGGCCGCGGCGCCGCCCACCAGGAGCCATCGCCGTCCGTGCCGGTCGGTGAAGCGTCCCGCCCACGGACGCAGGAGCAACGTCGTGACGCTGAACGACCCCATGGCCAGCCCGACCCCGGCCTCGCCCCCGCCGAGTGGACCGGTGACGAAGAGCGGAGTAGCGGCGATCAGCACCCCGCCCGCGGTGAAGTAGGCAAGGTCGGACAGCGTGAGAGCGACGAAGGCCGGTGTCAGAAGTCCGACCTGGGCAGGCTCAGCCATGACAGTGAACGCTACGCCGGTCCGCCGCCTCCTTGACGTCAGCGGGCCAGTTGCACGGACAACGTGACGACCGACCTGTCCGTGTCGCTCTCACCCAGCTGGGTTCCCACGGCGGCATGCCCGTCCAGCTCGCCGGAGGCGCTGCACAGGCCGACGAGCCCGAAGCTGTTCGGACTTGCAGGACTGGTATCCGCGGCAGGCCGGACCCTCCCCGTGCGGGGTGACTGCAGCCCGGACTCGGACGGACCGAGTCGGCGAGGGACTTCCACCGGTGGAAGAGGCTGGGGCATCGGTCCGCACCAAGGCAGATGAAACGCCGAGGCGAGACCAGCTGTTCCCAGCGCAGGTGGCGAGCCTGAGCGGTGTTCACGCCGCAGGTGATCCGTTGTCTCCCATGGACCATGACCTTGCCAGCGATCTTGCGCAAAAGTGGCAAAAGGCTCCTTCTCGACGCGAGCATCTCTCCGGTCGAGTCACCTGCTCTCGGTCGTTCGCGGTTGGCAGGCGGGGCACCAGTACGTCGCCCGGTCTTGCGTCTCGGGGCCCTGCATCGCGACCTGGATCGGTGTGCCGCAGCGGCGGCAGCGCTGCTTGTCGCGGCGGTAGACCCAGAGCTGCCTGCCGCGCCGGGTGTCCCCGGTCGTCGCCTGCGCCGTCCGCATCTTGTTGGCCTCCAGCAGCCGCTTCGCCTGCCTCAGAAGCGCGGGCACGTCTGGGACGTCGCGGACCGGGAGCCACGGGTCGAGCCCCTGCAGGAAGCACAGCTCCGACTTGTACATGTTCCCGATGCCCGCGACGTTGCGCTGGTCGAGGATCGCCTCCCCGACGGCACGCTCCGGCTCCGCCCGCACGCGGCGAACCGCCTCGTCGAGATCCCAGTCGGGACCGAGGAGGTCGGGCCCGAGATGCCCCACGACGGAGTGCTCCTCGGCCGACGGGAGGACGTCCACGACGCCGAGCGAGAATCCGACGGCGGTCCACTCCGCGGTTCTCAGCACCACCCGGGCCGAGTGTGCCGGCCGCCGCCAGGGTGTTCCCTCGCGGTAGAGGTGCCAGGAACCCTCCATCTTCAGGTGGGTGTGCAGGGTGACCGCGTCGTCTCCCTTGCCGATCCGCGTGAGGAGGTGTTTGCCCCGTGCGACGGTCTGGACCACGCGCCTGCCCGCCAGGTCGATCGTGGCGTAGGCCGGGACGCGGAAGTCCGAGGCCAGGAGAACCTGCCCGGACAGCGCCTTGTCCAGGTGCAGCGCGGTGCGCCAGACGGTGTCCCCCTCAGGCACGGATCCGCAGCCCCCTCGGCGTCGCGATGAACCCTGCTGCCTCCAGCGCATGGCGCAGGCCGCTGGACCGCTCGCCAAGGCCGAGGATGTGCTCGCCGTCGGCGCGTTCGACGGTGAGCCGCCCCAGAGCACCGTGCCGGACGGCGCCGGCGAGTGCCTGTGTTGCCGGCTCGAGCAGATGTTGGTCGTCGGTGAAGGTCAGCAGGGTGCGACCACCACGCTCGACGTACAGCATCAGCTCGCCGTCGACGAGGACCACCAGGGCACCGGCCTTGCGCCCGGGGCGGTGCGAGCTGCGACCCGCGGCTCCGTCGGGTCCAGCCTCAGCCTCGCCCATGACGCGCTCAGGCCACGGCAGGGCAGCGCCGTACGGGTTGGCCGGGTCGGTCGCCGCCAGGGTCAGCGCGGAGGGCTTGCCGGCCGCCTCGACGCCGGGGTCGCGGGAGTAGGACCGCAGCCGGTCGACCGCGCCTGGCACTCCGAACTGAGCCGCGCCCAGGGAGGCGACGAAGTAGCCGCGACGGCAGCGACCGGAGTCCTCGAACGCCGAGAGCACCTTGTAGACCGCGGCGAACCCGCCGGGCACCCGCTCGCTGGTAACCGCTCCGCGCGTGACGACGCCGTGCCGCTCGAGCAGTGCCTCGGCGCTGGCATGGGCGCGGCGCGTCACGTCGGGCTCGAGCTCGGGGAGGAGGGCCCAGCGCCCCGCCACGGTCGGTGGACCGGTGCGGCTCGGGCCGCGGCCGGGGCCGGGCGGCCGCCGGGAGGCTGTTCGGGCTCGTGGCGGGGTACGACGGGCACCGGTCGCGCGGTGGGCCGTGCGGCCCGTGCTGGTGAGCGCCCGCAACGGCGCGAGTGTGTCGCCGGCGACGCGCCCCGCCCAGACCAGGTCCCAGAGCGCGGACTGCATCGCGGCGTCGTCGGCAAGGCCTGCCTCTGTCTGGGCCAGGTCTGCGAGCTGCCTGTAGAAGAAGGCTCCGCCGCCGGCCAGCGCGCTGAGGATCGCGTCGTGGAGCGGGGTGGTCTCGAGCTCGGCGTGGTCGGGCAGGGTCAGGTGTGCCGAGTCCGCGAGGTGCAGGGACACCCATCCGTCGGTGCCGGGCAGCGTGCCGTGGCCCGCCCACAGCACCTCGCCGCTCGCCGTGAGCTCGTCGAGCATCGACGGGGCGTAGTCGACGACCCGGCTTCCGAGGACCAGCGGCTCGAGCGCTGACGCCGGGACCGCGCAGCCGGCGAGCTGGTCGACCACAGCGAGCACACCGTCGACCCCGCGGAGCCTGCCGCCGACGTTCTGCCACGCGGGGAGGAACCGGCCAAGGGTGGCGGGCTCGACCGGCTCGACCTCCTTGCGGAGCGCTGCGAGGGATCGGCGCCGGAGGCGGCGGAGGACCTCGGCGTCGCACCATTCCGAACCGCTCCCCGACGGGCGGAACTCGCCCTCGAGCACTCTGCCGTGGGCGGACAGCCGCGCGAGGGTCTGGTGGGCGACCGCCACCCCGAGCCCGAGCCGGGCAGCGACGTCGCTCGTCGTGAACGGGCCGTGGGTGCGGGCGTAGCGGGAGACCAGGTCGCCCAGCGGGTCGGCGACCGGTTCGGTGAACGTCTCCGGCGTCCCGGCCGGGACGGGTACACCGAGCCCGTCGCGCAGTCGGCCGACGTCCTCCACCACGGTCCAGCGCTGCTCGCCTGCGACACGGACCTCCACGACGCGCCGGGAGTCGCGTAGCAGGCCCAGCCACGACGGCACGTCCGGTCGCACACCTTCAAGCGTCCGTGCCTCGACCTCTTCCGTGCTGAGCGGGCCGAGCAGGCGCAGCATGTCGGCCAGGCCCTCGGCGTCGCGTGCTTGCCGGTCTGAGGTGAGCCGCTGCAGCTCGGCCTCCACCTCGGCCAGCACATCCGGGTCGAGCAGCTCCCGCAGCTCAGCCCGGCCCAGGAGCTCGGCGAGCAGACCCTGGTCGAGCGAGAGCGCCGCCGCCCGGCGCTCGGCGACAGGGGAGTCCCCTTCGTACATGAAGGCGGCGACGTACCCGAAGAGCAGCGACCTCGCGAAGGGTGACGGCTGCTGTGTCGCGACGTCGACGAGACGCACCCGCCGGGAACCGATCTCCTTCATCAGGCCGAGAAGCGCGGGCAGGTCGTACACGTCCTGGAGGACCTCACGCACCGCCTCGAGCACGATCGGAAAGGACGGGTACTTCACCGCCACCTCGAGCAGCTGTGCTGACTTCTGGCGCTGCTGCCACAGCGGTGAGCGACGCCCGGGATCACGACGTGGCAACAGCAGCGCCCGCGCCGCGCACTCCCGGAAGCGAGAGGCGAACAGCGCCGACCCGCCGACCTCGGAGGTCACGATCTCCTCGATCTCGTCGGGCTCGAACATCACCACCTCGGCGCCCGGAGGCTCCTGGTCGGTCTCGGGGACACGCAGGACGATGCCGTCGTCGCCGGGCAGCGCCTGCGCGTCGATGCCGTAGCGCTCGCGAAGGCGGACGCCGATCGCCAGGGCCCATGGCGCGTGCACCTGCGCGCCGTAGGGCGAGTGCACCACGATGCGCCAGTCCCCGAGCTCGTCGCGGAACCTCTCGACGAGGATCGTCCGGTCGCTCGGCAGGGTGTTGGTGGCCTCGCGCTGCTCGTCGAGGAACATCACGAGGTTGTTGGCGGCCCACTCGTCGAGGCCGGCCCCACGGCCACGGGCGACCGCCTCGTCGTGGGGAAGTGCCGAGAGCTCGCGGGTGAAGGCTCCGATCGCGGCGCCCAGCTCAGCGGGCCGCCCGAGCTGGTCGCCCTTCCAGAACGGGAGCCGTCCTGGCTGCCCGGGCGCAGGGGAGACCAGCACCCGGTCGTGGGTGATGTCCTCGATCCGCCAGCTCGTCGCCCCGAGCGCGAACACGTCACCGACGCGCGACTCGTAGACCATCTCCTCGTCGAGCTCACCGACCCTTGAAGCCTTTTCGCCGACGAGGAAGACCCCGAACAACCCCCGGTCAGGGATGGTTCCGCCGCTGGTGACGGCGAGGCGTTGGGCACCTGGACGAGCGGTGAGCGATCCGGTGACCCGGTCCCAGACGATGCGCGGGCGCAGCTCGGAGAACTCGTCGGACGGGTAGCGGCCGGAGAGCAGGTCGAGCGTGGCGTCGTACGCCGAGCGCGGCAGGCCGGTGAAGGAGGCGCTGCGGCGCACCAGTTCGAACAGGTCGTCAGCGTGCCAGTCGTCGACCGACGTGGCCGCGACGACCTGCTGGGCCAGGACGTCGAGGGGGTTGGTCGGCACGTGCAGCGACTCGATCTGTCCGTCGCGCATGCGCTCCACGGCGACCGCGGTGTGGACCAGGTCGCTTCGGTGCTTCGGGAAGAGCACGCCGCGGGACACCTCGCCGACCTGATGGCCGGCACGGCCCACCCGCTGCAGCGCACTCGCCACGGACGGCGGTGACTCGATCTGGACCACGAGGTCCACAGCGCCCATGTCGATGCCGAGCTCGAGGCTGCTCGTGGCCACCACACAGGGGAGCGCCCCCCGTTTGAGGTCATCCTCGATCAGGGCCCGCTGCTCCTTGGACACGGAGCCGTGATGGGCCCGCGCGACGACCGTCGGAGCACCGTACGACTGGCCGCTCTGTGCCATCAGCTGCGCCGGCGGCCCGGACGAGCCGGGAACCGTCACTGCCCCTGCCTCCGCCCGCTCGGCCGCGATCTCGTTGAAACGGGCGGTGAGGCGCTCGGCGAGGCGGCGGGAGTTGGCGAACACGATCGTGGAGCGGTGCTGCTCGATCAGGTCGACCACACGCTCCTCGACGTGCGGCCAGATCGACGCGCGACGCTCGGCACTGCCCGCTGCGGAACCCTCGGGCACCTCGTCGAGCTGAGCGAGCGCAAGCTCGGTCATGTCCTCGACCGGCACGACGACCTGGAGATCCCACTCCTTCGACGATCCGGGTGCGACCACCTCCACCGGCTGCACGCCACCGAGAAAGCGCGCCACCTCCTCGACAGGTCGCACGGTGGCCGAGAGCCCGATGCGCTGGGCCGGCTCGTCGAGGAGCGCGTCGAGGCGCTCGAGGCTGAGCGCGAGGTGAGCCCCTCGTTTCGTGCCCGCCACCGCGTGCACCTCGTCGACGATCACCGTCTCGACGCCGCGGAGCGCCTCACGCGCCTGCGAGGTGAGCATCAGGAACAGCGACTCAGGCGTGGTGATCAGGATGTCCGGCGGCGTGGTGGCCAGGCGTCGTCGTTCAGGCGCGGGGGTGTCCCCGGAGCGCACGCCCACCCGGATGTCGGGAACCGGGACACCGAGCCGGTCGGCGGTCTGCCGGATCCCCGTCAGGGGGGCTCGCAGGTTGCGCTCGACGTCGACGGCGAGCGCCTTGAGCGGGGAGACGTAGAGGACCCGGCACCGGTGCAGCTTCTCCGACGGCGCCGGGTGAGACGCGAGGCGGTCGAGTGACCAGAGAAACGCCGACAGCGTCTTGCCGGAGCCGGTGGGCGCGACGACGAGCGCGTTGCGACCGGCGGAGATGGTCTGCCAGGCGCCGACCTGCGCGGGGGTGGGCGCGGCGAAGGCCGCCTCGAACCAGGTGCGGGTCGCTGCGCTGAAGTCGGTGAGTACGTCGGATCCTGCCGACGCGCCTTCTCGGCTCGTCACGCCACCATCCTTGCTCATGCCACCGACAGCTTCGGCGACGAGACGGCCGACCGTGCGGGGCCGCCGATGGAAAAGCCGGTGAAAACTGTCGGAGCCCGCGTCTAGGGTTGTTTGCTGTGTCACATCCACCTTCAGAAGCCACCACGATGACCAGTCCCGCCGAAGCGGCCGGACCGATGCCGATGGTCCATGCGCGCGGCCTGCGCAAGTCCTACGGCAGCTTCGAGGCGGTGCGCGGCATCGATGTGGATGTCCGGCCGGGTGAGGCCTTCGGCTTCCTGGGGCCCAACGGCGCCGGCAAGTCGTCGACCATGCGGATGATCGCCGCCGTGTCCCCGCCGAGCGGCGGTGACCTGCGCATCCTCGGCATGGACCCGGCGGCCCAGGGGCCGGAGATCCGCTCACGCATCGGGGTGTGCCCGCAGGACGACACCCTCGACAACGAGCTCAACGTTCGCGACAACCTCGTCGTCTACGGCAGGTACTTCGGCATCCCGCGCAAGGAGGTCGCCGAGCGCGCCGACGAGCTGCTCGCGTTCGTGCAGCTCGGCGACAAGGCCAAGGCCAAGGTCGAGGACCTCTCCGGCGGCATGAAGCGCCGGCTCACCATCGCCAGGTCGCTGGTCAACCGACCGGACCTGCTCCTGCTCGACGAGCCGACGACGGGGCTCGACCCACAAGCGCGACATCTGCTCTGGGACCGGCTCTTCCGGCTCAAGGCACAGGGCGTGACGCTCGTGCTGACCACGCATTACATGGACGAGGCCGAGCAGCTGTGCGACCGCCTCGTCGTCATGGACGGTGGCCGCATCGTCGCCGAGGGCTCGCCCCTGGAACTGATCCAAGAGCACTCCACACGTGAGGTCGCCGAGCTGCGCTTCGGGGTGGGGGAGCACGAGCGTCTCGCCGAGCAGGTCTCGGACCTCGCCGACCGTGTCGAGGTGCTGCCCGACCGGCTGCTGCTCTACACCTCTGACGGGGAGGAGGCGCTGGCGCGCGTGCACGAGCGAGGACTGCGGCCGGCCACCTTCCTGGTGCGCCGGTCGACGCTCGAGGACGTCTTCCTGAGTCTTACCGGACGGACGCTGGTCGACTGATGAGCGCTGGTCAACTCATGGGTCAGGGCCCGCAAACAGCGTCCCGGATCGGTCGGTGGGACCTGATCGCCCGCCAGCTGGACTACTGGATCACCGTCTACAAGCGCACCTGGCGGGGCTCGGTGATCACGTCCTTCGTGATGCCGCTGCTCTACGTCACCGCGATGGGCGTGCTGCTCGGCGGGTTCATCCAGCAGGACCCTGCAACGCTCGAGGGTGCGCCCACCTACCTCGCCTTCGTGGCACCAGGGCTCGTCGCCGCCCATGCGATGCAGACGGCCACCGGCGAGGTCATGTGGCCGGTCATGGGCATGATCAAGTGGAGCCGCACCTACTTCGCGATGACCGCCACTCCGCTACGGCCGAGCGACATCGTCGCGGCCCAGCTCGTGTTCGTCACCTTCCGCGTGGCTTCCTCGTGCGGGGTGTTCCTGGTCGTCCTCGCGGGGTTCGGGGTGTTCGACTCGGCGACAGGGCTGCTGCTGGCCTGGCTGGCGCAGCTGCTGCTCGGGCTCGCGTTCGCGACGGTCATGTTCGGGTTCTCCGCGTCGCTCAAGAACGAGGCCGGTTTCTCGCTCGTCTACCGGCTCGCGATCATGCCGCTGTTCCTCTTCTCCGGGGCGTTCTTCCCCATCTCCAACCTGTCCGAACCGCTGGAGTGGCTGGCCAAGCTGACCCCGCTGTGGCATGGCGTCGACCTGACCCGGATGCTCCTCCTCGACCACGTCGACGGGTCCATGGCTCTGGTGCACGTGGCGTACCTCGGCGTCATGGCAGTTCTCGGCTGGTGGTTCGCCGTGTCGCGACTGACGAAGCGGCTGGCCCGCTGATGGCGATCGTGAGTGCCGCGCTGGCCGAGCAGACCCGTCGGACGGTGCAACCGACCGGCCGCTCGCTCGTCGTGCGCAACTTCATCACCTACCGGTCGGCCTGGCTGATCTTCGCCACCGGGTTCCTGGAGCCGGTCTTCTACCTGTTCTCCATCGGCATCGGCGTCGGCAAGCTCATCGAGGGCTTCGAGCTCAACGGCCAGATGGTGACCTACGCCGCCTTCGTGGCGCCCGGGATGCTGGCCGCCTCGGCGATGAACGGCGCGATCCTCGACTCGACCTTCGGCATATTCTTCAAGCTCCGCTACGACAAGGTGTACGACGGGGTGCTCGCCACGCCGATGCGCCCCATCAACATCGCCACCGGGGAGATGATGTGGTGCCTGCTGCGATCGGGCGTCTACTCCCTGGGGTTCCTGCTCGTCATGGCGGCCATGGGCCTCGTGGACTCGTGGTGGGCCGTCCTGGCCTGGCCCGCGACCTGGCTGATCGGCTTCGCGTTCGCCGGCGCAGGCATGGCGCTCACGACCTTCATGAAGTCGTGGCAGGACTTCGAGTACATCCAGCTCGCGATCATCCCGATGTTCCTCTTCTCGGCGACCTTCTTCCCGATCACAGCCTTCGGCGGTCTCCTGCGCTGGGTGGTCGAGGTGACACCGCTCTATCGCGGCGTGGTGCTGTGTCGCGAGCTGACCACCGGCGCGCTGTCGTGGGACTCCGCGATCTCGGTTGTGTACCTCGCTGTCATGGGGCTGCTCGGACTGTCCGTGGTGTCACGACGGCTTCACAAGATCCTGCTGTCCTGACACGTCGGACCACGTCGTGGAAGGCGGGGTGGACGCATCACGCAGCGGGCTGCGTGTCCGCACCGATCCGCTCGCCCCACCGGAGGCCTTGTTCGTAGGCCGGCTCGTAGACGGTCCGTGCGCGGTCGCCGTCGAACAGCGCCAGGGGGTTGCGGCCCGCCAGCCTCGAGATCTCCCGGTTGGGCCGGATCAGGTTCACCTCGCTGTCGGGATGCCTTGCACGCCAGCGCGCGAGCTCGCGCTCCAGCAGCAGCCCGGCGGTGCGTCCCATCGGGCCCATCACAGTGCCGGCGAGCGGCGCGACCACGATCACCCGGTCTGCCTCCGACGCGGCGTCCACGGACGTGGCCGACCACATCCCGCCGTCGACGTACAACCGGCCGTCGACCCGATGCGGGGGGAGAAGTCCGGGCACGGCGGACGAGGCGGCGACGAGGTCGGCCAGCCGGAACATGCCGCCGTCGAGGATGTGGCGCTTGCCGGTGCCCACCGAGACGGCCGATACCGACACGAGGGGGTGGCTCTCGTCGCCGAAGATCTCTTCGGCGATCCCCGCGAGAACACCGGGCCGCAGGTTAGGCACCCTGGGTGTCCTGATGGTGAGGAAGTCGTCGTAGGTGAGCCCGAGCGCAATGGCTGACGCGGTCCAGGAACCGGCGGAGGTGCCCAGCGAGGGCGCGGTCGCCAGCGGGATCCCGCACTCCATCAATCCTGTCGCGACACCTGCGATGTAGGCGATCCCGAAAACTCCGCCGCCGCCGTAGACCATGGCCAGCGGGTGCCTGCGGCGCACGAGTTCGGGCCGGCCGTCGAACTCGACGTTGCCGGGGTCGCTATGCCCATGCGCCATGCACCCTCCTGCCCCTTACACCTCAGGGTGCCTGGCGTGAAAATCAGACGGCAGAGTCCGATGGGTCTGCCGTCCACAGCCGTTCGGCCTACGGGACCCGGGACCTAGTGCCCGAATGGGCTAGTCCGGGACGATGATGTGCGCTGCCGGCGTCGCGTGCTTGGCGGGGTTGAGCATCTTCTGGAACCACGACACGTCGATCCACTGGTCGAACTTGTAGCCGACCTCGCGCATGTGTCCGACCTGCTCGAAACCGCAGTACTCGTGGAGCTTGACGCTCCCTGGGTTCGGCAGGGCCACCAGCGCGACCGCCGTGTGGACGCCGGACTCGGCCATCGTGTCGAGCAACGCCGGGTACAGCAGCTTGCCGATGCCCTTGCCTCGCACGGACGGGTCGAGGTAGATCGACGTCTCGCGGGTGAGGCTGTACGCCGGCCTCGGCCGGTAGCTCCAGGAGTAGGCGTAGCCGACGACGTCCTTGTCGTCGTCGACTGCGACGAGCAGGTGGTCGCCCGGGTGGTTCCCCTTCAGCTTCTCGTGCCAGTACGACGAGTCGGGCGGCTCGAGGTCGAAGGTGGCGATGCTGTTCGCGATCTCGTGGGCGTAGATCGCGGCAATGTCGGAGAGGTCTTCCTCCACGGCTGGACGGATGAGGAACTCGGGCGGCATGAAGAGCATTCTCTCAGGCGACCCTTCCGTCACGGCACGTCGTCCATCACGCCCGAGACGTAGGCTCGTCACATCCCCCAACCAACGAAGGAGCTGTCGTGCGGCACACCGAGTTCTGGGCACGCATGGAGCAGGCCCTCGGGTCCTCCTACGCCAGGACCTGGTCCCGCGAGCACGTCCTTGCCGAGCTCGACGGGCGGACCGTCACGCAGGCGCTCGACCAGGGGGAGAGTCCCAAGCAGGTGTGGAATGCGGTCTGGCGCGCACTAGGCCTACCCGCATCGGAGCGTTGACGCTCCCCTCCGGCCCGCGCGGGGTGAGACGATTCCGAACGTGAACCCTCACCAGTCCTCTTCCAGCGCCGGCCGCCGTGTCGCTGGGTGGGTCGGCGACGCAGCCACCGGCTTCGCCCGGGGAGTGGCCGGCGGAGTGCGCTGGCCGGAGCATCGGATCCAGCAGGTCCAGCGGCGCACCCTCTGGACGCTCGTAGCCGCCCAAGGACTGGGTGGGCTCGGCATCACCATCGGGATCGCGGTCGCTGCGCTTCTCGCCGAGCAGATCTCAGGATCGGCCGACCTGGCCGGCCTCGCCCAGACCATGCAGGTTCTCGGAGCAGCGATCGCGTCCTTCCTCCTTGCCCATCTGATGGGCAAGCGCGGTCGCCGTCCCGGCTTGATGCTCGGCTACCTGCTCGGCGCCGCGGGTGGTGCGCTCTGCGTCCTGGCCGGCGTGGTCGACTCCTTCGCGACGCTGCTGGTCGGTGCCGCGTTGCTGGGATCCACGACGGCGGCGAACAACCAGTCCCGCTACGCGGCCACCGACCTCGCCAAGCCGCAGCGGCGCGCGCGTGCGCTCTCGCTGGTGGTGTGGGCTACGACGATCGGCGCGGTCGCAGGACCGAACCTCACGGGCCTCGCCGGGGGAGCCGCCCAGGACCTCGGCCTGCCCAGGCTCACCGGACCTTTCCTGTTCGGCCTCGTCGGCATGCTCGCCTCCGCCGCCGTGATCGGCGTCTTCATGCGCCCGGACCCGCTGCTCGTGGCACGTGAGGCAGCCGTGGACACAGGCGCCCCGCGTGCCGTACTCACAGGCACGAAGTGGTCAAGGGTCCGTGAGGTGGTGCGCACTCGCACGCAGGTCGGCGCCGGTATCGCGGTGCTTGCACTCGCGCACGCCGTGATGATCGCGGTGATGGTCATGACCCCGCTGCACATGCACGAGGGCGGTGCCACCCTCGAGATCATCGGCGTCGTGGTCAGCGTCCACGTGCTGGGCATGTTCGCCTTCGCCCCCGTCGTCGGCTGGGCGGCAGACCGGTTCGGCCGGGTACGCGTGATGATGGCAGGCGCCCTCACCCTCTTCACCTCGCTGGCACTGTCCGGAACCTCCCCAGCAGGGGCCTCCTGGCAGATCGGCCTCGGTCTGTTCCTGCTCGGCCTCGGTTGGTCGCTCTGCACCGTCTCTGCCTCGACGTTGCTGTCGGAGTCGGCGCCACTCGATGCCCGCACCGACGTCCAGGGCGCCGCCGACCTGGTCATGGGCGTGGTCGCGGCGGCGGCGGGTGCCGTTGCGGGGCTTGTCATGGGCTCTCTTGGGTTCACCGCGCTGAACCTCTTCGCGGCCCTGCTGGTCACCGGCGTGGTCACCGCGACCGAGTTCGCCCGACGGTCCGCCACAGGTACGACGGGCGGCGGAGCGGGGAGCGACGGGGAGCCACTCGCCCTCTGAGAAACCGACGGCGTGTCGAGGGTCGAGTCGAACAGGTGTTCGGGTTAGGGTTGGTCCACAACCACGATGCAGAGGCTGGACTTCCACAGACGAGCACGTGTGATCTCGAACTGTCGGAGGTGCCCTCTAGTGTCAACCGCGATGAAGAAGAGCTCAGGATCCGCGAGCAGGCGGACAGACGGACGGATTACTTCAATGGCTGGTGGAGACCGCGACAAGGCGCTGGACGCCGCACTCGCAAACATCGAACGGCAGTTCGGCAAGGGCTCGGTGATGCGACTCGGCGACGAGACACGTGCCCCGCTCGAGGTCATCCCGACCGGTGCGATCTCCCTCGACATCGCGCTCGGCATCGGTGGTCTCCCGCGCGGCCGAGTGGTGGAGATCTACGGTCCGGAGTCCTCTGGTAAGACCACGGTCGCCCTGCACGCGGTGGCCAACGCCCAGCGGGCCGGCGGCATCGTCGCGTTCATCGACGCCGAGCACGCGCTCGACCCGGAGTACGCCAAGGCGCTCGGCGTCGACACCGACGCACTCCTCGTCTCGCAGCCGGACTCCGGCGAGCAGGCGCTCGAGATCGCGGACATGCTGATCCGCTCCGGAGCGCTCGACCTGATCGTCGTCGACTCGGTGGCCGCGCTCGTGCCGCGGGCCGAGATCGAGGGCGAGATGGGTGACAGCCACGTCGGTCTCCAGGCCCGTCTGATGAGCCAGGCGCTGCGCAAGATGACCGGTGCCCTCAACGGCGCCGGCACGACGATGATCTTCATCAACCAGCTCCGCGAGAAGATCGGGGTGATGTTCGGAAGCCCCGAGACCACGACGGGTGGCCGGGCGCTGAAGTTCTACTCCTCGGTCCGCCTGGACGTGCGGCGCATCGAGACGCTCAAGGACGGCCAGGAGATGGTCGGCAACCGGACCCGCATCAAGGTGGTGAAGAACAAGGTCGCCCCGCCGTTCAAGCAGGCGGAGTTCGACATCATGTACGGCCAGGGCATCAGCCGCGAGGGGGGCCTGATCGACGTGGGCGTGGAGGCGGGCCTCGTCCGCAAGGCCGGCGCCTGGTACACCTACGAAGGCGACCAGCTCGGCCAGGGCAAGGAGAACTCGCGGAACTTCCTGCGCGACAACCCCGACCTCGCCAACGAGCTCGAGAAGCGCATCTTGGAGAAGCTGGGCATCGGTCCGCACGTCGACACGCCCGGGCAGGACGCCGGCCCGACCGAGCCCACCGGGGTCGACTTCTGACCTCCTCCGTGTCGCACCAAGCAGGCAACCGTCCGTCTGGCTCCCACCTCCCAGGGACCCAGGCGGACGGTTCGGCGTCCCCGCCCGAAGACCCCGTCCTTCTCGGCCCCGAGGCTGACGCGGAGGAGGTCGCGCGCAAGATCCTCCTCGACCAGCTGACCGGCCAGGCCCGGAGCCGAGCCGAGCTGGCTACGAAGCTGGCCAAGCGGCGGGTGCCCGAGGAGGTTGCCGAGCGGCTGCTGACCAGGTTCGAGGAGGTCGGGCTGATCGACGACGCTGCGTTCGCGCGTGCCTGGGTCGAGTCGCGTCAGCCGGGCAAGGGCCTCGGCCGCCGTGCCCTCGCCCAGGAGCTCCGGCGCAAGGGGATCGACGAGGAGGTCGCCCGCGCGGCGCTCGAGGAGATCGAGCCCGGCGACGAGGAGGAGGCAGCGCGCGCGCTCGTGAGGCGCAAGCTGCGGACCCTCCGCAACGTCGACCGCGCCACCGCCGCCCGACGGCTCAGCGGCATGCTCGCGCGCAAGGGCCACAGCGGGGAGGTGGTGTGGCGCGTCGTTCGCGACGAACTGGACCAGACCGGACTCCCCGACGAACAAAGCGAATCACCATGGGGCGATCGGGGGGACGACTCGGGGGCCGGGTTCGAGTCTCCTTGACCGGCCCACCTCCGCGACCTAGCCTCGAAAGAGCAGTACCTCCTCCGAGCAATCGGATCTGAACAGACATTGACCCGGCTAAGCCGGACATGCGCGACATGTACGTTGGTTCAGCGGCAGCGGCAGCTGTCGCTCTGTTCGGCGTACCCGGTTGCGTCCATAGCGACAGGAGCCTGGGATGAACCAACTTGCCGTTCCGGCGAACCAGGCTGGCGGAAACCCGCTGCTTCTCGGGCTCGACATGGTCGAGTGGCTGCTGGCGATCATCGCACTGCTGGTCATCGCGGGTGTGGCCACGCTTGCTGTCGTACTCCTCAACCGGCATCGCGCCGCGAAGCACCAGCACGAGCTGCACCGAGATCTCCACGAGCAGCGGCAGGACATCGAGCGGCGAGAGCACCGGCTCACTGAGCGCGAGGCCCGGATGGACGAGCATGCACGCTCGCTCCAGGCGCGGGCGCAGCAGCTGGCCGCGGCCGAGGCGGAGGTCGAGTCCAGGCGCGCGGAGCTGCTCGACATCGAGGACGAGCGGCGTCGGACGCTCGAGCGGGTCGCCGGGCTGACCGCCCAGGAAGCCCATGACCAGCTGGTCGAGTGCATCGAGGCCGACGCAAAACGTGCCGCCGCGATCACCGCGCGCGACATCGAGCGAGCGGCGCAGGAAGAGGCCGACGCACGGGCCAAGCGTGTCCTCGCCACCGTGATCCAGCGCCTCGCCTCGGAGCAGACCACCGAGTCGGTGGTCTCGACCGTGCACCTGTCCGGTGACGACATGAAGGGCCGGATCATCGGCCGCGAGGGCCGCAACATCCGCTCGTTCGAGCAGATCACCGGCGTGAACCTCGTGGTGGACGACACCCCGGGTGCCGTGCTCCTCAGCTGCTTCGACCCCGTGCGCCGCGAGATGGCACGGCTGACCCTGGAGGAGCTCGTCGCGGACGGGCGGATCCACCCGACCCGGATCGAGGAGGTCCACGAGCGGTCCTGCCTCGAGGTCGAACGGCTCTGCGTGCGAGCCGGTGAGGACGCCGCTCTCGAGATGGGCATCACCGACCTGCACCCCGAGCTCGTCGCCACCCTGGGTCGGCTCAAGTACCGCACCTCGTACGGCCAGAACGTGCTGCGTCACCTCGTCGAGTCCGGGCGCGCCGCCGGTCTGCTCGCCGACGAGCTCGGCCTGGACCGGGCCATCTGCGTGCGCGGGGCGTTCCTCCACGACATCGGCAAGGCGCTGACCCACGAGGCCGAGGGTTCGCACGCGATCGTCGGGGCCGAGCTTGCCCGGAAGTACGGCGAGTGCGAGGACGTGGTGCACGCCATCGAGGCACACCACAACGAGGTCGAGCCGCGCACCGTCGAGGCCGTGATCACCCAGGCGGCGGACGCGATCAGCGGCGGCCGCCCCGGCGCCCGGCGGGAGTCGCTGGAGTCCTACATCGAGCGCCTGCACCGGCTCGAGGAGATCGCCATGGCGAAGCCCGGTGTGGATCGGGTCTTCGCGATGCAGGCCGGTCGCGACGTCCGGGTGATGGTCCTCCCCGACGAGGTCGACGACATCGGCGCCCAGGTGCTCGCCCGCGACATCGCCAAGCAGTTCGAGGAGGAGCTGACCTACCCGGGACAGATCAAGGTCACGGTGATCCGCGAGTCCCGCGCCACCGAGGTCGCCCGCTAGCCCGAGCGCCAGTCGGACCGTTCGCTGGGTCGGGTCGCCGGTCAGGTTACCTGTGGGTAATATCGTCGCCCATGGCGAACGTGATGGACCTGTACAACCAGGTCACGAGGCTCCCGGCCGGCAACAGGCTCTTCTCGCTCTTCTTCTCGCTGAAGGCTCCGTACTTCGCGACTGTGCGTCCGAAGTTCGTGGAGCTTCGGCCGAACTACGCCGAGCTGCGGATCAAGAAGCGCCGTGGCGTGCAGAACCACATCGGCACCGTCCATGTCATCGCCATCTGCAACGGCCTCGAGGCCGCCATGGGCGCGCTGGCCGAGGTGACGATCCCGTCGGACAAGCGTTGGATCCCCAAGGGGATGGAGGTCTCCTACACCGCCAAGGCGTCCAGTGACATCACCTGCATCGCGGAGACCGACGCCGAGGCGTGGACCGGCGACGACCCGGACCTGCCCGTGCGGGTCAGGGGGGTGCGCGAGGACGGCACGGTCGTCGTCGACGGCGTGATCCGCCTCTGGGTGACGGAGAAGCCGGCGCGCGCCTAACCCGCCCTGTCCGGGCCCGCGCGCCGGGCAGTCACCCGGATCAGGACCCGGCGGTCGCGTCGCATTGCCTCGCGGTAGTCGTCCCAGTCCTCGTGCTCTCCGGAGAGCGCCCGGTAGTAGTCGACGAGGGGCTCCATGGCCTCCGGTAGCGAGACCACCTCGGCATCGCCCTCGACGTACACCCAGGACCCGAAGAAGCGGTCGGTCACCACGCACAGCTGGGCCCAAGGGTTGGCTCGGAGGTTGCGGGTCTTGAACGCGGTCTCGCGGCTGCTGACCACGAACCGACCCTCGCCGTCGACGCCGGCGAGCACCGGGCTCTGCTGGACGCCTCCGCCAGGGGTGCGCGTGGCCAGGACGGCGTGGTGGTGCCTCCGCACGAACTGTCGCGCCTCTTCGACCTCCATGCGAACAGTCTGCCCGTGATGCGAGCCCGGCGCGCGGTCGTGCCCGGCTCGCGACCGCTCACGTCCCGGTCTTGGTGTCCTCGGAGACCAGCATCGGCTGCTTCTCGCCGACCAGCTTGCGCTGGACCCACGTCGCGATCCAGGTGAGGATCAGGTTGACCACGATGTAGATCGAGGCCAGCACGATGGCCGTCTGGAACTGGTTGAAGAACTGGCCGTAGATCTGCTTCCCCACGGCCGTGAGGCCCGGCGCGAGGATGTAGTAGCCAAGGCTGGTGTCCTTCAACGCCACCACCATCTGGCTGATGATCGCCGGCAGCATGATCTTCACCGCCTGCGGGAGCAGCACGATGTTCATGACCTGTGTCTTGCGCATGCCGATCGCGTACGCCGCCTCCGCCTGCCCGCGCGGCACCGCGTTGACGCCCGCTCGGAACACCTCGGCCAGCACCGACCCGTTGTACAGGGTCAACGCGACCACCACGGACCAGTAGGATCCGAAGCCCCCGCCCACGCCGTAGGCGTAGAAGACGAAGACCATCAGCAGCAGCACGGGCACAGCCCTGAAGAACTCGACGACCAGCCAGCACGGTGCGCTGATCCACCGGCGGTCCGACAGCTTTCCGGCGCCGAAGATCAGCCCGAAGATGACCGCGAAGATGATCGACACGAACGCCATCTGCAGTGTCTTCAGGAGCCCATCCACGAGGAGCGCCTGGATGTACTGCGGCGTGACGAAGGGCTCCCACTTCGCGTAGGCCAGCTGGCCGGTGTCCCACATCCGCCACAGCACGGCGGCGGCGATGAGGCCAAGCACCAGGGCCCCGATGACCGAGTAGAGCCGATGCCGGGCCACCGTCCGGGGGCCGGGGTTGTCGAACAGGATGCTGCTCATCGGGCCACCTTCCAGCGCCGCTCGAGTCCCATCGCGCCGGCCGACATGACCTCGACGATGATGATGTAGCCGATCGCGAAGGTCAGGAAGATCAGCGTCCGGTCCTCGGGGTGGTTGTTGGTGAAGTAGCGCATGCGGGCGGTTGCCTCCATGAGACCGAACGCCGCCGCGACCGAGGTGTTCTTGGCGAGGGCGATCAGGACGCTGGCGAGCGGAGGCACCACGGCGCGGAACGCCTGGGGGAGGATCACGGTCTGCATCGACTGCCCGAAGGTCAGGCCGATGGCGCGAGACGCCTCGGCCTGGCCGATCGAGATCGAGTTCACGCCGGACCGGATCGCCTCGCACACGAACGCGGAGGTGTAGACGGTCAGCGCAATCACGCCCTTGACGAGGAACGGAACGCCCACGAGCAGGTCGATCTGCGGCAGGCCGTTGAAGACGAAGATGAAGACGACGAGCAACGGCGTGTTGCGCACCATCGTCACGTAGACCGAGGCGGCCTTCGCCAGCACCGCGACGGGGCCGACGCGACAGGCGCCGAGCACGGTTCCGAAGACCAGCGATGCGATGCCCGAGAAGACCAGGAGCTGGATGGTGACCCAGAACGCCTTCAGCACGAGGTCGAAGTTGGACATGACGTCTTCCATCGCCGCTCACCACCTTTCTGTGTGTGGCTGGTACCGGTCCTGCAGGGGGCGGCCCGTGCCCACGGGCCGCCCCCGCGACTCATGCAGTGACAGGCTGGCTCAGGCTTGGCACTTGTCCAGAGCCGGCGGCTCCGGGGTGTCCACGCCGGACTTGCCCAGCGTCGCCTCGAACGCCTTGGCCCAGGTGCCGTCGTCCTCGGCCTTCTTGATCGTGTCGCTGATCCACTGGCACATCTCCGGGTGGTCCTTGCTGTACCCGATGCCGTAACGCTCCTCGGAGAACGGGTCGCCGACCACCTCGAGCTCGTCGGGGTGCTGTGCGGCGTACCCGAGCAGAATCGCGCCGTCCGTGGTCATCGAGTCCACGGTGCCGCTCAGGACCTGGTCGACGCACTCGGAGTAGGTGTCGAAGCCGCGCGGCTTCGCGCCCTTGGCCTCGACGTTGTCGAGGGACGTCGACCCGGTGACCGAGCAGACCTCCTTGCCCTTGATGTCGGCGACGCTCTTGATGTCCGAGCCCTTCTTCACCAGCAGCTGCTGCCCGGTGACGTAGTAGGGCCCTGCCTGGCCGACGACCTGGCGGCGCTCGTCGGTGATGGAGTACGACGCGATGACGAGGTCGACCTCGCCGGTCTGGAGGAACGGCTCTCGGTTGTCGGAGATCGTCTCCTTCCAGCTGATCTTGTCCGGCGCGATGCCGAGCGACGCAGCGAGGATCTTGCCCATCTCCGGGTCGAAGCCGGTGGGCATCTTGTCCGTGGCGCCCTTGAAGCCGATACCGGGCTGGTCGAACTTCACGCCGATGGTGATCTTGCCGCTCTCGGCAAGCTCCTTCATCCGGGTGCCGGCGTCGAAGTTGTCAGCTGCGTTCTCGGCGACCTTCACGTCGACGTTGTCGCTCTGGGTGCTCTCTCCGGCGTTGCCGCAGGCGGCAAGTCCGAGAGAGAGCCCGGCCACCGCGAGGACTACCTTGGTTCTCTTGAAGCGCATGTCTCTCCTTCTGTTTCCAGCCGGTCGCGGGTCAGCGTCCGGCCCGGTTCGGTGGTCGGCTCAGTGCTTGATGATCTTCCCCAGGAAGTCCTTGGCACGTTCCGATCGCGGGTTGGTGAAGAACTCTTCGGGAGTGTTCTCCTCGACGATCTGTCCGTCGGACATGAACACGACCCGGTTGGCCGCCGTACGCGCGAAGCCCATCTCGTGGGTGACCACGACCATGGTCATGCCGCGCTGAGCGAGGTCGACCATGACGTCGAGGACCTCCTTGATCATCTCCGGGTCCAGGGCGGAGGTCGGCTCGTCGAAGAGCATCACCTTCGGCTCCATGGCGAGTGCTCGGGCGATCGCGACGCGTTGCTGCTGGCCGCCGGAGAGCTGACCGGGGTACTTCTCAGCCTGGTGCGCGACACCGACCCGCTCCAGCAGCTCCCTGGCGCGCTTCTCGGCCTCCTGCTTGTTCTGCTTGCGCACCTTGATCGGGCCCAGCGTGACGTTCTCGAGGATCGTCTTGTGGGCGAAGAGGTTGAAGGACTGGAAGACCATCCCGACCTCGGCGCGCAGGTTCGCGAGCGCCTTGCCCTCTTGCGGGAGCGGCTGGCCGTCGAGGCTGATGGTCCCCTTGTCGATGGTCTCTAGGCGGTTGATCGCGCGGCACAGGGTCGACTTGCCGGACCCGGACGGGCCGATCACCACCACGACCTCGCCGCGGTTGATCGAGAGGTTGATGTCCTGGAGCACGTGGAGGGACCCGAACCATTTGTCGACGTGGTCGAGCACCACCAACGGATGTCCGGCAGCAGCAGTCATGCCCGACACCGTAGCGAGTCCGGCATGTGAGTGCCTACACACAAGAGCCTCACCACCGTTTCAATACGGTTAAGAAGGAAACTGACCCGAGGTCATCGACGAAAGGGATAGACGTGGCTCGCAAGAACCCGGTGGGGAAGCTCACCGAGACAGCGCTCAGCACCTTGAGGAACCCCGTCGGCACCGCTGGGAAGGTGGTGGACCAGGCCAAGGGCACGGTCGCCATCGGCAAGCTCGCCGCCAACACGGCCACTTCGGTGGCTGGTTCGGTGGCCGGGTCGGTCATCGCCAGGGCTGGGCGGCGCAAGCCCAAGGTTGACTCCTCGGCAGCCGTCAGGCCCGAGCCGCCGCAGGCAAAGACGGCCGGCTCCGGGGGCCTCCGCGCGGTGCCGGACGTCAACGAGCCCGCGAGCACCCAGCCCGCCAAGAAGGCGCCCGTCGCGAAGAAGGCGCCGGCTGTGAAGAAGGTTGCCGAGAAGCCGGCGGCGCCGCAGAAATTGCAGGGCGACGCTCTGGTGGACGAGGCGCCGGCGGCGACCAAGGCGCCCGCCAAGAAGGCCCCGGCCGCGAAGAAGGCCCCCGCTGCGAAGAAGGCGCCAGCAGCGAAGGCCCCCGCCGCGAAGAAGGCTCCGGCCAAGAAGGTCGCCGCCAGCCCCGCAGACGTGGCGGAGGTGGTCGAGGCGGCTGTCGCGGAGGACCCGACGAAGACCGCGGCGCAGCCGGCCAAGAAGACCGCCAAGAAGACAGCGAAGAAGGCTCCCGCCAAGAAGGCGGCGGCGCCTCAGTCGAGCCCCGGCGACAGGCTGCCTGCCAAGAAGACCGCGAAGAAGACCGCGAAGACGGCCGCTGCGCTCGCGGCCAACGAGAGCGACGAGGACGTGCGGACGCCGTCCGGCATCCCGGCCGTCGGCGAGGGCAAGAACCCCGACACGACCGACACGAACCTCACGCAGCCGGGGACCGAGCCCCTCGTGGACCCGGCCACGGCGAAGAAGGTCGCCAGTGAGTCCAAGACGATGAGCAAGGCGTCCGAGGCCGAGCCGAAGTGACCTCGCCTCCGTGTGCATGACGATCAGCCCCCGGCCTCGGTTCCGGGGGCTGATCGCTTTGTAACCGGTTCTAGTCGGGTCGCTATCCTGCGGCGCATGGACATCACAGGTGCAAGCGCAGTGGTCACGGGCGGGGCCTCTGGGATCGGTGCGGCCGTCGTACGCCTTCTCGCCGAGCGGGGAGCGAAGGTCGTCGTGGCCGACCTCCAGGCCGACAAGGGCGAGCAGGTCGCGTCCGACGTCGGAGGACGGTTCGTCAAGGTGGACGTCACCAGCACCGAGGAGGTCATCGCGGCCGTCGACGCCGCGCAGGAGCTCGGGCCGCTCCGGGTCCTCGTGAACTCCGCCGGTATCGGCTGGGCGCAGCGCACGATCGGCAAGGACGGAACCTACGAGTCCGCAGCCGACCTCGACGCGTTCAAGAAGGTCGTGGCGATCAACCTGGTCGGCACGTTCGACTGCATCCGGATCGCCGCGACCGCCATGAGCCGCAACGAGCCGCTCGACGAGTCGGGCGAGCGAGGAGCGATCGTGAACCTCGCCTCGGTCGCGGCCTTCGACGGCCAGATCGGGCAGGCCAGCTACTCGGCGTCCAAGGGCGGCGTCGTCGGCATGACCCTGCCGATCGCCCGCGACCTCTCCGCCGTCGGCATCCGGGTGAACACGGTTGCTCCGGGTCTCATCGACACCCCGATCTACGGCGAGGGGGAGGCCAGCGAGCAGTTCAAGGCCGGCCTGGAGCGTGGCGTGCTCTTCCCCAAGCGCCTCGGCAAGCCGGGCGAGCTCGCCTCGATGGTGGTCGAGGCGGTGACCAACAGCTACCTCAACGGCGAGACGATCCGGGTCGACGGCGGCATCCGGATGCAGCCGAAGTAGCTCCTCGACGCGCGACCTCCGGAGTGCGGCGGCTCAGGCTCCCGCCAGCGCGTCGCCGGTTTCTTGACGGGGTCCCCGTCGCCGTACCCTTGACGCGTTATGTCTGCTCGCACTCTGCCTCCCAGTGGGACCGCCCCCGCAGCCCCGCGCACCTACGAGGTGCGCACGTACGGCTGCCAGATGAACGTCCACGACTCCGAGCGCCTCACCGGCCTGCTCGAGGACGCCGGCTACGTCCGTGCGTCCCAGGACGGGCAGGCGGATGTCGTGGTCTTCAACACCTGCGCGGTGCGGGAGAACGCCGACAACAAGCTCTACGGCAACCTCGGCCACCTCGCCCCGATCAAGGCCGCGAACCCCGGCATGCAGATCGCGGTCGGTGGCTGCCTCGCCCAGAAGGACCGCGGCGAGATCACCCGGAGGGCGCCGTGGGTCGACGTGGTCTTCGGCACCCACAACATCGGCTCATTGCCGGTGCTGCTGGAGCGAGCGCGGGTGCAGGAGGAGGCCCAGGTCGAGATCCTCGAGTCGCTCGAGGTCTTCCCCTCCACCCTGCCGACCAAGCGTGAGTCCGCCTACGCCGCCTGGGTCTCGATCTCGGTCGGCTGCAACAACACCTGCACGTTCTGCATCGTCCCGAGCCTGCGCGGCAAGGAGAAGGACCGCCGCCCCGGCGAGATCCTGGCCGAGATCGAGGCTCTGGTCGCCGAGGGCGTGACCGAGGTGACGCTGCTGGGCCAGAACGTGAACTCCTATGGTGTCGAGTTCGGCGACCGCTTCGCGTTCGGAAAGCTGCTCCGCGCCTGTGGCGAGATCGAGGGTCTCGAGCGGGTCCGCTTCACGAGCCCGCACCCGAAGGACTTCACCGACGACGTGATCGCCGCGATGGCGGAGACGCACAACGTGATGCCGCAGCTGCACATGCCGCTTCAGTCGGGCTCGGACAAGGTGCTCAAGGACATGCGGCGGTCCTACCGGCAGGCGAAGTTCCTGGGGATCATCGACCGGGTGCGGGCGGCGATGCCGGAGGCCGCGATCACGACCGACATCATCGTCGGCTTCCCGGGCGAGACCGAGGAGGACTTCCTCGAGACGATGAAGGTCGTCGAGCAGGCACGCTTCTCGGGGGCGTTCACGTTCCAGTACTCCAAGCGTCCCGGCACCCCGGCCGCAGTGCTCGAGGACCAGGTCCCGCGCGGGGTCGTGCAGGACCGTTACGAACGGCTCGTCGAGCTGGTCAACGACATCGCCTGGGACGAGAACAAGCTGCTTGTCGGCCGCACGGTCGAGCTTCTCGTGTCCGAGGGAGAGGGGCGCAAGGACGTCCAGACCCACCGGCTCACCGGCCGCGCGCGCGACAACCGCCTCGTGCACTTCACGGCCGTCGACGGCGACGGGCAGCCGGCCGACGTACGCCCGGGCGACATGGTCGAGGTGACGGTGACCAGGGCGGCCCCGCACCATCTGGTCTCGGACGCGCCGGTGGTGGCGGTACGCCGGACCCGGGCCGGCGACGCCTGGGCGCTCCGCAACGTCGCCCCCGAGCAGGGTCCGGGCGTCATGCTCGGGCTGCCGACCGTCGGGGTGCCGGACCCGCTCCCCGCGTCGACGGGTGGCTGCAGTCTCTAGGGCGATCTAGCGCGCGGCTCGCTCGGCCACGCGGTCCTCGACCCGCTCGAAGCGGAAGTCACAGACGGGAGCCCCGGTGGCCAGCGTGCCTTTCCGGAGCCAGCGTAGCTGCGGGCAGAGGTCGCTGTAGAGCACGTCGTCGGCAGCGCAGTAGGCGCGTGTGATCTCAGGGACGCCCAGTCGCGTGAACGTGTCGAGGAGGTAGCAACGGGTCATGTCGAAGGCGACGACGCCGCTCGACAGCTGCCGCCAACGCGTCTCCCAGCCGGGGAAGGGGAAGCCCACCTCCGTGATCAGCTGGGCGGCCGGGAGGAACGCCGCGCGGAGCGGTCGCACCCGGGCGAGGCGCTCGAGACGCGCCCGGTCGCGCCTTGCACGGGACTCGATGACCTTCGCGACGGCTTCCACGGCCGGCTCCTGGTCCCAGCCGCGGTCACGCAGCGCGCCGTACACCGCAGCGCCCGGGAGGGCGGAGAAGACCAGGTGCAGCTGCAGCGCCAGCCGGGGCGGCCAGGCCGTCCGTGCAGCCGCCCGCCAGTAGTGCCTCCGCACATCCGCCAGGAACGCCTGCCTGTCCGGGACCAGCCCCTCGCCGACCCACGACCGGAGTGTCGCCGCACCCCGCCTGGTCAGCGAAGGGCGCAGCAGGGCTTCGTGCCTCATGCTCCCAGCCTGCGCCTCGGCGGCGAGTGCTGTCAGGGCCGCAAGGCCCGTCCGCCGGCGTCCGTCAGAAGCCGTGGGTCACGATCGGCTGGAGCGTCCCGTCGCGCAGAGCCTCGATGACCTGCAGCTCATGCGGTACGACGGGCGTCGGGAGCTCGTCCAGCCCGAACCATCGCAGGTCGGCGCACTTGTCGGGCTCGATGATCCGGGGCTTGCCGGACCAGGCCACCGCGAGGAGGAAGTAGTCGACGCGCTCGTCGATCGGGTCGCCGGTGGCGCCGGTGCGGTGCATCGCGCACAACGGCCTGAGCTCGAGGTCGGTGACGCCGAGCTCCTCGGACGCCTCTCGCGCCGCCGCTTCGAACACCGACTCGCCTCGCTCGACGTGTCCGGCGGCGGCGGTGGCCCAGTGGTCGTCCATGTAGCCGGTGCCCTCGCGTAGCTGCAGGAGCACCTCACGTCGGCCTGGCTCGACCTCGCGGAGGAACAGGACATAGGAAGCGGGCACGACGACGAACCTGTCGGTCATGCCCGCACCCTACTGTGGCCGTGAACTGAGGCCCTGAACTGTGGCACTGAGCGCGCTCGCGCTCGTCTGCGCCTGGTGCTGCCTTGGGGTCAGTGGCCCGAGTGCCCCGGGTTCTTGTTGCCCAGCTCGTGGGCGGGCACCTCGGCGGTGTTCTGCTCGCCGACGGCGCGCTCGGGCTCATCCGGGTCACCGGCCTCGGTGGTCGGCGTGGAGCCGTGGGTGCGCTGATCGGTCGTGCCGACCGTGCGTCGTGAGAAGTCCTCGAGGTCGCCGAGCCCGTCGGTGCTGGTCTCGTCCTGCGGGCCGGTGCGCTCGCTGCTGATCCCCATGTCGCCCTCGAGACCCGCCGAGGAGGCGGCGTTCGGGTTACCGGCCTCGGCGGCCTCCTCGGCGAGCTCACGGTCGTGCGGAGTCACCTCAGGCTCACCGGTGGCGCGGTTGTACTCCGTGCCGGTGTCCGGGGACTCGTCTTCCTCGCCGCTGGCCTGGTAATCCTCCGGGCTGGTGCTCATCGTGCTCCTCCTAGATAGGACGGGTCGGTCGCCTGCGCGGTCGGCTACTCGCTGCCGGAGTCGTCGGACGGCTCGCGCTGCGAGCTCTGCGCATTCTCCTCGTCATCGAGCCGAGTCGACGGGGTGTCGGCCGCGCCTGGCTCGGCGACCGGGTGTTCGGGTCGCTTGACCTCCTTCGGCTCGCCGGGCTGGGCGGGTGTCCCAGGGCCGCCCGGCGGCACCGCGCCAGACGGCGCGTCGCTGCGCAGCGGGCCGCCAGGAGGACTCGGAGTGTCGAGCCCGCTCGATCCCTGGGGGTTCGGCGGTCCCGGCTTCGTGGTCTCGTTGTCCTCGGACGCGTTGCCACCTGCGGTCTCGTCTGATGCTGCCATGCCGGGCGCGTACCCGACAGGCCCCGCGGCAAACCGAGGGGCCGACCGGTTTGGGAGACTCTGTGCCATGACCCACGCGCCCGACCAGCCGTCTCCCAGGCCCCCGGTGGTGGCGGTGGTCGGGCCGACCGCGGCGGGGAAGTCGGAGCTCTCGCTGGACCTCGCCGAGGCCCTCGACGGCGAGGTCGTCAACACCGACTCCATGCAGGTGTACCGCGGCATGGACATCGGCACGGCCAAGCTGCCCGTGGCGGAGCGACGGGGCATCCCGCACCACCTGCTCGACCTGCTCGAGGTCACCGAGCCGGCCACGGTGGCGGAGTTCCAGCGCTGGGCCCGTGAGGTGATCGCCGACTGCCGCGCCCGCGGCGTGACGCCGGTCCTGGTCGGCGGGTCTGCTCTCTACACGCGAGCGATCCTGGACCGTTTCGAGTTCCCCGGGACCGACCCCGCGGTCCGTCATCAGCTGGAGCAGGAGCTCGCCGAGGTCGGTCCCGAGGCGATGCACCGCCGGCTCACCGCGGTCGACGCGGACGCAGCGGCGAGGATCATCCCGACCAACGGCCGCAGGATCGTCCGGGCGTTGGAGGTCATCGCCATCACGGGACGGCCCTTCGGCGCGAGCCTCCCGGAGCTGCGCTACGAGGTCGAGGACGCTCACCAGATCGGCGTCGACATCCCCCGTCCGATCCTCGACGAGCGGATCGCGCTTCGGGTCGAGCGCATGTGGGAGGCGGGGCTTGTCGAGGAGGTACGACAGCTCTCCGAGCGCGGGCTGCGCGAGGGCCGGACCGCCAACCGCGCCCTCGGCTACCAGCAGGTGCTGGCCTTCCTCGACGGCCGGATCACCGAGGAGCAGGCCAGGGAGCTGACGATCGCGGGCACGCGGAGGTTCGCGCGGCGGCAGGACAGCTGGTTCCGCAAGGACCCGCGCATCACCTGGGTGGCCTGGGACGATCCGGACCGGGTGGCCAAGGCTCTGGCCGCCCTTCGGCAGCCGGTGGCTGACTGAGCACCAGGGGGCCGAGACCCACGGGGCCGACCGGCGCCACGACGGATGAACCGCCGGAGTGACGGGTACCGGCACGTGCCTTTCGCCCCAACCGTGCAGGTCCGCGGTGCGGTCGACGAGGGAGCCGTCGATGCCGACGAGCAGCAGCGGCAGGGCTTACCTCCGCCGTCCTGGAGTGATAGGCAGGAACTCTTCGTCCGTATCGGGAGGAAAAGCATGACTCAACCCATTTCGCGGCGGGCTCTGGGCGTGGTGGTCGCCGCAGGGCTCGGCGTCACCACGGCAGGGCTCGGCGTCTCTGCGCCGGCCGATGCGCGGCCGCGGCCGCCGGCCAAGATCCCCACCAGTGTCGGCTACGGGGGAGCCGTCACCTCGGTGGACCCGGAAGCCTCCAAGATCGGCCTGCGCGTGCTCAAGCGCGGAGGCAACGCAGTTGACGCCGCCGTGGCAACAGCCGCCGCGCTCGGCGTCACCGAGCCCTACAGCGCTGGCCTCGGAGGCGGCGGCTACTTCGTCTACTACAACGCGAAGACCGGCAAGGTCCGCACCATCGACGGTCGGGAGACCGCGCCCAGGAAGATGCCGCACGACGCGTTCATCGACCCCCAGACCGGTGAGCCGTACAACTTCACCCCCGAGCTCGTGACGAGCGGAGTCTCCGTCGGGGTCCCTGGAACGCCGGCGACCTGGAGCAAGGCCCTGCGGAGGTGGGGCACCTACTCGCTGCGTGACGCGTTGAACCCGGCCGCCCGGCTCGCCGACCGCGGATTCGTCGTGGACAAGACGTTCCGGCAGCAGACCCTCGACAACAAGCAGCGGTTCCGCGCCTACACGACCACCCCGAGGCTCTTCCTTCCAGGCGGTGACGCCCCGAAGGTGGGCTCGGTCTTCAAGAACGAGGCCCTGGCCAAGACCTACCGGATGCTCGGTCGACGTGGCATGGACGCCTTCTACGAAGGTCGTCTCGCCCGGCAGATCGCTCGCGTCGTGCAGCACCCGCCGAAGAACCCCCGCACCAAGCTGCCCGTGATGCCGGGCTACATGAAGCCCCGGGACCTCGCCGCCTACGAGGCAAAGGTGCAGGCGCCGACGCACATGAGGTACCGCGGCAACGACGTCTACGGCATGGCTCCCTCGTCCTCGGGCGGGTCGACGGTCGGGGAGGCGCTCAACATCATGGAACGGTTCCGCCTCGACAAGTCGGCGATGCCTGACGACGCCCGCGCCCTGCACCACTACTTCGAGTCGACCGCGCTGGCCTTCGCCGACCGCGGCGCCTACGTCGGTGACAAGGCGTTCGTCGACGTACCGCTGAAGGACCTGCTGTCGGACAAGTACGCCGCCGAGCGGGCCTGCCAGATCAACCCCGACAAGGCGATGACCAAGCCGACCACGGCCGGGGACGTGAACAGCTACGACGGCACGTGTGACGCGGGCACGGCGCGGAGGACCTCGACCGAGGATCACGAGAACGTCGAGACCAGCAACCTCACGGTGGCTGACCGCTGGGGCAACGTCGTGGAGTACACGCTGACCATCGAGCAGACCGGCGGCTCCGGGATGCTGGTGCCGGGTCGCGGTTTCCTGCTCAACAACGAGCTCACCGACTTCTCGGCGAAGTGGGACCGCAAGGATCCCAACCGGATCCAGGGCGGCAAGCGGCCGCGGTCCTCGATGTCCCCGACGATCGTGCTGCGCAACGGCAGGCCGTTCCTCGCGCTGGGCTCTCCCGGTGGGTCGACGATCATCACGACGGTGACCCAGATGCTGTTCAACCGGATCGACCGGGCGATGAGCCTGCCCAAGGCGATCGCGGCGCCGCGCGCCTCCCAGCGCAACACGCCGTCGGTCTCGGCAGAGCCGGCCTTCATCGACAAGTACGGAACAGCGCTCGAGGCCTACGGACACGACCTCCAGCCATCGGGCGACAAGTTCACCAGCGCCGCGGAGATCGGTGCCGCGACGGCCATCGAGTTCGGCAGGCACGGACGGCTCATCGCGGTCGCCGAACCCAAGCGACGTGGGGGCGGCTCCGCCCTGGTGGTGAGGCGCGCCCGCTGACTCCTAGGCGACGCTGCGGTGTGAGGCTCCGGTGTTCTCCAGCACCTCGAGCAGGAACACCGCAGCGTCGCAGCGGGTGCAGCAGTACTCACACCCGTCGACCTGGCAGCCCTCCTCGACCGGGACGAAGAGGCATTCGTCGCCACACTCGTCGCAGAACGCGACGACCCCGGTCAGCATCAGCATCTCCGATTTGTTCTCCATGCCTGAAACGGTAGGTCCCCTCGCCGACAGTTTCGGAGACGACTCGCCCCGATAGGCTGGATGCGTGCCTCACACGAGCCCCGACACCTTCCCGTTCGTGAAGGGTCACGGCACCGAGAACGACTTCGTGCTCCTGCCGGACCCTGACGGAAGCGTGCATGGCGAGCTCGCCCCAGAGCTTGTCGCCGCGCTGTGCGACCGCCGTGCGGGGATCGGTGGCGACGGCGTCATCCGGGTGGTCCGCACGACGGCGTACGACGACCCGGCAGCCTTCGCGACACGCGATGAGGCCGAGTGGTTCATGGACTACCGCAACTCCGACGGCTCGGTCTCCGAGATGTGCGGCAACGGGGTGCGCGTCTTCGCGCGATACCTCGCCGAGCACGAGGGCGTGGACACGAGTCGTCCGCTGCCGATCGGCACCCGCGCAGGCATCAAGAGAGTCACCTTCGAGGCCGACGCGCAGGTCACCGTCGACATGGGGGAGCCGACGCTCCTGGACGAGACGAAGGTCAGCGTGGGTGAGCGCAGCTGGCCGGCGGCGAACATCGGCATGGGCAACCCCCACGCCGTCGCCTTCGTGGACTCCCTCGACGACGCCGGCCCGCTGCTGGACAGCCCCGCCTACGACCGGGCGACCTACCCCGAGGGCGTGAACGTCGAGTTCGTCGTCCGCAGGGCTGAGCGGCACGTGGCCATGCGGGTGCACGAGCGCGGCTCTGGCGAGACGAGGTCCTGCGGCACGGGGGCGTGTGCGGTCATGGTGGCGAGCGCCCTCGCCGACGGGGCAGGCCGCGGTACGACGTACCAGGTGGACGTCCCGGGCGGGCGGCTGCGCATCACCTGGAACGACGACAACCATGTGCTCCTCACCGGACCCGCGGTCCTCGTGGCCCGGGGCGAAGTGTCTAAATCGTTCGCTGGGGGTACGTAGCGCGTGCGAGCATCGAGAGGTCGTCCGGAAGATATCCGGCTCCATCGTTGTTCTCTCAGGTGAATATGACTGAATCTCAGAAGGCCTACGAGGCCGCCTACGAAGCAGACCCCGTCCGCCCGGTCGACGAGCCCGTCGACTTCGACCTAGACGCCGAGCTCGAGGAGACCGCCGGCTGGGGCGAGGACCCGGAGGAGAGCACAGGCGACCTCGACCTCGCCGAGCGCCACGCCCTACGCCGCGTGATGGGGCTGTCCACCGAGCTCGAGGACATCACCGAGGTCGAGTACCGCCAGCTCCGTCTCGAGCGTGTCGTGCTGGTCGGTGTGTGGACCGAGGGGTCCGTGGACGACGCCGAGAACTCCATGGCCGAGCTCGCTCTCCTCGCCGAGACCGCCGGCTCCCAGGTGCTCGACGCCATCTACCAGCGCCGCCAGAAGCCAGACCCGGCCACCTTCATCGGTCGCGGCAAGGTCGACGGCTTGCGCGAGATCGTCCAGTCCAGCGGGGCCGACACCGTCATCTGTGACGGTGAGCTCGCGCCCTCGCAGCTGAGGAACCTCGAGGACCGCGTCAAGGTGAAGGTCGTCGACCGCACCGCGCTCATCCTCGACATCTTCGCCCAGCACGCGAAGTCGCGTGAGGGCCAGGCCCAGGTCGAGCTCGCGCAGCTGAACTACATGAAGCAGCGCCTGCGTGGCTGGGGTGGCAACCTCTCGCGCCAGGCCGGTGGACGTGTCGGTTCGCAAGGCGGCGGTATCGGTGGTCGTGGTCCCGGTGAGACCAAGATCGAGACCGACCGGCGGCGGATCAACACCAAGATCGCCAAGCTGCGTCGCGAGCTCTCGCACATGAGGACCACCCGTGACACGAAGCGCTCGGAGCGCAAGCGTCACGAGATCCCGTCGGTGGCCATCGCCGGCTACACGAACGCGGGCAAGTCGTCACTGCTGAACCGGCTCACGGACGCCGGGGTGCTCGTCGAGAACGCGCTGTTCGCGACCCTCGACCCGACCACTCGGCGTACGACGACCTCCGACGGCCGCATCTACACCATGTCCGACACGGTCGGCTTCGTCCGCCACCTGCCCCATCAGCTCGTCGAGGCCTTCCGCTCGACGCTGGAGGAGGTCGCCGACTCGGACCTGATCCTCCACGTCGTCGACGGCTCGCACCCGGACCCCGAGGGACAGATCGCCGCGGTGCGCGAGGTGTTCGCCGAGATCGGCGCGGACAAGGTGCCCGAGCTGATCGTGATCAACAAGGCCGACGTCGCCGACCCCATGGTGATCGCCCGCCTGCGCCAACGGGAGCCGCACTCCGTCGTGGTCTCGGCCAAGACGGGCGAGGGCGTCTCCGAGGCGCTGCTCGCGGTCGAGGCGGACCTACCCCGTCCGGGAATCGCGTTCGAGGCGCTGCTGCCCTACGACCGCGGAGACCTGCTCAACCGGATCCACGAGCAGGGCGAGGTCGAGCGGATCGAGCACACCGGCGACGGCACCGTCGTGCACGGCCGTGTCCATGCCGACCTGGCCGGTGAGCTGACGCCGTACCTCACCTCGGCGGCAACCGCCTGACCCGGGCGAGCGGCACGCCGCTCAGCGGCACATAGCGACACTCCAGGTCGAAAGTGGTCGATGGCGACACGTCTGCGAGAGCAGATCGTGCCACCATCGACCACTTGCCCTGTTCACGCCCCAAGGAGCCTGCTGGAGGCTCGACTCAACCAGAAGTGGCCGATGGCGACACGTCTGCAAGGGCAGATCGTGCCGCCATCGGCCACTCTTGCTGTCTGGTGCTCAGGAGGGCTCGGGCGTGACGACGCTGAGCTTCGGGGCCGAGCCTTCGCGCCTGCGGCGTTGGGACGGGATCTCCGGCGCTGGACGCAGGCTTCGCGCGAGCTCCTCCTGCGCCTGTGCTGCGCGGACGGCGCGACCAGCGAACAGGCGGTCTTGAATTGTGGTCATCGGCCAAACCTCCTCAGGAAGTGGATCCCTCCTGCCGACAACGTAGAGGTACATACCGCGGGTTGGGAACAGGGCCGCGGCGTGCTGTCCTGGGATTACCCAAACTTTTCCGAACTGGTCCATAGGCGGCGGGGCGCCGTTGGGGGAGGACCGGGCATAGGGGACGATAGGACTTATGTCTCGTGCCGCACTCGTGCGCCTCGTTTTGGCGCTGCTCATTCTCGGTGGGTCCATCGCCGTCGCAGTCTCCGCAACACCGCGCCTCGGCCTCGACCTGAAGGGCGGCACCCAGATCGTCCTGGAGACCCGTGACTCGCCTACGGTCAAGGCCGACGCCGAGTCGACGGACCGGACTCTCGAGGTGCTCCGAGGGCGTGTCGACGCGCTCGGTGTCTCGGAGCCCACGCTGGCGCGCGCCGGCTCCAACCGCATCATCGTGGAGCTTCCCGGCCTCCAGGACCCGCGCAAGGCGGAGAGCGTCATCGGCAAGACGGCGCAGCTGAGCTTCCACCCCGTCGTCGGTGTGGCCGGTCCCAAGGACAAGCCCAAGGAGGGGCAGACGATCCTCGCCGACGAGTCCGGGCAGCGCCTCGTCCTCGGTCCGGTCGCCGTCCCGGGCGACCTCGTCTCCGCTTCGAACCCCGGGAACGACCCCCAGCAGGGCACCGGCTGGTTCGTCACCGTCGACTTCAAGGGCTCGGAGGGCCGCGCCGCCTGGCGGAAGCTGACCTCGCAGGCGGCCTGTCAGCCGATGGGGTCGCCCGGCCGACGCATCGCGATCGTCCTCGACAAGGACATCATCTCCTCGCCCGAGGTCGTGCAGGACATCCAGTGCGGCGTCGGCATGCCCGGCGGCTCGACCCAGATCACGGGCAACTTCACGCCGGAGGAAGCCAAGAACCTCTCGATCCTGATCGAGGGCGGCGCCCTCCCGGTGCCGGTGCACATCATCGAGAAGCGGACCGTCGGTCCCACGCTGGGCGCCGACGCCATCAAGGCCTCCGCGACGGCGGGTGTGATCGGCCTGGTCATCACCGGCGTGTTCATCATCTTCATCTACCGGGTGATGGGCATGCTCGCGACGGTCGCCCTGGCGACGTACGCCGTCATCTCCTATGCGGCACTCGTCGTCCTCGGCTCCACGCTGACCCTTCCCGGCCTCGCCGGCTTCGTGCTGGCGATCGGTATGGCGATCGACGCCAACGTGCTTATCTTCGAGAGAGCCAAGGAGGAGTTCACCGCCTCCGAGAAGACCGGGCTCGCACGCTCTCTCACCATCGGCTACAACAAGGCGTGGTCGGCGATCATCGACAGCAACATGACGACGCTGCTCGCGGCGGCGCTGCTGTTCTTCCTGGCCTCCGGGCCGGTCAAGGGCTTCGGCGTCACCCTGTCCATCGGTGTGCTCGCCTCGATGATCTCGTCGCTGGTGATCGCGCGCGTGCTCACCGAGCAGGTCGCGGGCACCAAGTGGATGCAGCGGCACCCGAAGCTGAGCGGTATCGACCACACGGGTCGCGTGCGTGACTGGCTCCGCCGCAAGAACCCCGACATCATGGGTCGCCGCAAGCTCTGGCTCTCCCTCACGTCGGTCGCACTGATCGTCGCCCTGGCCGGGATCTTCGGCAAGGGCATGGACCTCGGTGTGGAGTTCACCGGTGGCCGGCTGATGGAGTACTCCACGGGTGCGCCGATCAGCGCCGAGCAGGCCCGCAAGGTCGTCTCGGACGCCGGCTTCCCGACAGCCGTGGTGCAGAAGACCAACGAGAGCAACATCTCCGTCCGCACCGAGCAGATCAGCAACGACCAACAGGTCCAGATCGAGAACGCGCTCGGTAAGGCGGCCAAGGGCGCGACGAAGCAGCGCGACGAGCTGATCGGTCCGAGCCTCGGTCAGGAGCTGCGCAACAAGGCGCTGATCGCGTTCGGGATCGCCCTGATCGTGCAGATGCTCTACCTCGCGATCCGGTTCAAGTGGACGATCGGTCTCTCGGCGGTGCTCGCGATGTTCCACGACGTGATCATCGTGACCGGTCTGTTCGCGTGGCTCGGGAAACCGATCGACGGTCTGTTCCTGGCCGCGGCCCTCACGATCATCGGTCTGTCCGTCAACGACTCGGTCGTGGTCTTCGACCGGATCCGGGAGCAGTGGCAGACGAGCAAGACACGTGACCTGGCGAAGGTGGCCAACCAGGCGGCGATCGACACCATGCCGCGAACCGTGAACACCGGCCTCGGCGCGATGTTCATCCTCGCGGCGCTCGCGTTCCTCGGGGGCGAGTCGCTGCAGGACTTCGCGGTCGCGCTGCTGGTCGGACTGATCATCGGTACCTACTCGTCGGTGTTCGTCGCGACGCCGCTGTCGCTTCTCATGCACGAGAGGTGGCCGCTGCCGAAGGCGGAGGCCAAGAAGAAGAAGGTCGCACGCAGCCCGCAGGACTCCGGGGCCGTGGTCTGACCTCCGCCTGCTGTAACGCGGCGCGGTGGTCCGGCCTCGAGTTGCTGTAACGCGGGGTTATGGACGCATCACAAGCGGCATACCGCGTGGGATGCGTCCAGAACACTTGGGAAGTGGGGCGGACGCGTCGAACGTGTGGAGAGCGGTCAACGACTGTCGGTCCGAACAGTTAGGGTTCTTCGGTGCCTGAGACCTCCCCGACCGTGAAGCACGTGCTCGCCGGCGCCGTCGAGGCGCTCGGCGGGCAACAGCGCCCGGGCCAGATCCAGATGGCCGAGGCGGTCGGCCGTGCCATGGCGACCGGGGAGCACCTGCTCGTCCAGGCCGGCACCGGCACGGGCAAGTCGCTCGGCTACCTCGTGCCGGCGCTGCTCCACGACCGTCGGGTCGTCGTCGCGACGGCCACCCTGGCCCTTCAGCACCAGCTCGTCGAGCGCGACATCCCGGCGCTGCTGGACGCGGTCGGCGACGAGCTGGGCGACAAGGCGACGTACGCCGTGCTCAAGGGCCGCTCCAATTACGCCTGCCTCCACCGGATCCGGGAGGGCGTGCCCGACGACCAGGGCGTCCTCGTCGACATGCCCGAGGGGTCGATGGGCGCAGAGGTCCTCGCCCTCCGCTCCTGGGCCGAGGAGGAGTCCGAGCGCGGGGGCGCCGGGGACCGGGACGCCGCGCCCAAGCACACCGACCGGGTGTGGCGCCAGGTCTCGGTGACCCACCGGGAGTGCCTGGGGGCGACGAGGTGCCCCTACGCGCTCGAGTGCTTCGCCGAGCGGGCGAAGGAACGAGCGGCCCAGTCCCAGCTGATCGTCACCAACCACTCACTGCTCGCGATCGACGCGATCGAGGGCGTCCCGATGATCCCGGAGTACGACGCCGTGGTCATCGACGAGGCCCACGAGCTGTCGTCCCGGGTGACCCAGGCCGCGACGGACGAGCTGTCAGTGGCTGACATCGAACGCGCCGCCCGACGGTCGCAGAAGCACATCGACGGCCAGGAGGCCGACGAGCTCGCCGACGCCGCCGACGCACTCCGCGACGGCCTCGACGAGGCCGGCCCCGGCCGAGTCGACTCGCTTCCGGTCGCGCTCTCCGACGCGCTGTTGCTGGTGCGTGACTCGGCGCGGGCGCTGATCTCGGCGTTCCCCAAGGAGTCCGGAGGTCCCGCAGGAGACGCTGACGCGGGACGGACGCAGGCACGTGGCTGGGTCCAGGAGATCTTCAAGACCGCCGAGCGGATGGCGGCCAACTCGGAATCCGACGTGCTCTGGGTCAGCGAGCGGGAGGCTGCCCGAGGCGGCAACCGGATCCACGTCGCGCCCCTGCAGGTGTGGGGGCCGCTGCGCGACAAGCTGCTGCACGACAAGACCGTGGTGTTCACCTCGGCGACGCTCATGCTCGGCGGCGACTTCAACTCGGTCGCGACCAGCATCGGGCTCAAGCCGAGCGAACGCGTCGACCACTCGATCGAGGTGGAGCCCTCTGCCGCGGAGGCGCCCACCGGGGCCGACCCGGACGAC
The DNA here is from genome assembly GCA_035297905.1 of Nocardioidaceae bacterium. Taxonomy (GTDB): domain Bacteria; phylum Actinomycetota; class Actinomycetes; order Propionibacteriales; family Nocardioidaceae; genus Nocardioides_C. Next base: position 50,047 of record DATGYO010000153.1, read on the forward strand.
GACTCGCTGCCGTGGCGCGGCATCGACGTTGGGTCGCCTTTCGACTACGGGCGGCAGGGCATCCTCTACGTCGCCAGGCACCTGCCGCAGCCGGGCCGTGACGGCCTCGGGCCCGCCCAGATCGACGAGATCGCCGACCTCGTGGACGCCGCGGAAGGGCGGACGCTCGGCTTGTTCTCGAGCCGGCGGGCAGCCGACGCGGCAGCC
>DATGYO010000154.1:0-2139 GCA_035297905.1 Nocardioidaceae bacterium
ACCGGCTCAGGGGCCGGTCCATCCCGACGAGCTCGGCACCATGGGCGGGGCCAAGCAGATCGTCACCGTGACCGCACCGCGCTGGGGCGCGACTCACGGCGTAGCCGTGGCCTGGCAGAAGCGGGACCTGACCTGGCGGGCGGTGCGTGGGCCGGTCCGGGTCGCGCTGGGCGCCTCGGGGCTGTCGGTGATGACGGACCGGCGACTCGCTGGGACCACCCCCGCCGGCGTGTATCCGGTCGCGAGCTCCTTCGGCGTGCGCCCCGACCAGGGCGGCGCGCTCCGGTACCGACGCCTCGATGCGGACGATCGATGGTCGATGGACCCCCGGTCCAGGAGGACCTACAACATCCTCCAGCCGATCCGCTCTCGCGGCGCGACGTGGCGGCGCTCCAGAGAGGTGGTCTTCGGGGACTATCCCGGATCCTTCGACCGAGGAGTGGTGCTCGGCTTCAACCTTCCGCAGAAGGTCTACTGGGCGCCGAAGCGCAAGCAGTCGATGGCGAGGGTTCCCGCCGACGTACGTCGAGGCAGCTTCCTCATCCACTCCGGCCGGAGGGTCGGCCGCACCGGCTGGGTCTCGATGCCGACCCGCGACGTGAGCTGGCTGGCGCGATGGGTCGACCCCGCACAGCGGACCAAGATCGTGGTCGGCACCCCGGCGTACCTTCGCGACAACCTCTGAGCACGGCTTGCGGCTCGCCGGCGTGAAGTGCGGTTTGCGCAACCTGATCCCGCCGACCGTGGGAGCCTGAGGAGAACCGCGTCCGCCGATGTCGGCCGGGAGGAGGGGCGGTGACCTTCGTCGAGGTCATGGAGCACGTGGCGCAGGCATTCGAAGCCTTCGGCGCTGCGGTGCTGGTCGTCGGCGGGGTCTGGTCCCTGGTTCTTTCGGCGATCGTCTGGCGGCGGTCAGGGGAGGGGTCCACGGCGTACCGCGTGCTGCGGTCGTCGTTCGGGGGCGTCCTGCTCCTGGGGCTGGAGGTGCTCGTTGCGGCGGATCTGATCAAGACGGTGGCAGTTGCCACGACCCTCGAGAACGTCGCCGTGCTCGGTCTGATCGTGCTGATCCGAACGTTCCTCAGCTTCTCCCTCGAGATCGAGATCGAGGGGACCGTGCCCTGGCGCCGAGGACCGAGCGGTCTCGGTCTGATGGGTCGCGCGGCTGCGGAGGCTCGTGACTCGAGTGCAGCTGCACGACCTGGGTGAGCCCGGCGCCGCGGGAGTGACCGATTGCGGCAGGACGGACCTTAAGCCTCGAGGCGATGACCCTCGAACTTGCCCGTCCCCCTCTGAAGCACCTTCTTCAGGTTCTTCGCAGCGTGCACGGTGAAGGTATAGGTCCCCGACATCTTGTCGTGGTCGACCGTGCCGCGCGCCTTGACCTCGATCGCTACTGCTGGTGAACCTTTCTCGCCGGGGGCACCCGTCCAGAAGTCCACCTTGACCTTGTCGTGCTCGCGGCTCCACGCCCCGAGGCCGGCCGCGGCGAGCGGAGCGATGTCCTGGGTGATGAGGACGCCGCCCTCGGCGAAAGCGATCACCGCGGTGGCCCGCTCCGGCGGGGCAGGCGGGTCGTCCCTGTGGACGATGACCCAGGAACCGGTGACGTCGTTGTCGCCGTTGCGGTTTCGGTCTGCGGCGCGGGCGGTGGACGCCCAAGCAGTTGCGCCGATGGCACTTGCGCCGGCGACGCCAGCACCTCGAAGAAGCATCCGCCTGTCAACGACTCTGTCGGCCATTGCACCCTCCTCTGTGAGACAGGTCCCCTTACGGTGCAGTGGGTGCGACGCCTGCGATCCTCCCAGCGGCCGGAGGGGGAGGCCATAGCCCATCGGGGCTCACCCCGACGAGTCGTCGGGACGGCGGTGGTGAGCGGCTGACTTACACCCCTGTAACGAATTCACGGCCCGGAACGGTTTCTTCCTGGGAGGGAACCCCGCGCCCGACCCTGTGGCCGCTTTCCCCCGAGCGGCCCGGGTCGGGCGGCGGGGCCTTCGTTGGGAAGCGGAGATTGCAGCCGGGGCTGTCCCTCCAAGGACGTGGCCTCGACGGGTGTCACCCTGAACACCCGTCGAGGCCGTTGTCCCAGTGGTCTGTACGGGCGATATCGATATCGGGTGACGGGTAACACTGCCG
>DATGYO010000155.1:0-75565 GCA_035297905.1 Nocardioidaceae bacterium
ACGCCTGCCGGGCGCTCGACTTCCACAAGGCCGCGGAGATGATCCCGCTCGGCCGGAAGCTGGCCCTCGAGGCGCTGGACCGCGCCGCATCCCCCGGGAGCGAGTAGATGGACGCGGCAACCACGGGTGACATCGTCTTCGCGGCCGTGGTGCTGGCCCGGTTCGTCACCCCGCTCTTCATCCCGAAGTTCCCGCTGCCGGCGATCGTCACGGCGCTGGTGCTGGACGCCGTCGACCGTGACATCTTCGCGAGCTTCAGCAACCTCGACCTGACGAGATACCAGGGGATCGACAAGTCGCTCGACATCTTCTACCTCACGGTCGCGATGCTCAGCGTCCTGCGGAACTGGACCCAGCCGACCGCTGCCCGCACCGCCCGGTTCCTCTTCTACTACCGCCTCGTCGGGGTCACGGCGTTCGAGCTCACCGGGTGGCGGACGCTGCTGCTGATCTTCCCCAACACCTTCGAGTACTTCTTCATCTTCTACGAGCTCGTGCGGACCCGATGGTCCCCGGAGCGCTTCAGCGGGCGATTCTACGTCGTCGCCGCCGCAGCGATCTGGATCTTCGTCAAGCTGCCGCAGGAGTACTGGATCCACGTCGCACAGCTCGACTTCACCGACGAGGTCAAGGAGCGGCTCTTCGGCGTGAGTGCGGACGCCTCGTGGTCGGAGGCGGTCTCGAACCGGCCCGGCGTCCTCGTCGTGCTGGTCCTCCTCGCCGTCGGCCTGGTGCTGGCGGGGCGGGCCTGGGCACATGCTGTGCTGGGTCCGCCGGAGCACCCCCTCCGGCTCGCGGCGGACCCGCTTCCCGAGAACATCGACGAGGCGCGCGAGAGGGCCTGGCTGCTCAGCGCGCACTGGCGGGTGCTCGATGCGAACCTCGCCGAGAAGATCGTGCTGGTGTCGCTGATCAGCGTGATCTTCGGTCAGGTCATCCCCCGGGTGGAAGCCACGCCCTTGCAGCTCACCCTCGGCGTCGCGGTCGTCGCCACCTTCAACTCGGTGCTCACGCTGCGGCAGGCCCGGAGGGAACGCACCATCGAGTCCGCCGCGTTGTCGTTCACGATCCTGGCCGTGGTCAACGTGCTGTTCGTCTTCATGGGCGACCTCCTCCTCCGGCGCTCCTCAGGCGACCTCGACGTCGCGACGACGCTGTTCTTCCTGCTGCTGCTGACCCTGCTCGTGACCCTCTACGACCGCTTCCGACCGGTCCACGACGTGCGGTTCCTGGTCACCGACCAGGTCTGACTAGGTGTGTCCCTGTCGGGCGGACTGCGCGACCCGGGTCGGGACCATCTCCGGCACGGGTCATGACGTTTGGCCGTGGGTGACCACGAGACCGCGACCTACCGTCGCAAGTGGAGGCCACGTGGGGGCGGCGACCGCCGTCAGACCAGTTGGGCGCCCGCCCCGGGAAGAGAGGTGTGGCCATGCCCATCCCAACCGATACAGCACCGTGGACCGGCTCCCTGACCTGGCTGCTCGCCCTGGCCCTCGCCGCGTTCCTGGTCAGCTGGCTGGTCGCGGACCGGCTCCGCGCCAGCCAGCTGACGTACGTCGGCGTGCTCACTGTCATGACCGCGGTCTTCACGATCGGCTACCTCGCCTGGGCCGGCATCAGCATCCGCGACTTTCTCACCGACCACTGGCTCTGGGGCCTGGCAGTGGGTGTGCTGGCCGGCGCCATCCCGGCGTTCGCCGCGACACGGATGAAGGCCACCGTGCCCGCCGAGCACGGGCCTCGTCGGGCCGAGGCGGTGGCGTGGGACGGCGTGGTCTACGGCATCAGCGAAGGGCTGTTGCTGTCCACCCTGCCCGCGCTGATGGCCTGGCAGATGGTCCGAGCGCTGGGTTGGTCCGGAACCGCGGGCACCCTGTCCCTGGTGGTGCTGCCGCTGCTTGCCAGCGTCATGGTCATCGTCCTGCACCACCTCGGCTACCCGGAGTTCCGCAACCCGCGTGAGATGTCGCTGGCCGTGATCGCCTGCGGGCTGCTGACCGTGGGCTTCCTGATCACCGGCAACATCCTCACCGCACCCGTCGGGCACGTGCTCATGCACAGCGCCGCAGTGCTGCACGGCACCGAGCTCCCGCCGCACCGCGAGCCGGCCGCCACCGTCTGAATACGACGCGCAGGGCGGGCTGTCCCTGGCTTCCCGGCCCTGGACTCGATCACGAAAGGGCAAAGGATGATGAGACGGCCGAGGACCGGGAGCGGTTGGCCACGGAGGATCGCGGTCCGGGACGTATCCCTCTACGTCGACGTGGTCGGACACGGCCACCCGCTGGTGGTGATGCACGGTGGCCCGAGTGCCGATCTGTGGACGATGGGCGCGTTCCGGCGCTGCGCCGACCAGTTCACGCTTGTGTACTACGACCACCGGTGCAACGGGCGCTCCGTCGGGGTTCCTGTCTCATCCATGACCTGGGAGAACCTCACCGCAGACGCCGACGCGCTGCGCACCCACCTCGGTTTCACGAAATGGGCCGTCCTCGGGCACTCCTTCGGCGGACAGGTCGCTCTCGAGTACGCCTTGCGCTACCCCGACCGGGTGACCCACCTCGTGCTTCTCGACACCGGCGGTGACAGCCGATGGGCTCGGGAGAACGCAGCCCGGCTCCTCGCCCAGCGAGGGTTCAGCCCGGCCAAGGTGGAGCTGGTCCGCCGCTGGTTCCATGGAGAGTTCACCCCACGCGAGTACCTCCCGATCTTCTGGCGGATCAGCGACGCGTACGTTCACGGCTCCGGCTGGCGGTTCCTGGCCCGCGAGCTCGCGGAGGGTGGGTGGCGGTCGAGGATCCGCCCTGAGGCCCTGATCTTCTCCGGGCGTGAGCTGCTCGACGGCTGGTCGGTGATGGACCGGCTCGGTGAGATCACGGTTCCCACACTCGTGATGGCGGGGCGGGAGGACTTCGTGTTCCCTCCGGAGTGCCAGCGGGAGCTCGCCGACGGCATTGCGGGGTCCCGGCTCGTGATCATCGACGGCGCCGGCCACAACCCTCAGGACGAACAGGCCGCCGAGGTCCTCCGAGTCCTGCGGGCGTTCCTGGCCCCGGACGCGACGACAGGTTGAGGTGGGCGGAGTCCCAACAGTCCAGCGAAGCCGGTGAGCGCCGTCAGCCAGTCGGCCCGCCGGCCTCGAGCCGGATGACCCGCCGTTCCCCCGGCTCCAGAACGACCGCCTCGCACCCTGGCGCCTCACGGCGGAGGGCCTCGGCGAAGTGCTCGCCGGGTGTCTCGAGCCACTCCTTGCCGAAACGCGCCACCAGCGGCGGGTGCAGCGTTCCCCAGTGCACAGGCACGGCCCAACGGGCCCCGGAGATCGCGCACGCCCTCGCCGCCTGCTCCGGGTTCATGTGGCCTTCGGACAGCCGAGGACCCCATCCCCCGATGGGGACGATCGCGACGTCGATGCGGCCGCCGGCCATGACCGGGAGGGAGGACATCTCGGGGTAGAGGCTGGTGTCGCCGGCCACCCACAAGGCGGCGGAGGGGCCTCGGACCAGGTGGCCGTGGGCGTCGTTGGGACGGTGTGGCATCGGGCGGTGGTGGTGGACCGCAGGCACCAGGCGTACGTCGACGGAGCCGCCGGCCAGCCGGGTCCACTCCTCGCCCAGGGCCGCTGCCGAGGCGAGGCCACGCCGCCGCAACCACGCGGCGTTGGTCGGCGAGCTCATGACCGGCACGTCCGGAAGCATCCGGAGCGACCTGAGCTCGGCGTGGTCGTGGTGCAGGTGTGAGATGAGCACGACGTCCGGGCCGTGCCAGTGGGCGGGATCGGGCCTGGGAGCGATGCGTCGGAGGAGACCTGCGTGGGGCCGAAGCAGAGGGTCGGTGAGGACCCGGACGCCGTCGAGCTCGAGCACGACTGTCGAGTGCCCCAGCCAGGAGAGGCCGAGCACCCGGTCGCCGCCGCGAGACTCCACGTCATCGACCGTACCGGCGCACGCGCGCAGCGGGGACCTTCGGCACTTTCCAGGCAGGTGACCCCCGGCAAGGCTGGAACTGCGAGGTCGTCATCGGAGGTCTCATGGCGAATGGACCTGCCCGGCAAGGTGGCCGACGGCACCCGTGGAGGGTTGAGGGCGTGCCGCCGGACCACCCTGCGCACCCGGACAACACCGACGGCAACGACAACCGTGAGAGGCGGGGGTTCTGGGGCACCTCTCCTGCGTGGATCCGGTGGCTGCTCGTCGTACTCCTTCTGCTCAACTGGCTGGCGATGACCACCCTGCTGCAGGAGCCCACGCGCACGGAGATCCCCTACAGCCTGTTCTGGAAACAGGTCGAGGCCGGCAACGTCGCCAAGATCACGGCCGTCGAGGAGCAGATCACCGGCTCGTTCAAGAAGGAGGTCCCCTACAAGCCCGACCAGTCCGGAGCGACGAAGACCCAGGTCACGGACTTCACGACCCAGCGGCCCGTCTTCGCGGACGACAACCTGACGGAGGTCCTCATCGCCAAGGGCGTCACCGTCCAGGCGGAGCCCGAGAAGACCGCACCCCTGTGGCAGCAGGTCATCCTCGGGTTCGGACCGACGCTGCTCTTCATCGGGCTGCTGGTGTGGTTCCTGCGCCGGAGCAGCCAGATGGCCGGCGGCGGCGGTCTCAGCCTTCTGGGACGTTCCAAGGCCAAGCTGTACCGCCCCGAAGCCGGTCCCCGGACCACCTTCGCCGACGTCGCAGGGATCGACGAGGTCAAGGACGAGGTCATGGAGGTCGTCGACTTCCTCCGCGACCCGGAGCGGTACCGCCGACTCGGAGCCTCCATCCCGCGCGGCGTGCTCCTGACGGGGGCCCCCGGCACCGGCAAAACCCTGCTGGCCCGCGCCGTCGCCGGGGAGGCCGGAGTGCCGTTCTTCCACCTCTCGGCGTCGGAGTTCATCGAGATGATCGTCGGCGTCGGCGCCAGCCGCGTCCGGGACCTGTTCGACCAGGCCAAGAAGGCGGCTCCGTCCATCATCTTCATCGACGAGCTCGACGCCGTCGGTCGCACGCGAGGGGCAGGTCCGGCGCTCAGCGGTCATGACGAGAGGGAGCAGACGCTCAACCAGATCCTGACCGAGATGGACGGGTTCACGGGCAACGAGGGTGTGGTCGTGCTCGCGGCGACCAACCGTCCCGAGATCCTCGACCCGGCGCTGCTCCGCGCGGGACGGTTCGACCGCCGCGTGGTGGTCAACGCCCCTGACCAGACCGGACGGGTGCAGATCCTGCGTGTCCACACCCGCGGGATGCCGCTCGGGGATGACGTGGACCTGGACGCTGTCGCCTCGTCCACGCCCGGCATGGTGGGTGCCGACCTGAAGACGCTCGTCAACGAAGCCGCGCTCCTGGCCGCCAAGCACCGTCATACGAAGGTGACGATGAACGACTTCACCGACGCCCTCGAGAAGGTCGTCCTCGGGACAGCACGGCACATCATGCTGACGCCGGAGGAGAAGGAAAGGACCGCCTTCCACGAGGCCGGGCATGCGCTGCTCGGCATCGTCACGCCGGGCGCCGACCGGGTGCGGAAGGTGTCGATCATCCCGCGCGGCAGGTCGCTGGGCGGGACGTACCAGTCACCGGAGACCGAGCACCACGGGTACTCCTCGACGTACCTGCGCGGCCGGATCGTGGGTGCGCTCGGCGGCCGGGCGGCCGAGGAGATCGTCTACGGGGACTTCACCACCGGCGGCGAGTCCGACCTCGACGCGGCCAGCCAGATCGCGCGCCAGATGGTCGGCCGATGGGGCATGTCGAAGCAGATCGGGCCGGTCACCGTGCTTCCGCCCCCGGGACAGGAGCAGTCGATCTTCGACCCGACTGGCCCGTCACAGGCCACTCGGGAGCTCGTCGACGCCGAGGTCCGTCGCATCGTCGACGCCTGCTACACCGAGGCGCTGGCGACCCTGCGCGGCCACCGGGAGAGCCTGGACCGCATGACCCGCCGGCTGCTCGAGAAGGAGACGCTCAACGAGCAGGAGGCGTACGACGCCGCGGGGCTCTCCCAGGACGCCTTCCCTACGCCGGCCGTCAGTCTCGACCAGGACTGACCGGCAACAGGTCAGGGCGCTTGCACGTCCGCTGTTCCTCCGGAGGGCGGCCGACGAGCCTTCCCCAGAGCCAAGGCGCGAGGTGCGTCGCGACCCAGCCGAGCTCACGCACGACAAGAGCGGCCCAGGGCAGGCTCGGCACCTCCGGCAGCGGCGTGCGCCAGTCCTCCACGTCTGCGCCGAGGCTCTCGGCGAGCGCGAGCGCGATCCGGCGATGGCCCTCGCTGTTGGCGTGCAGCCGGTCGTCGTGCCACAGCGCCGGGTCGGAGGCCAGCGGTTCTGCGGCCAGGTCCGCCACCGCGGTGCCGTACCGCTCCCCCGCCTCCCGGACGATCTCGTTCAGCGCCTCGAGACGCCCCCGGAGTACGACGGCCAGCGGGGCGACCTTCGCCATGTCCGGCATGGTGAACGCCGCGACCCGGGCGCCCGCGTCGTGCAGCGCGGCATGCATCGCGAGCAGGTCCTCACGAACCGCCGCCCGGTCGAAGCGGGGACGAAGCACGTCGTTGACTCCGGCCACGACCACCGCGATGTCAGGACGAAGGGCAAGAGCCCGGTCCAGCTGGGTCTCCCTGACCTCTCGTGCGGTCTGGCCTCGCACCGCGAGGTTGGCATAGCTCAGCCCCGGCTCCACAACGGTGAGGTGCTGGGCGAGACGATCGGCCCATCCGACGTACACACCGTCCGGCCCCGGGTCCTCCAGGCCCTCCACGGTGCTGTCGCCGATGGCGACGTACCTGGTCACGAGCGCCCGCGCCCGCTCGACGCGACAACGGGCATGTGGCTCCTCCGAACCGTGACGGGGTCAGCGCCAGCCTAGCCGGTCCGCTACCTCGTCCTGGCGAGCGTCTTCTCGCCGTCGACGCGGTTCAGCCCTGCCGCTGCTCCGGCACCGAGCCTTCCGCCTCGAGGACCGCTACACCGAACGCCGCCCGCAGGATCTTGCCGGCAGCCGAGGCCACCCGGGCGCTGCCGACGACCGGCGCGATGGCGATGAGGGTGCTCTGTGCCTCCTCGACCGTCACTCCTGCGTCCGCGGCGAGCCCGAGGTTCATCATGTACGAGACCGGCGCCGCATCCATGGCGACGAGGGCGGCGAGCCGGACGAGGAAGTACGTCTTCGCGTCCAGTCCTGAGTTCTCCAGCGAGTCCAGGTTCATCGCGACCAGGGTCTCGAGCACCGGAGCATCCCCTTGGGCGATGCTGGTCAAGGTCGATTCGGGAGCGGTTTGGGAAGTCATGACTTCTCCTTGCAGGTCCTGTGGGTTGACGCGTACAACGCTCGCATCGGTCCCCCGGTTCGCCCTCATCCGCTGCGGATGAGCTGTCACCGGCGGCGGACTTCTGGTGAACGGTTCAGCCCGTCGAACCTCCAGGGCATTCGCTCGCTCCCTCATAGCGGGTGAGGTGGGCCGCCAAGTCCCGGTCTTACGGTCACAACCATGTCGAGGGAGAGGTGACTGTGATGCGAGGTCGGCGACAAGAGCGCCGCGAGGAGCGCCGCGGGGACGAGCACCTGCACTACAAGATGCGCCAACGCCTGGTGTCTATCGGGGACGACTTCTGGATCGAGACCGACAGCGGGCAGCGGGTCTACAAGGTGGACGGGAAGGCCTTCCGGGTGCGCAAGACTCTGGTCTTCGAGGACCCGGCGGGACACGCGCTCGCGAAGATCCGGGAGAAGATCGTCCGGGTTCGCGACTCCATGGAGGTCGAGGACGACGACGGCAACAGGCTGGCCATGGTGAAGAAAGCCCTGATCAGTCCGCTTCGGGACCGCTGGACGGTGCAGATCGCCGACGGGCCGGACCTCGACGTGAAAGGCAACATCCTCGACCACGAGTACACCTTCACCGATGGGCACACCCCGGTGGCGACCGTCTCCAAGAAGTGGTTCCGCGTCGCCGACACGTACGGGGTCGAGATCGACCCAGGTCAGGATCCCGTCGTCGTGCTCGCGGCCACGGTGGCGCTCGACATGATGGCCCACGAGGACCATTGATGACACTGCACGGTGCTGCATGACCCAATAGGCGACTGACATGGGAGAACGGATCGCGGGTACGGCCGAAGCATGACCGAGTCACCCGATGAGGCCCGAGTCGAACGTCGCGCGGAGCTGCTCCCGGAAGAGGTCGAGGCCGGCAGCGACGATCCTGACGAGCAGGCAAGAGCGATCCTGGAAGACTCCGACGACCGCACCGACCATCCGGAGAAGACCCGGCACGAGTCCGCCCAGACGCCGGACTAGGCGGCCTACGCGAACAGGCGGATGAGCTCCGCCACGAGTACCACTGCGCCTAGAACCCTTCGGAAGGGGCTCGCACCGCGGGCGACCTCGTCGACAGCCCAGGCGACGAGCGCGCCCTGCCCCACCACCTGCAGCGTCTCCGTACGGTCAGTCCCCAGGACCCCGGTCCACCCGACGACGACCGCGACCAGCCACACGGCCAGAGCCGGGTTCGGCCACTGGGCGATCGTCACCCTGCCGTTCTGGTCGCACAGCCACCATCGGAGCGAGAGGACGCGGTCATGTGACGCCGACGCGTCATGATCCGAGGAGGGCGCAGGCACGCCCGCGACTCTAACGTCGGCGTCCGTGGACGCGCACAGCGCCTGCGTGGCACCGTGGACCAAGGCCCTCTGGAGGAGGTGCAGCATCGTGGAACACGTTGACCGAAACGCCCTGGGCGAGTCGTGCCCGGACTGCCATGCCCTGGTGAGCGACTTGGAGGCGCACGAGCGGTGGCACTCCCGCCTGGTCGCAGACCTGGCGAACGCCGTCGAGAAGGAGATCAAACGCTCGACAGCCGCAACCGGCTAGGCCTCCGGCCGGCGACGACCCGGCCGAGCCTCAGCGGACGACGACGACGTTGGTCTTCGCCGCCTTGTCGTGGATGGCCTGCCTCTTCCGGTCCCACAGCGGCCAGAACGAGTCCAGGTACGGGAACCAGAACAGGACCAGGTAGAGCAGGGGCACCACTGCCGTGAGCAGGACGCCGTGCTGGACGAGCACTCGCAGGAAGATGTTCGACCACGGCAGCTGGCCTGGCCTCTCGCGGAGCCGTACTGCGATCCCGACCACCATCTTGCCGAGTGTTGCGCCCTTGAAGCGCAGCATCAGCGAGCTGTAGATCGCCCATGCGAGGAAGCCCGCGATCGCCGACCAGGTGAGCACGGGCAGAAAGATGTCCATGTAGTCGCGGAAGAAGGCGCCGAAGTCCGCAGTGCCCCCTGGCTGGGACACCTGAGCCTCGAACCGCTGCATCAGGTCGTTCATGTCCTGCTGCATCTGCATCTGCTTGGGGATCGTCACCACCGAGGTCACGACCCCGACCAGGAGCCCGTCGATCACGTAGGCGCCCACACGTCGCCACCAGCCCGACAACGGGACGCCGTCGGGGGTGGTGGGCCCAGGGCTGACCGACGCACCGGCGTACGGCACCACCGGTTGCGCCGGTTGCGCCGGTTGGACGTGCTCAGTCCACACCTGGCCGTCCCAGTAGCGCACGAGCGGGGGCTGCCCCGGCTGTTGCGGGGCGGGGTCGGGGTACCAACCTGCGGGGGCCTGAGTCACGCGGCCGAGGTTACCGCTGGGAAGGCATCCGGGGGTGTACGTCAGGCGTGTCCGTTTGCGGTGCATCCGTCCCATGGCTTCTGGACGGCCAGGGCGGCGAGCGTCACTCTGTGCTCATGGACGTTCGTTTCGTGGACGCGTCCGGAGCGCAGGGACACGAGGCCGACGACGTCGTCGAGCTGCTCTGCCGCGACGACGGCTTCGTCTGGGCCGACGTGCCGGCATGGGACGACCAGGTGGAGGGCTTCCTGGCCGGACTGGGCTGTCACCCGCTGGTCATCGCCTCGTGCCGACAGCGCAACCACCTGCCGACCGTCCATGCCTACTCCGACCACTACTTCATCACCATGCACAGCCCGCTGCTCGGTCACGCCGGCCACGTCCACCTGCTCGAGCTCGACATGGTCGTGGCGCCGCGCTACCTGGTGACGATGCACGGACCGCTGAACCCGGTCGTCGACCCGCAGGAGGCACTCAGGGAGACCTCGGCGGTGCTCCGACGGATCACCTCGGGACGCTTCCTCCCCGCCTCGCCGGCCGAGGTGGCCTACGCCATCGGGACCGCGGTCGCGCGACAGCAGCGCGCTCTCATCGGCGACGTCGCGGAGAAGATCCCCCCACTCGAGCAGCAGGTGATGGCGCCGCAGCTGACCGAGCCCGAGGCGCTGCTCGAGCGGATGTTCCTGGTCCGGCACGAGCTGATCACCGCCCGCACCATGGCGGCCCAGACCCACGACGTGTACGCACGGCTCACCTCCCTGGACCGGTTCGTGGCGGAGACGGACCGAGCCTTGGCGCGGGACCTGGCCGACCAGTTCGCGCGCGTCCAGTCGATCGGCGACGGGGAGTGGCACTTCGTGTTCGCGGTGATCGAGCTGTACCAGACCCGGGTCAACACCAAGATGACCGTGGCGATGGAACGCCTGGCGGTGATCGCGGCCATCACGCTGCCGGTCACGGCGATCGCGTCGGTCTACGGCATGAACGTGATCGTCAACCAGACGACTCACTACGTGCAGCTGGGGGTCGTGCTCCTCGTCATGCTCACCATCAGCCTCCTGCTCCTCCGGTGGGCGAAGAAGCAGGGCTGGTGGTGACAGACATGGGCGGAAATTGCCGCGGTGCGTCCACCGCACCTCTGGTGACCACCACGTCAGGTGGAGGGGGAGCCGGTCGGCTTGGAAAGCTCCTCCACGGCGGCGTCGATGTCTTCGTCGCCCTGGTCGACGGGCTCCATGTACAAACGCCCCTCCGCGATCAGGTGATCACGAATCGTCAGGATGACCACGCCGCGCATCGCGAAGGGGGATCCGTCTCGGAAGCGCCCACGCCAGTCGAGCTCGCCCCATTCGGTCTCGCCACTCGAGGAGAACCCGACCAGCTCGGCGCGGAAGTCGGGCACCCCTTGGAAGAGAGCGGACCAGTTGGAGTAGACCTGCGTGCGGCCTGTGAAGGCACGCCCCGGGTGCACCGGTTGCGCGCTGAGGTAGTCCTCGTCGAAGAGCGCCGCCATTCCCAGAGCGTCATGAGCGTTCTGCGCCTCTGTGATGCGCTCCATCATGGTTTTCATGCTGCTGAAGGTAACCCCGCTGACGCAGCCGAGGTAAGAGCAGACATCGGGAGCCCCCGAACGGGTACGACGCCGTTGGCGGGTTCGGTGGGCGTCATGAACCTCGTTCCACGACAGGTCACCTCCATGGCTGAGGCCGGTGACAGAAAGGGGTCTTCGTGAGTCGCAACGACCGAACCCACGAGACGGTGCAGGACAATGGTGTCGAGAGGGCCCGAGCCGCGTGGGGGATGCTCCTGCTCACCCGGCCGAGGGCTGCGGCACGGATCCTGAGCGGACCCCCGCCGTACCCCCGGCTCGAGCTGCCCGTCCTCCGTGTGCTCGGGCTACGGCACGTCGTCCAGGCCGCGTTCACGGCCGCCCGGCCCTGTCCGAGGACGGTCGTCGGTGGAGTCGGCCTCGACGTACTGCACGCACTGACCGGGATCGCGTACGCCGCGAGCGGCCGGTCACGACGCCGGACCGGCCTCCTGGACGCCACCATCGCCTCCGGTTTCGCCTTCGCCACCACGATGCTCACGCCCATGAGCCCACAACGGGAGCAGTCGTCGGGCACCGCCGGATCCGGCGAGAGCGGCACCGCCCAACGCACCGCGGTTGCGGTCCTGGCTGCGGGCGTACTCGGTGCCGGTGGCTGGTGGCTGCTCTCCCGGTCCCCGGCCGGGAAGTCCCCGGACCGCGGCCATTCACTCCGCCCCGGCGACCCGGGCACACTGCGGTACCGCGTCCCGGACGGCCAGGATCCAGCCGTCCTCATCGCGGCACTCGAGACCGCGGGTCATGCCTCGGAGCCGGACCGGGTCGCCGGAGAGCACTACCTGACGATCTTCTGCGACGACCTGCAGCAGGACCGTCCCCGCGTCCGCTCCGTGATCGAGCGGACCCCCGAGAGCAGCTTCTCGGGTGGTGACGTCATCCATGTCCCGGTCGTCTTCGAGGACGAGCGCCACCATCACGTCATCTGACATCGCGGACGACACCCTGCGCCAGGGTGACTCCTGCCGTCAGGTCAGGCGGACCCGCTCGAGGTAGCGCGGGACCACCGCGTTCCAGCCGAGCTCGTCGGCGAGGCGGCCGGCGAAGGCCCTGGCCGCCTCTTCCTCGCCGTGCACCACGTAGGCCGTGTCGGGGGGTTCCATCCCGGACAGCCAGGACACCATCTGCTCGGCGTCAGCATGGGCCGAGTACGCGTTCGTCGCGCACACCTCCGCCCGGACCGGGACGTAGCGGCCGTGGATCTTGATCTGCCTCTCCCCGTCGACCAGCGCGCGCCCTCGAGTGCCGGGCACCTGGAAGCCAGTCAGGATCACGGTGTTGCGCCCGTTGGGCAGCTGGCGAGCGAGGTGGTGCAGCACGCGACCACCGGTCGCCATGCCGGACGCCGATACGACGATGCACGGCTTCCCCGGCCGGTTGAGCTTCTCGGACTCCTCCCGGCTCGGCATCAGCTTCAGGTGGCTCGGCCGGTACGACGTGCTCGCCAGGGTCACCTCCGGCCGCAGCTGCGAGTCGTGGGCCGCGATCGCCCCTTTGTAGACGTCGAGCGCACGCAGGGCCATCGGGCTGTCCACGTACACCGGGACGACGGGGATGCGACCCTCGGTCTCGAGACGCGCGAGCGTCATCAGCAGCACGAACGTCCGGTCCACGGCGAACGCCGGCATCAGCACGACCCCTCCGCGGCCGATCGTGCGCGTGATCGCATCGGCCAGCACCTCATCACCTTGCTCCTCGTGCAGGCGGTCGCCGTACGTCGACTCGACCACGACCACGTCCGAGTCGCGCGGCGGCTCCGGTGGCAGCAGCAACGGGTGTCCGGGCCTGCCCATGTCCCCGCTGACGAGAAGGCGTACGCCGGCCACGTCGAGCTCTGCGAAGGCCGAACCCAGGATGTGCCCGGCCGACCGGAGCTGCAGACCGATGTCACCTGCAAGCGTCGTGGCCGTGTCGTGGTCCACCGCCGTGAGCAGCGAGATCGCCTTCTCCGCGTCCTCGGCGTCGAACAGTGGCAGGGCCGGGGTGTGCTTGGAGTAACCGACCAGGTTTGCGTGCTCGGCGTCCTCCTCGGCCAGATGTGCAGCGTCGCGCAGCACGATCGCCGCGAGCTGCGCCGTCTCCGGCGTGCACAGCGCCGGGCCGTTGAAGCCGTTGCGGACGAGCACCGGCAGGTATCCGCAGTGGTCGAGGTGGGCATGGGTGAGCACGACGGCGTCGGTCCTCGCGGGGTCCACCGGCAACGGCTCCCAGTTCCGACGGCGCCAGAGCCTCTCGCCCTGGAACATGCCGCAGTCGACCATGACCCGGACGCCGTCGCTGTCGATGAGGAACTTGCTGCCCGTGACCGTCCGGGCGGCGCCGAGGAAGGTCAGTGACGCGGGATCGGGGGCCTGCGGGACGCTGGGCATGGCGCACCTCCTGCCCCAATGACACTCCTGCTCCTCATCGGGTGGGTAGGGCACAAGGTCACCGCACGAGTCAGCCGGCGCGATCAGCGGGCGCGGAGGGCACGATGGCTCGTGTGACAGAACACGAGTCCGACCTTCTCGAGGTGGTCCGCCGAGAGCGGCTGCTGCTCCAACCGAACGTGCGTGCGCACGCCGACCGGGTGCATGAGCTGGTGCATCCGGATTTCCTCGAGGTCGGTGCGTCCGGGCGGGTCTTGGGACCGTGCGTCCGTCGTCGAGGCCCTTGGTGCCGACCCCGAGGTGCCGGGTGAAATCAGCGACTTCTCCCCGGTCAAGCTGGATGAGGACGTCGTCCTTCTGACCTACCGCGTCCTCGGCGGGGCCGGCTCTCTCTGCAGCTCGGTATGGGTACGCGACGCTCGGTCGGGCTGGCTGCTTCGCTTCCACCAAGGCACGCGGCTGCTGCCAGAGGTGTAGACGCCCGTCACAGCCAGCCCATCGGGTCGACCGTCGTGCCGTTGCGGAAGACCATGAAGTGCAGGTGGCAGCCCGTGGAGTAGCCGGTGGTGCCCACGTAGCCGATGACGTCGCCCCGTCGTACTCGCTGACCGACGTAGGTGGAGTAACGACTGAGGTGGTTGTACGTCGTGGTGACGGAGACCCCGCGCATGTAGCCGTGGGCGATGATCACGCGGTTGCCGTAGCCGACGTTGTAGTAGCGGCCTATCACTCGGCCACCGGCCGCCGCACGGACCGGGGTCCCGCAGGCAGCGCCGAAGTCCGTGCCGTCGTGCAGCGTCCAGCGGTGGTAGACGGGGTGCATCCGCATGCCGTACGGCGAGGTGATGTAGGTGTCGATGGGCCGCATCAACGGACCGCTGCGGGCGCGGGACGCCTTGATGGCGCGGGCTGTCGCGGCCTTCGACCGGTGCCGTCGCATGCGCGCCTCGCGCTGGCGGATCAGCCGCGAGATCCGGTCGCGCTCCTTCCGCAGCTGCTGTAGCCGGCGCTGGTCGGACTTCTTCGCGCGGGCGGCCTCCTTGCGCGCCTGCTCCCGCTCGGCGAGAGCCGCCGTCACGCGCTCCGTCGCCTGGCTGGCACGGGCCTCGAGCACCCGAGTGCGCGCGAGAGTCTGCGCTGCGGCCTCGCGTCTCGCCGCGACCTCGACCTTGGCCTTGGCGACGCGCTCGCGTTGCAGCTCGAGCAGCACGCCCGAAGCCTCCAGCCGGCGCAGGGTCGCGCTCTCCTTGTCGAGCAGGTTCTGAACGACGTTGAGCTGCGTGCTCAGCTCGGACGGGTCGTGGGAGGTCAGCACCATGGTGAGCCCCATGAGCTCCGGCGAGCCGGACTGGTAGGTCTCCGCCGCGATGTGGCGGAGCACCTGCTCCTGCGTGGCGTGGCTGCGTCGACCTTGTTGCAGGGCGGCCTGGGCCCTCTGAAGGCGTGCGGTCGCGGCATCGAGCTCGGACTGCATCCGGGCATCGACGATCTCGGCGGCGGCGAGCTCGGCGCGACGCGTCGCGAGCTCGTGCTCCGCGGCGTCGAGCCGGTCCTGCGCCTTGGCCACTCGAGCGGTCGACCGGACCAAGGCCATGCTGGAGTGCCGGAGGTACTTCTTGGCCTGCTCGATCTGCCGATGCACCCGCCGGTCGCGGGCGCCGAGCTCGTCGGCGGGAGCGGGCGGGACGACAGCGAGGCTGAGGGTTGCGCTGAGCGCCACCAGCACGGCGACGAGGCTCCGTCGAGGGGTGCGGTTGAGTGCACGGAAGGCGGCGAGCACCGGTCTGCCTCTGCTCCAAGTCGATCGGTTGTCCCGCTGACCGTAGAGCAGCGCGCCGCCGGATCGTGGGAGCCGCGCGGTGCGACGGGAGAACTAGGTGGTCCCGGGCGGTGGAGCCATCTCCGCGCGCACGCCCAGCAGCCGGATCGCCCGCGACGAGTCGAAGCCTTCGAGCAAGTCCAGCGCCGCCTCGGCGACCCGCTCCGGGTCGCTCGTCGGACCCTCGAGGGTCATGCTCCGTGAGTGCGTGTCGAAGGGTGCGAACCGGACCTTCACCGCGACCCGGACGGCGGGACGCTGCTCGCGTTGGATGTCCTGCGTCACCCGGCGGGCCAGCCGCTCCACCTCATCCCGCACCCGAGCCGGGTCCGTGAGGTTCTGCTGGAACGTCGTCTCGCGGCTGTGCGACCGGGCCAGCCACGGCGTCCCCTCCACCGGCGACTTGTCGACCCCTCGGGCCAGACGGCGGTACCACGGCCCCATCGTCGGTCCGAGCTCGGCGGCGAGCCAGGCCGGGTCGGCCATGGCCAGCTCGCGGACGGTCGTGATGCCGAGCCCGGCCAGGCGCTTGGCGGTCTTCCTGCCGATCCCCCACAGGGCGTCGGTGGGCCGGTCTGCCATCACGGCGTACCAGTTCTCCTCGGTGAGCCGGAACATCCCCTGGGGCTTGCCGAACTCGGTGGCGATCTTCGCGCGGAGCTTGTTGTCGCCGATGCCCACCGAGCAGTGCAGCCGGGTCGCCGCCAGGACCTCCTCCTGCACACGAGCTGCGAAGGATTCTGGGTCGTCGGTCTCGACCCCGAGGAACGCCTCGTCCCAGCCGAGCACCTCCACGACCGCCCCGAGAGAGCGGAGCGTCTCCATCACCTGCGCGGATGCCGCTTCGTAGGCGGGGGCGTCCACCGGGAGGAACACCGCGTCGGGACACTTCCGTGCCGCGGTGCGCAGCGGCATGGCCGAGCCGACTCCGTACTTGCGAGCCTCGTAGGAGGCGGTGGACACGACGCCACGCTCGGATGGGTCGCCCCGACCGCCCACGATCACAGGCAGCCCGGCGAGCTCCGGACGACGCAGCAGCTCGACCGCCGCGATGAACTGGTCGAGGTCGACGTGGAGCACCCATTGCCGGGTCATGGCGCCATTCTGTCCGTCGTGCCGACGGCCGGGGGCCTTGAACGCGCAGATCGGGCAGGATCGGTCCATGACGGCATCCACCCCGGTCCACGCGTTCGGTGACGACGCACTCGGCGAAGCGGACGCCACCGAGCTCGCGGAGCTCATCCGGACCAACAAGGTCAGCGCCACCGAAGCATGCGAGGCGTCGATCCGTCGGGCCGAGGCCATGCAGCCGCTGGTCAACGCGGTGGAGTACCCCGACTACGAGCGTGCGAGAGCAGCCGCGGGCACCATCGCCGATGGCCCCTTCGCGGGGGTGCCGACCTTCGTGAAGGACAACGTCGACGTCGCTGGGATGCCGACCAACCAGGGCACGGAGGCTTTCGTCGCGAAGCCCGCGGCGAAGGACAGCCCCGTCGTCACGCAGCTCAAGGCCCTCGGCGTCAACATCCTCGGCAAGAGCCGGATGCCGGAGTTCGGCTTCAGCGCTTCGACGGAGTACGTCCGGGCCGACCCGGTTCGGAACCCGTGGAATCTCGAGTACTCCAGCGGAGCGTCGTCTGGAGGCGCGGCGGCGCTCGTCGCCACCGGCGTCGTCCCGATGGCCCATGCCAACGACGGAGGGGGTTCAACCCGGATACCAGCCGCGGTCTGTGGCCTGGTAGGGCTGAAACCGTCGCGAGGTCGGCTCCTGCCGGACCCGGCGGACACGAGGTTGCCGGTGCCCATCATCACGCAGGGGGTCCTCACCCGATCAGTGCGGGACACCGCCCGCTTCTACGCAGGGGCGGAAGGCGTGTGGCGCAACCCGAAGCTGCCGCCGGTCCGTTCGGTGGAGGGCCCGAGCCGGACCCGGCTGAGGGTCGCGATGCTGGTCGACTCGGTCTCCGGCACCGCTACCGACGAGGAGACCCGGGCCTGCCTGCACGAGACAGCCACCCTTCTCGACAGCCTCGGCCATCACGTCGAGGAGATCCCGATGCCTGTGTCCAGGCAGTTCGCGGAGGACTTCAGCCTGTACTGGGGCGTCCTCGGGCTGCTGGCCTCGCGCATGGGGACCCGCGTGTTCGACCCCGCCTTCGATGTCGCGCGAACAGACAACCTCACCAAGGGGCTCGCGCAGATGTGCCGAGGGCAGCTGGCCCGCACGCCGGGCATGGTGTACCGCCTGCGGCGGACCGCCAGGGAGTACCGCCGGATCTTCCTCCGCCATGACGTGCTGCTCTCGCCGGTCCTGAGCCACACCACTCCCCTGCTCGGTCACCTGTCGCCGACGTTGCCGTTCGACGAGCTCTTCCCGAGGTTGCAGGCGTACGCCGGGTTCACGCCCCTGAACAACGCCTCCGGCGGCCCGGCGATCTCGCTCCCTATGGGCCGGTCCAGGCTCGGGCTGCCGATCGGCTGTCACTTCGCGGCCGACATCGGCGACGAGCGGACGCTGCTGGAGCTCGCGTTCGAGCTCGAGTCGGCCAAGCCCTGGCCCCGGATCCAGGACAGTGCTGCGGGAGCGACCTCACTTGGTCCTGGCGCGGGCCCGCCTGGCTGACTTGGCCGGCGAACCACCCCTGCGCCGCGGCGCCGGGGCAGCGGAGACCGCCGGCGAGGCAAGTGCGAGCACTTCGTCGAACCCTGCGACGAGACACTCGTGGAAGACGTCGAAGTCCGGGATGGCGCCGGTGTCGACGTTGATCCCGAGGGCGCAGGTGTCCACGTACGTCATCAGGGTCACGTTCACGGCTGCACCGATCGTCGGACCGAAGGCGTACTGCATCTTGACGGCCGCGCCGCCGCAGTAGACCGGCACCGGAACCCCTGGGACGTCGCTGGCCAAGAAGTCGACGTGCCTCAGCACCGCACCGATGTACCAGCGCGGCAGGAGGTTGAGACCGCCGGCGATCATCTGGGTGTAAGGCAGGGATCGCTCGGTCCGCACGAGTCCGGCGCGCGGGTGGATCTGCCGGATCCGCTCGGCCGGGTCCGCCACCCCGACGGGAAGGTCGAAGCGCATCAGCGTGATGCGGTTGCCTCCAACAGGGTCGCCGTCACTCCTGATGCTGACGGGCATCGTCACGTGCAGGTCGCCCACCTCGACGCCGTGGTACTCGTGGTAGCGACGAAGCGCCCCGGTGACACCTGCGAGGAAGGCGTCGTTGAGCGTGCCGCCGGCCAGGTGTGCAGCTTCCCGCAGCGCCGGCATCGGCACCTCGTGGACACCGAGCTCGCGAACCAGCCGGCGGTCCTTCATGAGCGGCGATCCGGTGTGGTTGATGGGCCGGACGGTCCGGTACACGGAGGCGGCGGTGCCGACCGCCCCGGCGGCAGTGGCGCGAGGATGACGGATGCTCGCGAGAAGTGCTGCGGGTGCTCCCCTCACTGCGCCTCTCGCCAGCTTGCTGACGAGCTTCGCGTCGTACCCGATGGAGTAGCGGACGTCCTTCATCGGCGAGCTCGGCTCCGGTGTGGGCTCGGGCGGGAGCGGACCGAGGTCCTGGGGCTGCTCGGTGACGTCGAACAGAAGCATCGCGATCTGGACCCCGCCGATACCGTCGGTGAGCGAGTGGTGCAGCTTGCACAGCAGGGCCGCACCGCCGTCGACCAGCCCGTCCACGAGCGTGACCTCCCACAGCGGTCGCGCACGGTCGAACTCCGCCATCTCGGCACGCCGAGCCATCTCGATCACGGTGTCGAGGGTTCCCGGCTCTGGGGCAGTGACGCGGCGCATGTGGTAGCGGAGGTCGAAGTCCGGGTCGAGCTCCCACCGGGGCGGCACCGGAGGACGGGTCTCGACGACGCGCTCCCTGAACATGGGAATCACCCGGCTCATGCGCTCGAAGCGATCGAGCACGATGTCCCAGTCGGGAGACCGGTCCAGCATGATGATCGTGACGACGGTCGACCTCAGGGTCGGGTCATGTTCCATCGACCACGCGAACGCGTCGCTGTTGCGCATGGACTCCACCATCGCTGGCCGCCTCCCTCCTGCGATGCCTCCACGCTAGACAGCCGCACGAATACGGCGCAGGAGGCGAAAGTCCTCACGTCTGAACTTGTGGTGCGGTCGGCTCGTGTTCAGACTGGAAGAGCGGTCCGGCGCGACCGCACAAGGCGTCGGGCCCATCACGTCTCGGGGACGAGGTGAGTGCCATGACGTATGCACAGTCGCTGGCCCAGACGATCCAGGCGACCCACGAGTCCATCGAACGGCGGTTGGCCGAGGTGCTCGCCGCCGACGGCGGGCACGGGCCACGCGAGACCCACAAGCGCACCGACGCCTTCCTGGCCACGACGAGCCGACATCTTGCGGCCGTCGACGAGGTGCTGCTGCCGGCGGTGCGCGCAGGCGTGCCGGACGGCCGTCGCCTGGCCGCGGAGTACCTGCCTGCGGCACGGCAGCTCGAGTCGGACCTGTGCCTGGTCAAGGCGAGGCTGTACGGCGAGGCGCACGCTGTCCGTCTCTCGTGGTGGCAGCTGTTGAGGGAGACCCAGGAGCACCTGGTGCGCCACGACCAGCTCGAGGCCGCGCTCGCGGAGAAGCTGCTCGCCTCCGGACCGGACGAGGGCGCCGACGACCTCGCGCAGCAGCTGTACCGGGCCGAGCTGAGAGCACCGACGAGACCGCATCCGTACCTGCCTCACAACGGCCGCTTCGGTAGGGCGGCGCGCCGGCTCTGGGCGGTGGCCGACCGGTTCTGGGACAGCGCCCAGGGGCGGATGGTCCCCGAGCCCAAGCGGCCTCCTCGCCACCGCCACGACAGTCTGGTTGCGCAGTACCTCGTCGCAGACCCGCACTTCGACGACGGCGCCGTCCTCATGGAGCACCGGCACCGCCACGGGGCACCTACCTAGCAAGGCGGAAGCCTTCCTACCGTGACCAGTTCCTCTGAAGGGCTTCTCGTAAGAGGCATGGCGCGGTAGCGTCGGTAACCGTCGGTCGGAATGATTCCACCATCCCCCCACGGAGGACGTCATGACGTACGTCTTCGACCCCCCGCACGTTCTCGGATGCAGTAGGGCCGAGGCTGCTGCGCTGCTGCGCGGCAAGCGCGTAACACCTGGCGAGGTGGAGAGCGTCGCCATGAGGCACTACTCATGGCGCAGCCACCTTCGGGACCCGGATTCCTACTGGGTGACCGTCAGTCAGGCCGCCGTGATGCTGCACCTGTCTCCCCAGCAGGTGAAGCGGTTGCTCGACGAGGGGCACCTGCCGCACGTCGTCCATGTCAGCGGCGTCCGGCTGATGCGCCGCAGCCAGATCGAGTCGCTGGTCGGGAGAGCTCCGACCGCCAGGCACCGTCGCCGGGAGCACGCCCGGATCTGACGACCGACGGTCCGGCCCGCCTCCCTCGCTGGCATGATTTGCGCTAGCGCAATTATTGCGCGAGTCTGAACATGTCATCCCGAGCCGAAGGAGGGCCGCCATGACCGCGTCCACGAGACCCAGGCGCGACAGGACCGGATCCGCGTCCGGGTCGCAGGTCGTCGTCGTCACCGGCGCCACCGCCGGTATCGGGCGAGCGACCGCCCGCGCGTTCGCACGCCGCGGCGCGCGGCTCGCGCTCCTGGCCCGCGGGCAGGTGGGCCTCGAGGCAGTGCTGGGAGAGGTCGAGGAGGCCGGCGCGCGGGGGCTTGCCATACCCACCGACATGGCCGACTACGACCAGGTCGCCGAGGCGGTGGACCGGATCGAGAACGAGCTCGGCCCGATCGACGTCTGGGTCAACGACGCGTTCACGACGGCGTTCATGCCCTTCAGCAAGATCAGCGCCGAGGAGTTCCGGCGCGTCACCGAGGCGACGTACCTCGGCTACGTCTACGCGACCAAGGCGGTGCTCGAGCGGATGCTCCCCCGCGATCGCGGCACCATCGTTCAGGTGGGTTCCACCCTCGCCTACCGCGGCATTCCGCTGCAGGCGGCGTACTGCGGCGCCAAACATGCGATCCAGGGCTTCCATGAGTCACTTCGCTGCGAGCTGTTGCACGACAAGAGCAACGTGCACGTGACGATGGTCCAGATGCCGGCGGTGAACACGCCCCAGTTCGACTGGGTCCTGTCCCGACTGCCGCGCAAGGCGCAGCCGGTCCCGCCGATCTACCAGCCCGAGGTCGCTGCCCGCGCCATCGTCCACGCCGCGGACCACCCGCGCAGGCGGGAGTACTGGGTCGGCGGCACGACTGCGGCGACCCTGCTCGCCAACGCCGTCGCGCCGGGCCTGCTCGACCGCTACCTGGCCCGGACCGGCTTCACGTCGCAGCAGACCGACCAGCCACGACCGTCCGACCAGCCGGCCAACCTCTGGGAGCCCGCCGACGGCCCTGGGGGTGAGGACTTCGGAGCGCACGGCCGGTTCGACGACCGCTCCACCGACCGGAGCTTCCAGCTCTGGGCATCCCAGCACCACGGCCTGGTCGGGGCCGCCGCCCTCGGAGCCGGGGTCGCCGCTGCCGCTCGTCTGCTGCGCCGCTGAGCCCAGGGCGTCACGGCCTTGCGCCGCTCCTCGCGCTAGGACCGGTGATGCAGCGAGTTCGCCGCCGCGGTGAACGCGTCGAGCGACTCGGCGAGCATCGCGCGGTGCTCGTCACTCATCAGGGCGAGGATCCGCTCCACGTTCTCGCGGCGATGCGACATCACGCCGTCGAGCAGCTCCTCACCCTCCTGCGTGAGGGTGAGCACCACCTGCCGCCTGTCCTCCGCGGCGGGCCTCCTGTCGAGCAGTCCGGCCCTGACGAGCCGGTCGCAGGTGCGAGTCGCGTTGGAGGGGTGGACGCCGAGGTCCTCCGCCACCGCGGTCACGTTCTGCGGAGCACTGGAGGCGAGGATCAGCACGCGGAGCTGCGGCATCGTGACCACCGCTTCCACGCTCGCCATGGACTCGGCGATGAGCGCACCCATCGTCCGGGTGCCCTCCATGACCGAGTCGAGCTGTTCGTCGGACAGCTCGCTCCGGGCACGGATCTTGTTCGACCTCACCACCGGGTTTCCCATCTCTAAGAGTTGCGCTTCCGCAACTATTGCGCATCAATAGATGTATGTCTTCAGCATCCCAGAACCGAGCGCAGGGTGTCGTCGCCGAGTCGGTCGTGGCCGTCCGTCACGGGGAGCTCGGACGCACCTTGTCGGCCCTCACCGGGATCGGGGCTGTCATCACGGCCGCTGAGATCTACCTCGAGCACGACCGGGCGAGCTTCGGCAATCGGGTGATGTGGTTACCGGTGGCACTGGGGCCCTTGGGAGCAGCCGCCGGGGTCGCCGGTCTGCTCAGCGAGAAGGCCGCCCACACCCTTCTCCCGCTCACCTCGGGCGCGATCGTGGCCAACGGGATCCAGGGCACCTACCTGCACGCTCGCGGGGTGGGACAGAAGCCGGGTGGGTGGCGCAACGCCCGCTACAACCTGGAGATGGGGCCACCCCTGCTGGCTCCCCTCCTGATGACGATGGTCGGCGGGATGGGACTGCTCGCGTCGGTCCTGCGGCGGAAGCTGTGAGAGGGCCGCGGCGAAGCCGGCCCGGGACCGGCGCAGTCCCCGGGGGAGCGCCCAGCCCGTTCCCGGGGTTCGACGTACTCAGCGAGGTCGACTCCTGGGACACCGTGACCGCGGGCGTCGTGCTCGCGAGGCTGGGACCACTCCCCCCGTTGCGCTACTTCACGCCGGCGCAGGAGGCTGTGGCCCGTCCCCTGCTCGACCTGATCCTCGACCAGCACGCCGAGCCACGAGTGCCGGTGTTCGAGATGATCGACCAGCGCCTTGCAGAGCTCTCCACCGACGGCTGGCGCTACGAGGACCTGCCCCCGGACCCGGAGGCGTGGACGCGGTCGCTCCAAGCCCTCGACGACGACGCCCGGTCCTCGTGCGGCGCCGGCTTCGCCGACTGCACGGGGGAAGAGCGCACCAAGCTGCTCGAGGCTTTCCTCGCGCTCGACGACGAGCCCTGGCACGGCATGCCCGCGAGCCGGGTGTGGTCGCTGTGGTCACGTTATGCGTGCGCAGCGTTCTACTCGCACCCCTGGGCCTGGAACGAGATCGGCTTCCCCGGGCCGGCCTACCCCCGTGGCTACAAGAGCCTCGGCGTCGACAGCCGAGAGCCGTTCGAGTCCAGTACCGACATCGAGTCGGACCGATGAGGGCGCTGCTCACCGACGGGTCGGCCGACCGGGTCCGCGGCCGGAACGAGTCGGCCTGGCTGCTCCCGCGAGGGCAGGGGCGCACCAACCGCGACCTGCGCGACCAGATGCAGCGCTTCGACGACAACGAGGTACTCGACGCGGTCGTCGTAGGCTGCGGAGCCGGGGGCGCGACGATGACCCAGCGCCTGGCCCGGGCCGGCTGGCGGGTGGCGGCGCTGGAGGCGGGCCCGTTCTGGGACCCGGAGAAGGACTGGGTCTCCGACGAGGCGGGGTCCCATCACATCTACTGGACCGAGCCTCGGGTCATCGCCGGGGAGGATCCGGTGCCACTGGGCTCGAACAACTCCGGGCGCGGCGTCGGCGGGTCGATGGTGCACTTTGCCGGCTACACGCCGCGCCTCCATCCCAGCGACTTCGCGACGCGGACCCGCGACGGGGTCGGCGCCGACTGGCCCATCGACTACCGAGACCTTCGGCCCTACTACGAACAGATCGAGGGCGAGCTCCCCGTGGCGGGTGAGGACTGGCCCTGGGGCGACCCGCACCGCTACCCGCACTCCCCCCACCCGGTCGGCGGGAACGGGGAGATGCTCCAGGTCGGTGCGGAGAAGCTCGGGATCGAGACCCGGGTGGGTCCGGTCGCGATCACCAACGGTCGCTTCGGCCATCGCCAGCACTGCATCTACCGCGGGTTCTGCCTCCAGGGGTGCAAGGTCAACGCCAAGGCATCGCCTCTCATCACGCACGTGCCCGACGCGCTCGCCCACGGCGCCGAGATCCGGCCGAACGCGATGGTCACCCGGATCGAGGTCGACGAGCGTTCCGGACGCGCGACGGGAGTCCACTACTTCCACCACGGTGTGGAGCGCTTCCAGCGAGCCGCCCACGTCATCGTCGCGGGCTACTCGATCGAGACACCGCGCCTGCTGCTCAACTCGGCGTCGCGCCGGTTCCCCGACGGCCTGTGCAACGACTTCGACCTCGTCGGCCGCTACCTCATGGTGCAGGGCGCGCCACAGACCGCTGGACGCTTCGCCGACGAGATCCGGATGTACAAGGCGCCCCCACCCGAGGTGTCCACCGAGCAGTTCTACGAGACCGACCCGGGCCGCCCGTACCAGCGGGGCTTCTCGATCCAGACCGTCTCGCCGCTGCCGATCACGTGGTCCGAGCACTTCGCCGGCCAGAAGGTCTGGGGGGCGGACCTGCGCCGGCGGATGCGCGACTACGTGCACTGGGCCTGCCTCGGGGCGCTGTGCGAGTTCTTGCCGCTTCCCCAGAACCGGGTCACGCTCGCCGACCAGACCGACCGGCACGGGATCCCCGTGGCGAGGTTCAGCTACACCCAGTGTGACAACGACCGCGCCCAGATGCAGGCCGCCCAGGACGTCATGGAGCAGATCCTCCTCGCGGCCGGGGCCGAGCATGTCACCACCTTCCGGCGCTACGCCCACCTCGTGGGTGGGGCACGGATGGGTACCGACCCGTCGGAGGGGGTGGTGAACGCGGACTGCCGGAGCTTCGCCGTACCCAACCTGCTGATCACGGACGGCAGCGTGCTGCCGACCCAAGGGGCGGCCAACCCCGCCCTCACGATCATGGCCGTCGCCGCCCGGGCAGCGGAGCGGCTGATCCAGACGGCCCGAGCCTGACAAGAACGAGCAACCACGGAGGCACACATGTCGCAGACCGTCGCCGACCACGTCCTTGCCCGACTGCGCGAGTGGGGAGTCGAGAAGATCTTCGGGTATGCCGGCGACGGCATCAACGGTCTCCTCGCCGCCTGGGGCAAGGCCGACAACAAGCCGATGTTCGTCCAGGCCCGGCACGAGGAGATGGCGGCCTTCGAGGCCGTCGGCTACGCCAAGTTCTCGGGCAAGGTGGGCGTCTGCGCGGCGACCTCCGGGCCGGGCGCGATCCATCTGCTGAACGGCCTCTACGACGCCAAGCTCGACCACGTGCCGGTCGTCGCGATCGTCGGTCAGACCTCCCGGTCTGCGATGGGCGGCGCCTACCAGCAGGAGGTCGACCTGCTGTCCTTGTTCAAGGACGTGGCGAGCGAGTACGTCCAGATGGTGACCGTGCCCGAGCAGCTTCCGAACGTCCTCGACCGTGCGATACGCGTCGCCGAAGCGGAGCGGTGCCCGACCGCGGTGATCATCCCCGGCGACGTCCAGGAGCTGGAGTACACGCCGCCGGAGCACGCCTTCAAGATGGTCCCCTCCTCGGTCGGGACCGCGTGGCCCGCAGTGCACCCCGACAACGACGCCGTACGACGGGCAGCGGACATCCTCAACGACGGCAGCAGGGTGGCGATCCTCGCCGGCCAGGGCGCCCGTTCGGCCCGCCACGAGCTGGTCGAGGTGGCCGACTTGCTGGGGGCCGGAATCGCCAAGCCGCTGCTCGGCAAGGATGTGGTCCCCGACGACCTCCCCTACGTGACAGGGTCGATCGGACTGCTGGGAACGCGCCCGAGCTACGAGATGATGCGCGACGCCGACACGCTCCTGATCGTCGGATCCAACTTCCCCTACTCGCAGTTCCTCCCCGAGTTCGGCCAGGCTCGCGCCGTACAGATCGACATCGACGGCAAGTTCATCGGCATGCGCTATCCCACCGAGCTCAACATCGTCGCCGACGCGCGCGCGACGCTGCGGGCACTGGTCCCCCTGCTCGAGCGCAAGGACGAGCGCACCTGGCAGGAGACGATCGCGAAGAACGTCGACGACTGGTGGCGGACCATGGAGGCCGAGGCCATGGTCGACGCCGACCCGGTCAACCCCATGCGGCTCTTCCACGAGCTCTCGATCCGCATGCCCGGCAACGCGATCGTCGCCGCAGACTCGGGTTCGGCCGCCAACTGGTACGCCCGTCAGCTCAAGTTCACCGGCGACGTGCGCGGCTCGCTCTCCGGCACGTTGGCGACGATGGGCCCCGCTGTTCCCTACGGCATCGGCGCGAAGTTCGCGCACCCCGGGCGCCCGGCGATCGTCTTCGCCGGCGACGGCGCGATGCAGATGAACGGCCTGGCCGAGCTGATCACCGTCAAGCACTACTGGGAACAGTGGAGCGACCCGAGACTCGTCGTCGCCGTCCTGCACAACAACGACCTGAACCAGGTCACCTGGGAGATGCGGGCGATGGGAGGGGCCCCGAAGTTCGAGGAGTCCCAGCGGATCCCCGACGTCGACTACGCCGCCTTCGCCGCCAGTCTCGGGCTGGCAGCGGAGACGGTCACCGATCCGGACCAGCTCGGCAGCGCCTGGGACCGCGCCCTCGATGCGGACCGGCCCACGGTGCTCGACGTGCACACCGACGCGAACGTCCCGCCGATCCCACCGCACGCGACGTACGACCAGATGAAGGACGCGGCGGTCGCGCTGGCCAAGGGCGACTCGGACCGGTGGGGCGTGATCAAGGAGGGCCTGAAGGTCAAGGCCCAGGAGCTCCTGCCCGGCCGGGGCGACTGAGCCATGGCCGGGTCGGGTCCTCGGGTCGAGGAGGTGACCGCACGCGCGTGCACCGTGCCGGCCGACGTGCCCGAGGCCGACGGGACCGCCGAGTGGTCCTCCACGACGATCGTGGTCGTCGAGGCGCACAGCGGCGGGACAGTGGGCACGGGATGGACCTACGGACCAGCTGCGTGTGCCGGGGTCGTGCGAGAGCTCCTGGCCGACGTGCTGGTCGGCCGCGACGCCATGGCGGTGCCTGCGTGCTGGTCTGCGATGGTCGGGGCTGTGCGGAACAGCACCCGCGCAGGCGTGACGGGGTACGCGATCAGCGCGGCGGACGTCGCCCTCTGGGATCTCAAGGCCCGGCTCCTCGGCCTGCCGTTGGCCGCGCTGTTCGGGACCGTGCGCGAGCAGGTCCCGGTCTACGGCAGCGGCGGCTTCACCACCTATGACGACCAGGAGACCACGGAGCAGCTCGGTCACTGGGTGCACGACCAGGCCATCCCGCGAGTAAAGATCAAGATCGCGGAGTCGCACGGGAGCCGCGTCGACCGCGATCTGCACCGGATCCACCTGGCACGTCAGGTGATAGGCCCTGGCGTCGAGCTGTACGTCGACGCCAACGGCGGCTACACGACGAAGCAGGCGGTGCGCACGATGCGCGCCGCGGGGGGCGCCGGCGTCCGGTGGTTCGAGGAGCCGGTCAGCTCCGACGACCTGTCCGGCCTGTCGACGGTGCGCTCCCTCGTCGACGCCGACGTCGCGGCCGGCGAGTACGGCAGCGACATCTTCTACTTCGAGCGCATGTGCGCCGCTGGAGCGGTGGACTGCCTGCAGATCGACGCCACCCGAGCGGGCGGCTACACCGAGTGGCTCCGAGCGGCCGCGGTGGCCGCCGCCCACGGGCTCGAGGTGTCCGGGCACTGTGCGCCCAACCTTCACGCACCCGTGGCTGCGGCCACCCCCAACCTGCGGCACCTGGAATGGTTCCACGACCACGTTCGCATCGAGTCGATGCTCTTCGAGGGAGCGCTCGATGCCCGTGGCGGACAGGTCGCCCCGAATCGCGACGCGCCCGGACACGGGCTGGGGCTCCTCCCCGACGTCGCCAGCTCGTATGAGGTCCCCGCGGACACGGGCTTCCGCCGGAAGTAGAACGCGTTCTAGCATGCTCGCATGCGACACGGCATCGTGCTGTTCACCAGTGACCGGGGCATCACACCCGCCGCCGCGGCCAAGGCCGCCGAGGAGAACGGCTTCCACACGTTCTACGTCCCCGAGCACACCCACATCCCGGTGAAGCGCGAGGCGGCCCATCCCGGCACCGGCGACGAGACTCTCCCCGACGACCGCTACACACGCACGCTCGACCCGTGGGTCTCCCTGGCGACCGCGTCCGCCGTGACCACCCGCATCCGCCTCTCCACGGCCGTGGCGCTACCTGTCGAGTCGGACCCGATCACCCTCGCAAAGACCATCGCCACCCTGGACCACCTGTCCAAGGGCCGCGTCACGCTCGGAGCCGGGTTCGGGTGGAACACCGACGAGCTGGCCGACCACCACGTCCCCGGCAACAGACGCCGCACGGTGCTGCGCGAGTACGTCGAGGCGATGCGTGCGCTGTGGACCCAGGAGGAGGCGTCGTACGCCGGCGAGTTCGTGTCCTTCGGAGCCTCCTGGGCCTGGCCCAAGCCGGTCCAGGCGCACCTGCCGCTGATGATCGGGGCCGGCGGCGGACCCAGGACCTTCGCGTGGATCGCCGCTCACGCCGACGGCTGGATGACCACCCCGGCCGAGCAGGACGTCACGGCGAAGTCGGACGCTCTCCGCACCGCCTGGGCCGACGCCGGCCGGTCCGGCGCCCCCGAGATCGCGGTCCTAGCCTCCGTGCGCCCCTCGTCGGAGCAGCTCACGGAGTGGGAGCAGACGGGCGTCACGGAGGTCATCTGGGGGTTGCCCGACAAGTCCGCGGACGAGGTCGTGGCGTTCCTCGGTCGCCACTCGGAACGCCTCGGCCTCTGACTCTCCCAGCCGCTTCGAGGCGCATGTCCCCACCCTGCTCGGGCACCTCCACGGTGACACCGATGCGAGGAGGTTTGTGATGCCTGGCAAGAAGGAGCTGCCCTCGACTCTGGAGCGTTCGCCCGAGAAGGCGCAACGGACCTGGATCAAGGCCCACGACTCCGCGGTGGAGACCTACGGCGAAGGAGAGCGGGCCCACCGCACGGCGTTGTCCGCCGTGAAGCACGAGTTCGAGAAGGTGGGCGACCACTGGGAGGCAAAGGGTGGCAAGGGCCCCTCGGACGCACAGGCCGAGAAGGCCACGCCGAGGTCTCGGAGCAGCGCCGGGACGGCCGGCGGCGTTGACGCGAACGCGTCCAAGAGCCACCTCATGGATGTCGCCAAGAAGCTCGACGTCCGCGGCCGCTCCCGCATGACCAAGGACGAGCTCGTCGAGGCCATCCAGAAGGAGAACGGCAAGCGCACCCGCAAGAGCCGTTCCTGATTCGACGACCTCACCGGTCCGATGACCTCTCTGACCCGATGAAGCCTGTGACGAGCCGGATCGCCACGGGGGCGGTCGCGGGGGCCGCAGGCACACTGGCGCTCGACGCCACGACGTACCTGGACATGGCCTTGCGCGGCCGACCGGCCAGCTCCACGCCGGAGCAGACGGTGGCGAGGATCGCCAGTCTGTTCCGGCTGCCTCTGCCCGAAGACGCGGAGAGGCGTTCGTCCCGGCTCGCCGCAGTCGGCGCTCTCCTGGGGATGGGCGCCGGTGTCTCGACCGGAGTCGTCCTCACGCTTCTCCGGTCGGCAGCAGGGCCTCGAGGGACGGTGGCGACCAGCGGCACCGCCTGGGCGATGGCGATGGCCGTCGGCAACGGGCCGATGTGGGTGCTCGGCGTGACGGACCCCCGCACCTGGAGCCGGGTCGACTGGGCCGCCGACGCGGTGCCTCACCTGGCATATGCGGCCGCCGCCGTTGCCACCCTGCGCGTGATCGAGCGCGGCCGCCAGGGCGGAACCTAGTCAGGCCGCGGACGCGTGCTCCACGTCGAGTGCCTCTCCGTTTGCGCCGGGGCAGCACTCCCACCACGGGTCGGCGCCTGGTCGGGTGTAGTCGCAGTCCGGGGTGCTCTTCATCTCGACCTTCCGACGAGGGCTTTTCTACGTGAACGGGATTCGTTTACCGCAGCCGCAGGCGCCGAAAACTCATCGGTCTGCACTGGCCTAGCCCGCCCTTGACACACCCGGTGGCATGTCGGTTGTCAGCAGGCTCCAGATCGAACCCGGCCACAGCGTGGTGGTGTTTCGAAAGCCCGATGAGGTGGAGCTCGACGTTGCGTCGAGCGACGTGCTCGACGACGTGGCGAGGTTCCGCACCGCCGGCTGACGACTGAGCAACGGCGAAGGCCCGGTCCAGGCGAGCCGGATCGGGCCTCCGGTCGTGCGAAGGGTCGCCCTACTCGACCGCGCGCCCCTGGATGCTCCAGACCTGCTCGTAGATGCTCAGGGCCTCGCTCTCGTCGCGGGTACTGCCTGCCCCTGCCTCAGGAGCCGGCTGGCCCTGCTGCGAGACGCTGTGGGGCCTCGGTGGGCTCGGCGGTTCGAGCTCAGGACCCCCTCGGTCGAGCTCAGGCACCTCCCCGAGCCGGTCGACCTGCTCCGCGAGCGCGTCGAGCACCGAACGAAGCTGGACCTGCGCGACCCGGGCGAAGGTCCGGACGTACTCCACCTCCGGGACCGGGGTCGTGTACCCACCCGACGGCGCAGCGACCTGCGTCGCACCCGTCCTGCGGACGGCCTCCTCGGCGGCTTCGTGGGCGCGTTGGAGAATGTCCCGCTGCTGGTTCCGCGCGGAGGTCATCAGGTCACGAGCGTGGCGCACGGCTTCGTCGACGAGCTGGTCGGCGACCTGCTGCGCCTGGCTGAACAAGGCGACCGCCTGCGGGCTGATGTCGTCCGAGGAGTCGTCGGCCTCCTCCTCGAGGCGGCGGACCTCCGCCCGAAGGCGCTCGATCTCCGTACGCTGCGCCACGCGCTCGTTGTCCGTGGCCTGCACCTGGTCAGCCAACAGGTCGAGGTACTCGCGCACCTCGTCCTCGTCGAGACCACGCATCCGGTGGTTGAACGCCTCGTTCCGGATGGAGGATGGCGACCGGTAGTAGGGAAAGTCCTGTTCCTGTTGCTGCGTCACTCGTCATCACCTGCCCTCGTCGATTCCGCGTCGTCCGTGTCACCGGCACCGACGTGGTGGAAATTCTCGTAGCCGATCTCGTCCGGGCGGATGCCTGCGGCGTTCAGCTCGCCGACGGTGTGCGACACCATCTCCGGCCCACCGCAGACCATGGCGCTCCACCCATGCCAGGACTGCTTTCGCGCAGCGACGGATCCGACCAACCCTCGGGCACCTGGGTACGAACGATCACCGGAGACGACTTCGGTGTACTCGAACCACGGTCGGGAGCGGGCGAGGTCGCTGAGCAGCGCTCGGTCGTACAGGTTCCAGGGCACCCGGGCGCCATGGAACAGGTGGACCCGTGGACCGGAGCCCCGGACCTGCCACTCACGGTCGACCTGCTCGACCACGGAGCGCAACGGCGCAAGCCCCGTTCCGCCGCCGACCAGCAGGAGGTCTCGCTGGTCGCCCGCCTGCCTGATGAGCTGGTCCCCGACCGGTGCGCCGAGCTTCACCATGTCGCCGGCGCGCAGGGAACGGACGACCGCGCTGCTCACCTGGCCGCCGTCGACCAGCTGCACGTGCAGCTCGACCGTGCCGTCGTCCCGCGGGGCGTTGGCCGGGCTGAAGTAGCGCCACAGCCGCGGTCGCTGCGGGATCTCCATGGCGAACGACTGCCCGGGTGAGTAGTCGTACTGCTGTTCGGGACGAAGCTGCACGACGGTGATGTCCATGGTGCGCCGCTCGGTGGAGACGACCTCCGCGTCCCACCAGGCGGGGCTCGTGTCGGAGGACTCCTCCGCCGCCTCGACCATGACGCGAGCGATGACGCCGTACGCCGCTGCCCAGTCCGCCGCCAGCTCGTCGGTCCAGGCCGCCCCGAGGAACTGCTTCAGCGTGGCGAGCAGTGAAGCGCCCACGGCGTTGTAGTGCTCGGGGACCACGGAGAACCGGCGGTGGTCGCGGCCGAGCGCCTGGATGAAAGCGGTGACCTCGTCGAGCTGGTCGACGTTGCTGACGATCTGGCCGAGCGCGCCGACGAGCTTGTCCCGCTGCCCCGACATGGCGATGGGGAACATCGCCCGGAGCTCGGGGTGGGACAGGAACAGGTGTGAGTAGAAGTAGAGCGGAACCTCGTCACCCGACTTGGTGACCTGCTCCCAGCTGTACTTCAGAGCATCGGTATTCATGCGGCTCAGCGGGCGCCTGCGGCCACGACGTCCTGCTCCGTGGCAGCCAGCGCGCCGCCCACGCGCCCGATGATCTCCGGCTCCACGCCGGCCTCCTCCAGTGCCTGGACGAGGTGCGACACCACCTTGACGTAGTCGTCGCGGGCGATGTCCATACCTGCGTGTGCCTCCTGCAGGTCACGACCGTCGTAGTTCGCCGGTCCGCCGAGCACCTGCGAGATCAGCAGCGCCTGGTGACGCTTGAGCTGCGCCATGTCGGTGTCTTCGAAGAAGCCGACGAGCTGCTCGTCAGCCAGGATCAGCTGGTAGAAGCGGTCGACGACCACCTTGACGGCCGACCCTCCGCCGATCCGCTGGTAGTCGGTCAGGTCAGCAGAAAACTGCTCGTTCTGTGTAGCCATGGGAGTCCCTCCAACTCGTTGGCCCCGAGAAAACAAGCGGCATTCCTACCAACTCGTCCGGGTCGATGCAAATCGAGACGTGGATCGTCGATGTGACTAGAAATGTCTTCCCCGCTGGGCTGGCAACAGGTGCCGGACAACCGGCGCGGGGTCCCGGCGTACCCCGAGAATCCGGTCGACCTCCTCTCGGGCAAGGGCACTGGCCGACTCGTTCGCGGCGACCATCAAGCTGGCCGTGAGCTCCACCTCGGCGGCGAGGTCACTGTCGTGCAGGGAGACGTCCAGGGCGTCGCGACCCGACGTCGCCGGCCATCCGCGTTGCGGCTGAGCGAGCAGCGACAACCGGGCTCTCGCGGCCTGTTCGATGAAGTGCGGGCCGCCGTACGGGAACTCGTCGACGCAGGCGCTCAGCACGCTGACAACGGTGCTGACCCGTATCCCTCCGAACTCGTCCGCCAACGTCTCAACTACCGTCGCAAGCGACAGATCCATACGCCCTCCGCGCTGATCCGTAACAAAAGACACACAGGCCACTTCTGTAACCGCTGTGAGCGGCGTCTCCGTTACACCTCGGCCCGTTCGGGACTCGTCCCGGACGATCCAGGCAGGACCCGGCTAGCCGGTCACCATGATCTGGGCCGCGGTCTCCTTGAGCATGGCGTTCGCCCACCGCATCTGGCGCAGGGTCTCGGGGTGGCAGGCCTGCGCCACGCCCAGCAGCTTCTTGTCCTTCAGGGCCTGCGCGGACTGGGCCAATATCTCCCAGTCCAGGGAGACGCCCGCGGCCTTTCGATGGAGCTCGCGCAGGTCCCGCATGAGCAGCAACCCGGGGTCGTGGTGCCTCCCCAGCAGCTCACTTCCCTTCTGCCGGACACGCGCCACGATCGCCGTGTCGTCCTCGGGATCGGCGTCGAGGTCCAGCCCGTGGTCTCGGCCGACTTCGGCGAGCCTCCGCACGTGTTCCTGGGACCAGCGCGCCAGGTCGCGCCCGAGGTAGAAGATCTCGTGGTCGACCTTGTGACGGTCCGAGGCCTGCAGGAGCTCGCTCGCGAGGTCGTTCTCGGAGCGGTGCAGCTCCTCTATGGCCATCGCGATCTTGTTCACGACACACCTCCACCAGCACTGGACTCCAGCTCCTCGACCACCTCGGCGTCCCGCCCTCCCCAGGTCTCCGGGACACCGTCGGACAACGGCTTCGACCCGCCCGTCGTCGGTGCGGCGGAAGCCGCGCCCCCGCCGGCGCTGATCCGCTCGACCCGGGCAGCCGCGGTCTTGAACAACGGCTGCTTCGAGGCGGGATCCCAGTCGGTGAGGGTGAGCTCGTTGGCTGCCCGTCCGTTGTCTCCGTCAGGCCCGTGACCCCCGGATCGGTCCCAGTAGCCGTAGTGGAACGGCAGGAAGAGCACCCCGGGTCGGATACCGCTGACTCTCAGGCGCGCCTCGACCTTGCCGCGAGGGGTGGACACGCGGAGCAGGTCCCCCTCACCCCAGCCCTTGTGCTCTGCGTCGCCGGCCGACATCTCCACCCAGACCTCGGGTGCGGCCTTCTGCAGCTGTGGCGCACGCGCGGTCTTCGTGCGGGTGTGGAAGTGGTAGAGCGTTCGGCCGGTGATCAGCTGGAGCGGGTACTCCTCGCTCGGCGTCTCATGGGGCGGGAGGTACTCCGCCGCCTTGATGACTGCCTTGCCACCGGGGTTCATCGCCTTGTACTCGTCGGGGGAGACCGGCGCACCGGTGACCAGGTCACGGCCGTAGCTCTCGCAGTACTCCGGCTTGCTCCAGAACTCACCGTTGACGTAGATCCGCTCGGCCCCGTCCGGGTGCTCCTCGTTGCACGGCCACTGGATACCGCTGCCGCCCCTGAGCTTGTCGTAGCTCAGGCCGGTGTAGTCACACGGCCGGCCCCTGGTGCACTCCTTCCAACCCTCGAATGCGCCTTCGGGGCCGCTCCACTTCACGAGCGGCGCGCCGTCCTTGTCCTCGAGACCCAGCCGGCGGGCGTAGTCGATGAAGATGTCGAGGTCCGCCCTCGCCTCGCCGGGCGGGTCCACCGCCTTCTCCGACAGATGCACCGTGCGGTCGACGTTCGTGAACGTCCCGGTCTTCTCGCCCCACGTGGCGGCGGGGAGTACGACGTCAGCCAGCTGGGCCGTCTCGGAGAGGAAGATGTCCTGCACGACGAGGAACAACCGCTCCTGGGAGAGGATCTCCCGGATCCTCGCCAGCTCGGGTAGCGACACAGCGGGGTTCGTGCCGCTGACGTAGAGGAACCGGATCGACCCGTCCTCGACGTACCTCATCATCTGCATCAGGTGCGTCGGCGCGCTGTAGTGCGGGATCTGGCCAGGGTCGACGTTCCAGACCCGCGCGAGGTCCTTCACGTGCTCGTCGTTGGCCCAGTTCCGGAAGCCCGCCAGGTCACCGTCGGCCCCGCACTCGCGGGTGTTCTGCGCTGTGGGCTGGCCGTTCATCTGGAGGATGCCGCAGCCGGGCTTGCCGATCATGCCTCGGATGATGTTGATGTTGTTGACCTGCACGGCCGCCGCGGTCGCCTGGTGCGACTGGTAGAAGCCCTGCAGCACCGTGGACAGGAGCCGCTCCGCGTTGCCGAGCAGCCGGGCCGCCTCACGGATGTCCTCCGCGGGAACGTCACAGACCCGAGCCGCCTCCTCCGGCGAGTAGCCGGTCAGCATCTTCTTCAGCTCGTCGAACCCGTCGGTGTGCTTCTTGACGTACTCGTGGTCGACCCAGTCGTTCTCCACGATCTCGTGGAGCAGCGCGTTCATCAGCATCACGTTGGTACCCGGGCGGGGTGCGAGGTGCACCGTGGCCTCACGGGCGACCGCTGTCTCGCGCGGGTCGACGCAGATGACTGCCGGAGGATCCGTCCCGGCCAGGCGGTCCAGGATCCGCGTCCAGAGCACGGACTGGGTCTCGGCCATGTTGTGCCCGTAGAGCGCGATGACGTCGGCGTGGTCGATGTCGCTGTAGGAACCCGGCTGCCCGTCGGAGGCGAAGGACTCCTTGAGAGCCTCCGCGGCGGTGGCGGTGCACAGTCGGGTGTTGCCGTCCATGTGGTTGGTCCCGATGCCGCCATGCCCGATCAGCGCGAGGGTGTAGTACTCCTCGAGGAAGAGCTGCCCCGTCGTGTAGAAGCCGATCGAGCTCGGCCCGCGCTCCTCCAACAGCTCCTTGGTCCGACCGACGACGGCGTCCATGGCCGTGTCCCAGTCGGTCTCGACGAGCTCACCGTCACTACGGATCAGCGGCTTGGTCAGCCTGTCCGGGGAGTTGTTCGCCTGCCAGCCGAACAGGTCCTTCGGGTCGAGCCGACCTCGGTTGACCCGGTCCACGGCTCGTCCCCGGACACCGGCGATGCGACCGTCCTTCACGGCGATGTCGAGGCCGTCGCCGTTCGAGTGAAGGATCGCGGCCGACTGCACCCAGGCATCCACCTCCGACTCGGACAGCCCCTCGTCGAGATACATGTCGACGCGAGTCGGCCAGGTCTCTCCCGGGCCGTACGGAGTGCGGGCTCCCCATGGTTCTGCGATTCGATCCTTGCTCACCATGTCATTGCGCGTACCCCGACGGTAGTTGCGCAAACGCAATGAATAGTCAGCGGTGCTCCGTCCAGGCCGGAGCCTCACTGCGTGGGTGTCAGGGGCCCTGCGTCACAGGGTTGCGCAGCACGCCCACGGCGGGGATCCGGCACTCGGCTACGTCTCCGGGCCGCACGTGGATGGCGCCCGGGGTGCCGGTCGAGATGATGTCGCCGGGGAACAGCGGCATCACCGCGCTGTGGAAGCTGACCAGGAATGCCGGGGAGTACCGCATCAGGCCCACCGTGTTGGTCCGGGTGTCGTCGTCGTTGACGACCGTCGACACCTCGACGTCCTCGAGGCGGCCCGCTCTCGCCAGGAGCTCCTGAAGCGGCACGATCTCGGGCCCGAACGAGAAGAACCCCGGGAAGTTCTTGGCGCGAGTCAGGAAGCGAGGGTTGCGCTGGAGGATGTCCTCGGCCGTCTGGTCGAGGACCGTGGTGACCCCGAAGACGTGGTCGAGCGCCTCCTGCTCGGAGACGTTGCGGCAGTACCGCCCGATGACGAGGCCGAGCTCCCCCTCCGCGGTCGTGCGCTCGCTCTGCGAGGGCACCGGGATGGGCTCCCCGGGCCCCACGATCGTGTGGTCGGCCTTGATGAACGACGCCGGCTCCTCCGGCACCGACTCCGACAGGTCGGCTGCGTGGTCGACATAGTTCAGGCCGATGCCCCAGATCTTGCGCGGTCGGCGGTAGGGCGCCGTGAACACGACGTCGTCCCGGTCCCGGAACAGCTCGCCTGGGGCTGCCTCGGCAGCGTCGGCCACGGTGCGGAACAGGTCGTCGGCGATCACCGCCATGACGTCGTCGGGCGCCTGCGGCGCAAGGTCCGCGATGAGCGCGACCCCTCGCTCCGGGTGGACGACGGCGGCACGCTCCTTGCCGTCGAGGGCGATCGTGGCCAGGTGCATGGGTCCTCCCGTGGTCTATACCTGGCCCCGGACCATACCTGCTAACTCTGGGTGCCGGCCGCCTCGAGGGCCCGCGGCCTCACGTGGTCGCGGGTGACCAGGAAGTACTCCCCGATCATGTCGCCGAGCAGCGCCCCGCCCGTGATGTCACTGGGGACGTGGCCCGCCATGTAGACGCGGGAGTAGGCGATCTCGTCCTCGGTCCACCGGTAGTCGGCGGCCCGCTGTGGCGCGAGGTAGCCGAGGTAGGTCGTCGCGGCCGCACCCCCCGAGGCGTGGCGTGACGGGTAGGAGCAGGGGCAGACCTGGCCGGGCTGGACGGTGTGGTCGGGTCGCAGGGAGGGGTCCACGACGTACGGCGCGGACTGCTGGTACCTCGTCCCGAGGGTGTCGGCGACGTCCTTCGACATCTTCAGCATGTCGTCCACCGCCTGCTTGCGGTGGTCACCGGCCGGCTGGCTGAGCAGCTCGGCCTGGTCGTGCACGGCCAGCTTCCACACGTCCTTCTTGCCGTGCACCTCGAGCCAGGTCGCGGCGTCCTTCCCGGCAGTGGTCCGCTGCTTCGCGAGCGCCTGCACCTGGCGGATCTCCGCCTCCCGCTGGGTCGTCGAAGGCGGGCCGGGCAGGTTGTGCTCGACCCAGGTGACGAACTGCGCGTCGTGGGCCCGGGTGTCGTGCGACGCCCACCACTGCGCCATCAGGCTCCTGGCCTTCGTCTCCTGGTGGTCGATCCGGCCACCGATGGGAGCCACCACCGAGTCAGGGAACAACGGCGGCGGCGGGTCCGCCTCGATCCGGTCCTTGGCGGAGGTGTTCACGAACGCCCCGTACGCCCACGGGCCCACCGCCCCGACGAGGATCGCGACCACGGCCAGGGCCGCCACCAGGGCATACCGGTTCTTCGGACTCCATCGAGGACGGTTCACGCTGACTTCTCCTGAGCAGTGTCGGTCATGACGGCGTGGAGTGCGCGGCCACGCAGCCGCCGTACGTCGTTGTCGGCAATGTCCTCACGCAGCAACGAGGCGGCGGAGACGTACTTGCTGAACGATCGCGGCCTCGCCCCCATCGAGACGAGCGCGCGGTCGGCCTCCGAAGGACGGTTTCCGCCCTTGGTCTCGACGAGCACCCAGTTGTCGTCGACCCAGACCCGGCCACCGTCGAGGCGGCAGTCGACGCCCCAGTCGAGCGTCACCCTCATCCCGCGCTCGGTGTCTGCCAGGGTCACCCGCTGGTAGTCGACCTCCATCGAGGGCTGGAGCTCTTCGACGTCCACGCCGACTCCCCGTCCGGCCAGGACGTCGGCGACGAAGTCGGCCTCCGGGCCGTCCAGCCGCCCGTGCCGGGCAGGGTCGCTCGGGGCGACGGCCTTCAAGGTCATCCCACGCCCGTCCTTGGTCTTGACCTCGATCCGGCAGAGCCGGTCCTCGACGTAGAGGCGGCTGCGCACCTTCCAGCGCCGGCGTCGCCGCTGGACGTGGTCCCTGCAGGCGTCGAGCTCGGGAGTGTCGAAGTAGATGCTGGTGTACGACGTGTAGGACCGGCCGTCAATGCTCAGCACCCGGAAGTCCTGGGACATCCGCGAGAGGAACGCCTGGGCGACGCCGCGGCTCACGAGGTACTTCCGGTCGACCCTCTCGAGCTGTGCGGCACGGTCGAGGACCTCGGCGAGGCCGACGGAGCCGAGCGCCGAGACGTCGACCGGGGTGGGGCTGTCAGCGCGCATCGACCCGCTCGCTCTCGATCATGTCGACGCGTTGCACGCTTGCGTTGGCGTCGGCCCACTGCCACCAGGAGTCCTCGACGGTGTACCTCACCGACACCCGGGTGGTCTCACGGACGAAGTCGACCTCGTCGATGGTCACGCTCAGCGGCTCCAGGGACAGCCTGCTGCGCAGCTCCGCGGTCGCGGACTCGACGTCGGTGAAGACGTGGTCGAGGGTCAGCCGCATGACGCGGCTCGGCGGGGTCGACCGCGACTCGTCGGTGACCCAGATCGCGAGCAGCAGCACGACGTTGAACGCGACCACCACCAGGAGGTTGCGTTCGGGGAGGCCGTTGACCAGCGCCAGCACCAGCGCCACGAAGGTGTAGGCGACGTCCTTGAGCGTGAACGCGGCACTGCGCAGCCGCACCAGGCTGAGCAGGCCGAACAGCCCGAACCCGATACCGGTCGGGAAGTCCCCCGACCCGATCGCGCTGACGGCCGCGAACAGCCCGATGTTCAAGGCGGTGAACACGAGCGTCATCTCCGGCGCCGCGACCCGACGGCGGTAGAGCCACCCGACGAGCACCAGCATCGACAAGACATCGAGGCCGAGCCGCCCGAGGCGCCCGGTCTCTCCGGCGAGACCCGCGAGGAGGTGCTGCAGCATGCGTCCTTGTCCTTCCGCTGAACTGGCAAGGACAAAAGTAGGAAGACAACATGAAGAGGGGATGAAGTCTTCAGCCCGCAGCCAGCGGCAGGAACACGGTCACGGTCATCGCCTCGTCGTGGCTGCACGTGACCGGGTGCGCCTGTCCGAAATGCTCGTGGCTCCCTGCGTGGCAGAGGCGGAGCTCCCCGCCTGCTCGCGCCACGATGCTCTCGACCAGCGACAGGCCGAGCCCGAAGCCCTCGCGGGGACGGGCCTCCGCGGACCGGGTGAACCGGTGGGTGGCCGTCGCGAGCATCTCGGCGTCCATGCCCCCGCCGCTGTCGGCAACCGTGAGACGGCCGCAGCCCGAGACCCTGTCGACCGTCACCACCACCGGTGGCGCTCCGTGCCGGGCCGCGTTGTCGAGGAGGTTGCCGACGATCTGTGAGATCTGGGTGGCGCCGAGTGCCACATCCACGGGCGGGGCGGTGGTGACCCGGACCGGGGCGTCGCCGACGCCCTCGCGGGCCGCCCGGGCCAGGGCGTTGCGTCGCGACACCTCGTGCTCGACGACCTCGGCGAGGTCCGCCTGCTCCTCGTCGGCGGCGCCCGCTCCCTGGGCGCCCACGTTGAGCAGCTGGTCCGCCAACCTGGTGAGGCGTACGACGTCGGTCTCCACCTCGGCGAGCACGGCCTCGTGCTCCTCCAGCGACCGGGTCCGCCTTCGTGCGAGCTGCACCCGCGTCTTGAGCAGCGTGAGCGGAGTGCGCAGCTCGTGGCTCGCGTCGTTCACGAAGCGGCGCTCCCGCTGCAGGGCATCCTCGAGGGCATCGAGCATGGTGTTGAGGGTGTGCCCGA
Organism: Nocardioidaceae bacterium; assembly: GCA_035297905.1. Lineage (GTDB taxonomy): Bacteria > Actinomycetota > Actinomycetes > Propionibacteriales > Nocardioidaceae > Nocardioides_C. The sequence continues at coordinate 40,566 of DATGYO010000155.1, forward strand.
GACGGGTCACCTCGTCGTCACGCTCGTCGGGGACGTCGAGGCGCACTCCCGAGGCGCCGGCGATGATGTCCTCGGCCTGGGAGCGATAGCTCTCGACGGGTCGGAGGGCGAACTTCGCCAGCCGCTCCCCCACCAGCGCCGTGAGGAGCAGGGCGCCGACCCCGGCGGCGGCGAGCTGGCCGAGCAGCTCGAGCAGGGCCTCGTCGCGATGGTCCCTGCGAACCGCCACGACGAGCACCGCCGCGGCCTGGGGCTTGTCGTGAGGCAGCGCCGTCGCATAGGCACGCAGTGGGCGGTCGTTGATGGGGAGCAGCGTGCCGATGTCCCGTCGTACCGGCTCCTCCAGGGCCTGCCTGACCGTCGCAGGGCTGACGATCGGCTTGGCACCCAGCGTGGGGCTGTAGGCGAGGACACGGCCGTCCCGGCTCATCACCTGGAACAGCTGGTTCCCCACGACCGGCGGGGCTCCCGATGCGAGCTGCCCGGAGGAGGTGACGAGCGGTGTGATCACGCCCGAGACGTCGCTCAGCTCGGTGTTGACCTGGCGGTCGAGGGCGAAGTCCACACGCCAGTACACGAAGGCGCCGGCTGCCGTGAGCACCACGAACATGGTCGCCGAGAAGCCGGCGACGAGGCGGACACGAAGCGGTAGCCGGGCCAGCCGTCCACGGAGGGTCATCGCGCGTCGATGCGGTAGCCGGCGCCGCGCAGCGTCGTGATCGTGTTGGTGCCGAAGGGTCGGTCGATCTTGGCCCGGAGGCTGGCGACGTGTACGTCGATCACGTTGCTCTTGATGTCCGTGTCACCGTCCCAGACCTCGTCGAGGATGGCGTACCTCGTCACGAGTCGCCCGACCCGCCGCATGAGCAGCTGGAGGATGTCGAACTCCCGGGCGGAGAGCTCGATGTCCACGCCGTTGCGACTCGTCCGCCGCGACTGCGGGTCCAGGACCAGGTCGTCGACCTGGAGCGGTGTCTCCTCCTCGTCCGCGGCGGCCCGGCGGTGCAGCGCCCGTAGGCGGGCGAAGAGCTCGTCGAGGTCGAACGGCTTGACCAGGTAGTCGTCCGCCCCCGCGTCCAACCCGGCTATCCGGTCCGGGACGGTGGTCCGGGCGGTGAGCATCAGCACCGGCGTACGCACGCCCAGCTCGCGCAGCCGGCGGCAGACTGCGATCCCCTCCATCTTCGGAAGCATCCAGTCCAGGAGCAGGACGTCGTAGGCCGCGCCGCCGTCGGCCAGAGCCGCGTCGAACGCGGACCGGCCGTCGGACCTCACGTCGGCCTCCCAGCCGGCCTCCGCGAGCGACTGCTCGAGCAGCGCGGCCAGCCGGGGTTCGTCCTCGGCTACCAGGATGCGCACGCGACCGACCTCCACCTCACGCCCAAGACGGTAGCCTCCCGCGCGAAGAGACTGCGGCATACAGCCTCCTCACACCTGCGCTTCATCAGCCCTTCATGTACGCGACGTAGCGTCCGGAGTGAGCGCCAGAGGCATGCTCGGGCGCACCGCCGGGAGGAGGGTCATGAGCGGACTCGTCGCGCACCTCCTCAGCCTGCCGGGCCCATGGGCCTACGCGACCATCGCCTTGCTCGTGTTCGCGGAGGCCGCGCTCTTCGTCGGCTTCGTCGTCCCGGGCGAGACCGCGGTCCTGCTCGGGGGGCTTCTGGCGGCCACGGGCCACCTGTCGCTGTGGACCCTCCTCGCGCTCGTCGTCGTCGCGGGCGTGGTCGGCGACAGTGTGGGCTTCGAGGTCGGACGGCGGCTCGGCCCACGGATCATGGACGTTCGGCCCCTCAGGCGGCACCGGAAGCGGCTCGAGAGCGCGAGCACATACCTTCGCGAGCATGCCGGCCGTGCCGTGGTGCTCGGCCGCTTCACGGCGTTCCTTCGGGCCATGACCCCCGCCCTTGCCGGCGCCAGCCGCATGTCCTACCCGCGCTTCCTCGCGTTCAACGTGCTCGGGGGTGTGATCTGGGGTTCAGGGGTCACGCTGCTGGGCTACCTCGCCGGCGGGTCCTACGACCTCGTGGCCAAGTCACTCGGCCGCACCAGCGCGGGACTGCTCGCCCTCCTGGTCATCGCAGGAGTGGTGGTCTGGCACCGCCGCCGTCACCGTCTCCGGCAGGCCGCGCCGGTCGAGCCCGATGCCGAAGCGACCACCGACAACGCCCCCGGCTCGCTCGTCGGTCGCTGACCGGTCGCTGAGGGAGCCGCCTACCATCATGGCCGTGGCTGACTCGGAGACTCTGGAGGCGGCGCCGCCGTCCCCGCGGTGGTCGGCGTGGCGCACGGTCGTCGGCTTCGGCGTGGTGAGCCTCGCCGCGGACATGGTGTACGAAGGGGCCCGGTCGATCACCGGCCCCTTCCTCGCGTCGTTGGGTGCGACGGCACTCGTCGTCGGACTCGTCACGGGTGCCGGCGAGGCCGCCGCGCTGGTGCTGCGGCTCGCGTCGGGCCCCTTCGCCGACCGGAGTGGCCGCTACTGGAGCCTCACCATCCTCGGCTACGCGATGACCGCGGTCTGCGTGCCGCTCATGGCAGTCGCGCCGTTCGTCGGCGGAGCGGGAGTCGTCGTCGCGTCCACGATGGTGATCCTCGAGCGGACCGGAAAGGCGATCCGGAGCCCCTCCAAGTCGGCGCTGCTCGCATCGGCCGCGAAGGCTGTCGGCCGCGGGCGCGGGTTCGCCGTACACAAGGCACTCGACCAGGTCGGTGCCTTCGCGGGACCGCTGCTGGTCGCCGGACTCGTCGCCCTCACCTCCGCGATGTGGACGGGCCTGGCCGTCCTCGCCATCCCGGGTCTGGTGTCGTTGCTGCTGCTGGTGTGGATCCGGGCTCGCGTGCCCGACCCGGGCGTGTACGACCCCGATGCGAGGGCCCATGCAGCGCCCAGCCACCAAGGTGCTGCCGGCGGGCTCCCCACGCGCTTCTACCTGTTCGCCCTCTCGAGCGCGGCGAGCACGCTGGGGCTGATGACCTTCGGGATCATCTCGTTCCACCTCGTCGACTCGGGCCTCCTCGCCGCACCCGTCGTGCCGATCCTCTACGCCGCCGCGATGGCCGCCGAGGCGGTGGCCGCGCTCCTCACGGGCTTCACCTACGACCGCCGCGGCGCCAAGGTCCTGCTGTCCCTGCCGTTCCTTGTGGCCACGGTCCCCCTGCTCACCCTCGCGGACCAGCTCTGGGTCGCCGTCGCCGGTGTGCTGATCTGGGGCGGCGCTGTCGGTGTCCACGACTCGACGGTCAAGGCGCTCGTCGCGGACCTCGTGCCCGCACCCCGGCTGGCCACCGCCTACGGCGTCTTCGCCGCGTTCCAGGGAGGCGCCGCACTGGCGGGAGGCGGCCTGGCCGGCTGGCTGTACGCCGGAGGGCGGGGCGACCTGGTCGTGGTGATCGCGATCTGCCAGGTCCTGTCGCTGGTCCTGCTGGTCGTTGTGCTCCGGACGCGCCCCCTGCGCTCAGCGTAGCCGAGCGCTAGATCCAGCTGAGGCGCTTGAAGAGCATGTACAGCGCCGTCGCCAGCGTCGCGATGACCACGCTGCTCGCGATGAACCCCGCCCTCGTCGCGATCCCGGGATAGGCCACGTTCATGCCGAACCAGCCCGTCACTGCCGTCGGGACAGCGATGATCGCCGCCCAGCCGGTGAGCTTCTTCATCACGACGTTCAGCCGCGAGTCCTGCAGCGCGAGGTTGGTCTCGAAGACGGTGGTGACCATGTCGCGCAGCGATTCGGTCCACTCCGAGGCGCGCAGGACGTGGTCGTAGAGGTCGGTGTACCAGCCGTCGAGCTCACCGCTGTGGCCGTTGATGTCGGCACGGTGCCGCATGACGGTGTTGACCACCTCGCGCATCGGCAGCACTACACGGCGCAGCTCCACGAGCTCCTTGCGCAGCCGGTACGTGCGCTGCTGGAGGTCACGCACGCTGGCGCGCTCGTCGAACAGGAGGTCCTCGAGCGCCTCGATCGCGTCGTCCATCTGCTGGATGGTGTCGAAGTGCCCGTCGACGATCACGTCGAGGAGCCCGTGGAGCAAGGCCCCCGGCCCGTGCTCGAGCAGGTCGGCGTTGTCCTGCCAGCGCTGCACCACCTGGTCCATGTCGAAGCGGTCGTCCGGACGAACGGTGACCACTCCGCGGGGAAGCACGAAGGCGGAGACCCGGCTGATCTCGAGCCGTGACACGAGGGGGCCCTGCTCCCTGTCGCCGTTGGCCCGGAGGCGCGTGGAGTAGACGGTCACGAAGGTGTGGGACGCGTGGCGGGTCGCCTTCGGGCGCTCCGCGTGAGCCACCGAGTCCTCGACGGCGTGGCGGTCCAGCGAGAGCTCCTCCGCGAGCTTGCTCAGCGCCTCGTGGCTCGGCTTGCAGAGGTCCACCCAGACGAGCGAGCCTTCCTCCTGCAGGTGGTCGGAGAGGTCGTCGAGCGAGAACCCCTCGACCACCTCACCGCCTTTGCCCCAGAGGATCGTGCGGACGTCCTGGGCGACCGGGTTGCTCACGTCGACCTCAGCGCCCCGCGCCCTCCGGCGCCAGGATTCCGCGCCTGCGCAGCCGACCGGCGTCCGGGACGGTGCGACACGGTCCGGCGCTCCCGATCCTCACCACCACGTCGAAGGGATGGGTGGCCTCCGGCTCGGGGGTCTCCTCAACCAGCGGGCGCTCGTCGTGCTCACGGAGCCGAACCGCCCTCATCACGCCTCCCCAAGCTTGACTACTTCCAGGCCTTACTCCCTTCGCACTGTACGACCCAGGTCGACTCTTGGCATGGACAACAGCCGTACGTCATACATCGGGGTCGCGACAGCGACCGCCACGCATGACGTCCTGAGGAGGGAACGGGGAACCATGGCCACACGCACACCCGAAGAAGTCTTCGCCCACCACGGGCAGGCTCTCGGCGCGGAAGACCTCGAGGAGATCCTCGCCGACTACGCGGACGACGCGATCTTGACCCTGAACAAGCAGGTGTTCCGCGGCAAGGACGGCGCCCGGGAGGTCTTCACCCGGCTCCTGAGCGACGTTCCACAAGCGGAGTGGGAGCTGGACACGACCTTCGTCGACGACGTGCTCTACCTCGAGTGGAAAGCCGCCGGCGGCGGGCGCAAGATCGGGGACGCCATCGACACGTTCGTCTTCAAGGACGGACTGATCCGGGTGCAGACCATCTACTACACCGTGCAGCAGGCGTGATCCAGCGGGTCGTCTGACCAGCGGTCCGGTCAGACGACCTGCACCGGCGGCTCCGCCTTCTGGTTCCGCTGCTGCTCCTGCGCCCGCTTGAGGTTCTTCTCGACATGGCGCGGGTCGGGGATGACCACGACGGGGCACGGAGCGTGGTGGATCGTTCGCTCGCTGGTCGATCCGATCAGCTTGTCGTGCACGGCGCCGTGCCCGTGGCTGCCCAGAACCAGGAGCTCCGCGTCGGCGGCCGCGGCGCACAGCGCGTCGCTCGGCACGCCGCGCTGGCAGACCCGGTCCACGTCCGGTGGGCTCTCCATGCCGACGAGCGCCTCGTCGACCGCGGTGTCGAGCACCTTCCGCGCACGCTCCAGCGCCTCCGCCGGAGTCGTCGGTGCGGCAAGCTCCTCGACGCCGTCCCACGACCAGGCGGTGACGGCACGCACCTTGCCGTAGCGCCTGATCGCCTCGTCGATCGCCCACCGCAGCGCCCGCTCTCCGGCCGGTGACCCGTCCACCCCACACACGATGACCCGCTCCGCTGCATCCATGATGTCCCCTCCAGACCAGCTGTTTCGGCCTCCTTCGTCCAGTGTGCGGCGGTCTCACCCCTCGGTCCATGGGTCCAAGGACCTACGAAGGGCCACCTTCTGGCGGGCCCGACCTACGCTGGAACGATGACGCGCCCGAGCACACTCGGCCTCCTCCGAGCCAGCGGCTACCAGCCCAGGACCGTGAAGGAGGAGATCCGCAGCAACCTCCTCGACACCCTCCGGCAGGGCGAACCGGCCTTCCCCGGCATCGTCGGATTCGACGACACCGTCCTCCCCCAGCTCGAGAGCGCCCTGCTCGCCGGGCACGACCTGGTGCTGCTCGGTGAGCGCGGCCAGGGCAAGACCCGGCTGATGCGGACCCTGGGCGCGCTGCTCGACGAGTGGAGCCCCGCGGTCGAGGGCTGCGAGATCAACGACGACCCGCTGCGACCGGTGTGCCTGCGCTGCCGCCGGCTCGTCGAGGACCAGGGTGACGACGTGCCCGTGGTCTGGCGGCACCGCGACGAGAGGTACGCCGAGAAGCTGGCCACCCCGGACACCAGCGTCGGCGACCTCATCGGCGACGTGGACCCGGTGAAGGTCGCGGAGGGACGCACGCTCGGCGACCCGGAGACCGTGCACTACGGGCTGCTGCCTCGGACGAACCGGGGCGTCTTCGGGCTCAACGAGCTGCCGGACCTCGCCGAGCGGATCCAGGTCGCGATGTTCAACGTCCTGGAGGAGCGCGACATCCAGGTCCGCGGCTACTCCCTGCGGCTGCCGCTCGACCTGCTGCTGGTCGCGACCGCCAACCCCGAGGACTACACGAACCGGGGACGCATCATCACGCCGCTCAAGGACCGGTTCGGCGCCGAGATCCGCACCCACTACCCCCGTCAGGTGGACGAGGAGACTGAGCTGGTCGCGCAGGAGGCGCAGCTGGTCGCGGACGTGCCGGACTACCTGCTCGAGGTGGTCGCGAGGCTCACCAGGGCGCTGCGTCACTCCCCGTCGGTCGACCAGCGCTCAGGCGTCAGCGCCCGCTTCGCGATCGCGGCTGCCGAGGGGATCGCCGCATCGGCCCTGCGCCGCAGCGCCCGGACCGGCGAGGTGGAGGCCGTGGCCAGGATCTGCGACGTGCCGACCGTGCTTCCGACCCTGCTCGGGAAGCTCGAGTTCGAGATGGGCGAGGAAGGCCGGGAGACCGAGGTCGTCGAGCACCTGCTGCGCGTGGCGACCGCCGAGACGTTCCGCGAACGCCTTGCGGGGCTGGACCTGTCCGGCTTCACCTCCCTCTTCGGGGAAGGAGCCGTCGTGGAGACCGGCGAGCTCGTGACCGCACAGGAGCTGCTCAGCCAGGTCGGCACGGTTCCCGGCCTCTCGAAGGTGATGGACCGGCTCGGCCACGGCGACGACGCCAACCGGGGTCAGGTCGCGGCTGCGATCGAGATGGTGCTCGAGGGCCTGCACCTCACGCGCCGGATCGCCAAGGAGGCCGTCGACGGCCGGGTCGTCTACGGGGCCTGAGATGAGCAGCCACCGGTTCCGCTACGGACCCTGGCACGGCGGTCCCGACCCCCTGGCCCCGCCGTACGACGTGCGCGCGGCACTCGACGAGGTCGGCCGCGACGTGCTGGCCGGGGGGTCGCTTCGCGACTCCCTGCACGAGCTCATGCGCAGGGGCATGGGCGACCGTCGCGGCCTCGACGACCTCATGGACAGGGTCCGTCGGGCCAGGGCCGCGGCTCGCCGCCGCGGAGACCTGGGCGGGACGCTCGACCGGGTGCGGGCGGCCCTCGACCAGGCACTCGCGGAGGAACGCGAGGCTCTGGCGGCCGAGGCGGGGGACGCCGCCCGGATGGCAGAGATGGAGCTCGAGACGCTCCCTGACGACGTGGCCGGCGCCGTACGCGCTCTCGAGCCCTACGACTGGACGTCGGCCGAGGCCAGGGCGACGTACCAGCAGATCCTCGAGATGCTCCGCCAGGAGGTGCTGGAGGCGCAGTTCCAGGGCATGAAGCAGATGCTGTCCGGCGAGGACCCCGAGGCGCTGGAGCGGGTCAAGGAGATGCTCGCCGACCTCAACGAGCTGCTCGCGGCACATGCCCGGGGCGAGGACACCACGGACCAGTTCAACCAGTTCATGGAGCGGCACGGCGAGTTCTTCCCCGAGAATCCGCAGGACGTGGACGAGCTGATCGACGCACTCGCGCGGCGGCAGGCGGCCGCGGAACGGTTGATGTCCTCACTCTCACCGGAGCAGCGCGAGCAGCTGGCGCAGCTGATGAGCCAGGCGATGTCCGACCTGGACCTCGCGTCCCAGATGGCACAGCTCTCGGACAACCTCCGAGCCCTGCGCCCGGGCCAGTTCACCGGGGAGCGGGTCGACATGCGCCCTGGTGGCGAAGGCATGGGGTACAGCGACGCGGTCGAGACGGTCGCAGAGCTCGCCGACCTGGAGGCGCTCGAGCGCCAGCTGACCCAGAGCTATCCGGGCGCGTCCTTGGACGACGTCGACGTGGAGAGCCTCGAGCGACACCTCGGCAGCGAGGCGGCGGCGGACCTCCGCGCGCTGCGCGACCTCGAGAGGGAGCTGGAGAGACAGGGGTACGTGAGCCGTTCCGAGGAGGGCCTGCGACTGACGCCCCGGGCCCTGCGACGGCTCGGCGAGACGGCACTTCGCCGGATCTTCAGCGACCGCTCCATCGCGTCGGGCGACCATCTCGACCATCGCACCGGCTCCGCCGACGAACCGACCGGCTCCAGCCGAGCCTGGCTGTTCGGCGACGAGCTGCCGATCGACGCAGCCCGGACCGTCGGCAACGCACTCCGACGCGGCGGTATCTCGACCGACGGTCCGACGCGGCTGCTCGTGGAGGACTTCGAGGTGGTCGAGACCGAACGGCGTACTGCCGCCGCGGTCGCCCTCTGTGTGGACCTGTCCTTCTCGATGGTGATGGAGGGCCGCTGGGGGCCCATGAAACAGACCGCGCTCGCCCTCTCGCACCTGATGGAGACGCGGTTCCGCCACGACGCGCTGCAGATCATCGGTTTCGACATCGGGGCCCGCAGGCTCTCGCCGGTCCAGCTCGCCGCCGCCGAGCCGGAGTGGGTGCAGGGCACGAACCTGCAGCACGCGCTGATGATCGCCGCCCGGCACCTGCGCCGGCACCCGGATGCGGAGCCGGTGGTGCTCGTCGTGACCGACGGCGAGCCGACGGCCCACCTGCTCCAGGACGGCACGCCGTACTTCCACTGGCCCTCGACCCAGGAGACGGTCCGGGAGACCGTGCGCCAGGTCGACGAGCTCACGCGGTACGGCGCCGCCATCAACTTCTTCATGCTCGGAGAGGACCCGGGGCTCGCCCGGTTCGTCGACGCCATGGCGCGGCGGGCCGGAGGGCGCGTGTTCACACCGGACGTCGGCCGGCTCGGGGAGTACGTCGTCTCCGACTACCTGCGCGCACGCCGCGGACGCTGAGTACCCGAGGACGCTGATTACCCGAGGGCGCTGAGCACGCCGAGGGCGCTGAGCCGGAGGTCCCGGCCCGAACGCCCTCGACGTGCTCGTGGTCAGCGGCGGACGAAGACCGCCGTCGTGCGTGCGGGGACGGTCACGCCTCCCCCGCCGGCGGAGGACTTCTTCACGACCGGGTCGGACCCGTTCGCCTGCACCTCGTGCAGGGTCCACCCGGCACCCACTCCTGCCACTGTGGTCGCGCGCGGCGAGGCGTTGAAGACGACCAGGACCCCGTCGAGGGCCGGGTCCACGTCGGTCCCCGAGGTGTCGTCGACGTGCATCGCGATCACGCCTGGGTCGGTGGCCGGGAAGGACACCTTGTCCTGGATCGCGGAAGCCGTCCCGAGCCGGAACAGCGGCGTCGACATCCGGATCCTGAGCAGCTCCTCCGCGGCGGCGTGGGCGGCGTCCATGTCCGCCGGCCCCGGCCGGAGCGCCGACTTGGCCAGCAGCGGCTGCATGTACTTCCACTTGGCGCCGTTGTCGGTCTCCGGTGGAAGGCCCGATCCGAACGTGTTCTCGTTGCGGGTCCAGTCGACCCGGTTGAACCAGTCACCCGAGTCGTAGGAGTTCCGGTCCAGCGACTTCGAGCGGAGGATGTCGGTGCCGGCGTGCCAGAAGACGACTCCCTGTGAGAGCGCGGTCGTGGAGAGTGCCACGGTGTTCATCCGCACCCGGTCGGCCATGGGCGTGTTCACCGGCAGCTTCATCTGCAGCACGTCGAACAGCGTCTCGTTGTCGTGCGCGTCGACGTAGCTGACGGTCTCGCTCGGGTCCTCCGCGTAACCGGCCGGTGAGCCGTTGTAGTCGACGTCGCGACCGGCCACCTGCTTGCCCGAGGAGTCGGTGAAGGTGAAGCCGGCCAGGTTGCCTGCCAACCCGAGCTTGATCAGGTCCTCCAGGTGCAGCAGGCGCTTCTTCTGCTCGGCATCGGTGCCGTTGACGGTGGCGCCGTTCTGGTCGGTGTAGAGCCCCGACCCGAAGCCCTGGATGCGCGGGTCCTCGTCGAACGGCCCGCCACCGCGCACGGCGTCACGCAGCCGGTCGCTGAACGTGCCGATCCCGGTGCCCCCGAGGTTGAGCTGGCTGGCCTGCTCGAAGCGCGCGTTGTCCGCGACCTCGCCGAAGTTCCACCCCTCGCCGTACAGGTAGATCTTCTTGCCGTCGACGCCGTCGTGCTTGACGGTGAGCTGGTCGAGGGCAGCACGCAGGTCGAGCATGTTCTGCTTGGAGTGGTGCCCCATGAGGTCGAAGCGGAAGCCGTTGACCTTGTACTCCCGGGCCCAGGTGAGCACCGAGTCGATCATCAGCTTCTCCATCATCGCGTGCTCGGTGGCGGTGTTCGCGCAGCACGTCGAGGTCTCCTGCGCCCCGGTCGCGGAGAGGCGCTGGTAGTAGCCCGGCACCACCCGGTCGAGCACGGAGCTGGGCTTCTGCCCCGATGCCGCGGTGTGGTTGTAGACGACGTCCATGACCACCTGCAGCCCGGTCCTGTTGAGCCCCTGCACCATCCGCCGGAACTCGAGCGTGCGGCCCGGTCCCTCCGGGTCCGTGGCGTAGGAGCCCTCCGGCGCGGTGTAGTGCAGCGGGTCGTAGCCCCAGTTGAACCCGTCCTTGCTGCGAACCTCCTCGACGCAGGCCTGCTGCTTCGTCGAGTCCGGTGCGTACGACTCGAGGTCGCAGTTCGGGGGCTGCTGGGCGCCGCGCCGCTCCTCGATCGTGGCGATGTCGAAGGCGGGGAGCAGGTGCACGGTGTTCAACCCGGCTGCGGCGAGCTGGCCCAGGTGCTTCATCCCGGCCGAGTCGCTCCGGGTGAACGCCAGGTAGGTCCCCCGCTCCGCCTCCGGAACGCTCTTGTCACCGATCGAGAAGTCCCGGATGTGGAGCTCGTAGATGTTGCGGTCCTCGTCCTGCGCGAGCGCGGGCGGCTTCAGCGCCGACCATCCCTTCGGCTTCAGCGAGGGGTCCTCGAGGTTCGCGACGACGGAGCGCTCGGAGTTGGTGGTGAGCGCCACGGAGTAGGGGTCCGTGACCCGGTTGTGCTCGACCTTCCCGGTCAAGGGCGCGTAGACGGTGACGTCATAGAGGTACGACGCACCCTTCCACCCGCGTTGACCGCGGACGGTCCACGTCCCGTCGGACTCACGGCGCATCGGCGTGCGCACCGGCTCCGTCGCACCATGCGGCCACACGAGCAGGTCGACGTCCTGGGCGGTCGGCGCCCAGAGGGCGAAGGATGGGCCGCCGTTGCTCCACGTGATCCCGAGGTCCCTGTCACGGGCGTCGGCGTACACATCGTCGAGCACGCCCGGGATCTGCACGCCGGTCGCGTCCACGAGACTGCCGAGGTCGTCGTACGCCGCGACCGCCAGCTCGCCCTCGAGGATCTTCGGAACCTGCTTGCGGTCCTTCTTCTGCAGGCGGAAGGCCTCGTAGTCCTTCAGCTGAGGGAAGTCCGCGAGCACGTCGGCCGGCAGGCCCTTGGGGTCGTAGGTGAGCGGCACCGAGCTGCCCCCAGTGACCGCCTCGTCGTCGACGGCGAGCCCCCCGTCCGGGGACCAGTGCAGGCGGTACCTCTTCGAGGCGGGGTCCTTGACGTTCCAGGCCACGAGGCCCTCGCGCACCCACTGTGCCTTCTGCTTCGTCAGGTCAGGGGTGGCGCCCGCAGCCCGCGACGACACGGTCAGCACGTGGCTGGCGATGTCGTAGCTGAACAGCACCTGGACCCCGTCTGCCGGGACGTCGAAGTCGATGTTGGCTCCATCCTTCGCACCTCCGGCCCCGTAGTTCTCGTTCCACGACAGACCATGCGTGGCCTTCACCTGGTAGGAGCCTGCCGGAAGGGCCGTCGTGCTGAACGTGTAGGTGCCGTCGCCGTCGATGTCCTTCAGCCACGCGGCCATGCAGTCGGGCGACCAGTCACCCGGGCAGCCGAGCTCGCTCTGGAAGCTGCCCGCCGCGGTGACGATCGGCCCCTGCGCGTCGGTGGTGATGTAGTGCGAGGCGTGGTCGTAGTAGAAGGAGACGTTGCCGCCGGGCGCCTTGAGCGCAATGTTGGAGCCGCCCGCAGCGCCGCCGGCTCCGTAGTTCTCGGCCCAGCTCTTGTCGATGGCCGCCTTGTACTCGTAGTCACCGGCCGGGAGGTTCTCGGCAGTGCCCTTCCAGACCTTGTCCTTGGGGTCCAGCGAGAGCTGAGCCTGGTCGCAGTCGGGCATCCAGTCCCCGGGGCAGCCGATCTCGCTGTTGTGGTTGCCGGGCATGGCAACCGCGTCGGGCTGCGTGACAGGAGCGTTGCCTCCGGTGTCTCCGCCGCCGCTCGACGCCGGCTTGCCGACCGTGGCGTAGGTCGAGGTGACCGAGAGGTTGCCGGAGGAGTCGCGGAGCACCGCGCGGTACTCCACGAGGGTTCCCTTGGGCAGCGCGTCGAGCTCGCCCGGGGCGTGGAAGACGCGGTAGGGGGCGTTGTCGTCGGTGCCCAGCTTCGTCCACGTGTCGGCGCCGACGGTCCGCCAGGCGATGCTGACCTGGTTGAAGCCGCCGTCGGGCACGGACACCGCGACCTCCTGGCGACCGCCGACGGTGCTTCCGGCGCTCGGGGTGCGGAAGTACGCCGCCGGTGCGGCGTCGCGCTCCGCCACCGTGCCGGCTGCCCGCAGGACGACCGCGGACAGCGGAGGCACGTTGACCTTGATGCGGCTCTCCCGGTCGGAATTGGTGGAGTCCCCGGTCGCCGGCCACACCTGCTTGAACGTGCCCTGCTTCATCAGCGTCTCGAAGCTCGCCGACTGCGCGGTCGTCGAGTTGTTGACCGCGACGACGTACTCCCGCTTCTCCTGAGGGGAGATCCGGCTGAACGCGTAGATGCCGGGCTTGCTGCTGGCGTAGCGGTGCAGCTGCGCGCCGTCGGCCAGGGCCGGGTAGCGCTTGCGCAGCTGCGCCAGGGCGGCGATCTCCCGGTAGAGCGGGTGGTTGGTGTCGTAGCTGTCCGTCGCGGTGGTCGCCCTGGTGCCGATCAGGTCGTCGTCGTTGTACGACGAGACCTTGCTCGCGAACATGTCCTGGCGGGCGTCCTTGTCGCCGCCGTCACCGGTGAAGCCCTGCTCGTCGCCGTAGTAGACGACCGGCTGGCCCCGCGTGAGGTACATCAGCGTGTGCGCGAGCTCGTCCCGCTCGAGAAGCTCGTCGCCCGAGGCGGTGCCGGCCAGGAAGTTGCCGACCCGGCCCATGTCGTGGTTGCCGAGGAACGTCGGCAGGGAGTACGCGTTCGAGTCGGTGTCGGTGTAGTAGTCGTCGCCCGCGAAGAAGTCACGCAGCCCGGCGGTGGCCTTGCCCTGGGCGAACCCGACGGCGGCGGACTGGTAGCCGAAGTCCAAGGTGGCGTCGAGCCTGCCCTTGGTGGTGTAGGTCGACATCAGCCGAGGGTCGGCGTCGTACACCTCACCGAACGTGAAGAAGTCGTCGTTTCCGATCCGCGCCGCCTCCTTCGAGATGGCCGGCGCGAACTTCTGCCAGAACTCCATGTTCACGTGCTTGACGGTGTCGATCCGGAAACCGTCGATGCCGAAGTCCACCCAAGACTTGTAGACGTCGGTCATCCCGTCGACGACCTCGGGCTTCTCGGTGAACAGGTCGTCGAGCCCGACGAAGTCGCCGTACGTCGACGACTCTCCGGCGAAGGTCGAGTCGCCGCGGTTGTGGTAGTTCGTCACGTCGTTGAGCCAGGCCGGCGTCTTGGCGTCGCGGTCCGTGTCGGTGCGGAAGGTCGGCGTGTAGGGGAAGGACGTCTTCGGGTCCAGCTCGGGGAAGGAGTCCTTGCCGGCGTAGTCCGCGTCGTCGAACGTGTCGCCCTTGGCGTCCTGGTACGGGCGGGTCTCCTTGCTGATGTAGGCGTACTTCTGCTGCTCGTAGTCGATGACGTCCGCGGTGTGGTTGGTGATGATGTCGAAGAAGACCTTGATGCCGCGGGAGTGCGCCTTGTTGATGAAGGCCTTGAGCTCCTGGTTGGTCGCGAAGTGCGGGTCGATCTTCGTGAAGTCGGTGATCCAGTAGCCGTGGTAGCCCGCCGACGCGTTGTCCCCGGTGCCTTGCACGGGCCGGTTCTTGAACGACGGTGTCAGCCAGATGGCCGTCGTACCCAGGCCCTGGATGTAGTCGAGCTTCTTGGTCAGGCCCGCGATGTCGCCGCCGTGGTAGAAGCCCTTGTCAGACGGGTCGAAGCCGGTCTCCATCCGACCCCCGGTGATCCCGCCGGTGTCGTTCGAGGTGTCGCCGTTGGCGAAGCGGTCCGCCATGACGAAGTAGAAGTTCTCCCGCGTGGTGGGCTGGCGCAGGGAGTCGGTCGCCATCGCCCGGTCGGCCGCGGTCGGCTTGTCCGAGGGCAGGTCGGCCGGCGCCACCGCGACGGCGTGGGTGAGGTGGTCGTAGCTGAACCGGAGCTTGGCGGCGTGCTCCAGGTGCAGCGGGATGTCGTCACCGTTGGCGCCGTAGCTCTCGTCCCAGGTGTTGTTCAGCGCGACCTTGAACTTGTAGCTGCCCGCCGGCACCGAGAACACTGCGTCGTACGTCGACGTGGTGCCTGCGACGGGCTGGAGGCGCGAGGCCTCGCACGCAGGCGCCCAGTCGCTGTCGCACCCGATCTCGCCCTGCAGCGAGCCGACGAGCGTGACGGCGGTGGGTTGCGGGGTGTGGTCCGCCAGGGCGGGCGCGGCCCCTGTGCTGAGGATCAAAGGGACGGTCAGGACGGCAGCCGTTGCGGCTGCAAGCGACCGGGGCACACGACGTTGCACGGGTTCTCCAGAAATCACGCGTAGCGGACTAGACAGGCGAATACGGGCGTCACGCTATTCGTGCTGCAAGATCCTGGCAAGGCGTTGCAAGACTTTGCGGAAAATCCTCAAGGGACTACGTCGCCCAGTGATGATGGGGACGCCGCGGCCATGCCCGCAAAATCGTTCAGATGTGCTGTTTCGGCAGCCGCCACGCGGTCGGAAGTGTCAGAAGCGCACACGTGGGCGCTTGTCGCCTGCCTCACGCGCCCGGGTCCTCCCGTCGTCAGGACGGGAGGACCCGGGTCTGGAGACCGCGCCTACCTCAGTGCGATCGAGTAACCGAGTGTCAGCCGCATCGCACGGGTGCTCCCCCGGGCGGAGGTCGCGCCCATCGGCTGGGGCGGCGGTGGGGCGGCGCAGGAGACGTCGGCACGCCGGCCGGGCAGACGAGGCGGCAGAGCGCCCGTCTTGAGGTAGGCCACGAGCCGGTCAGTCGCACACGGTCCGCTCAGGTCAGGCGAGGAGCCGTGGGTGGTGCCACCCCGGATGGCGACCAGACGGGAGTTCGGGAACCGGCTCCGGACCTCCAGGCTGCCTTCGAAGGGAGTCGCCCCGTCGAGGGTCTGGCCCAGGAGCAGTGCGCTGGTGCCGTGGCCGTTCACCGTGACCGGCTTGCCGGGTCTCGCCGGCCAGTAGAGGCAGGGAGCCGAGAACCAGGTGGAGCTCCACGTCGAGATCGGCGCCGCGCGGAACAGTCGACGGGAGTCGGCGAGCTGGGTGCTCACCCCAGGCACGGGCGCATCGGTGCACGTGACCGCGTTGAACACCGCGATGGTGTTGTCGTCGCCGGGGGTCTGCATGAGCCGCCAGATCCTCATCAGGGGCCTGGGGTTCTTCTGGTGCACCCAGGCGGTGAACCCCTGGGCGACCAGCGGCCAGGCGGCCTGGAGGTAGCCGGCGATCTGGAACGAGTCATCCCACTCACTCGGGCCGAGCACTCCGTTGCCGGGGTGTCCCCGCAGGACCTGCCGTTGGTGCAGGTACTGCCGCTTGACAACGGCACCCGTGCGACCGAGGTGGTACGTCTGGTGGTGGCGAGCAACCCACTGGAAGAAGAGGTTGTAGACCCGCTCGAACGCAAGGGTCTGGTCCGCCCCGGACTCGTACCAGATCTTCGTGGGGTCGACGTTGCTGTCGAACACCATCCGGCGCACGTGCGAGGGGAACAGCGTCGCGTAGACCTGCCCGAGGTAGGTGCCGTAGGAGTAGCCGTAGTAGTTGATCTTGTCCACGCCGAGCGCGAGTCGGATCTGCTCCATGTCCCGCACGCTGTCGATGGTCTTCATGTGGTCGAGGAGGGCGCCGTACTTCTCACAGCCCTGGGCGTAGAACTTCGAGCGCTCGAGCCAGACCTGGACATCCGACTGGTTCGCCGGCACGTACGGCGGCCGGTTGGGGTGGACGTAGTTCGGCCGACAGGACAGGGACGGCCTGCTCGCCCCGACGCCACGAGGGTCGAACCCGATCCAGTCGTAGCCGGCGCCGCTCCTCTGCGGCATCAGGGGGCCGAGGACGGAGTAGATCAGGCCGGACCCGCCCGGACCACCAGGGTTCACGAGCATCACGCCCTGAGACCTCAACGTCGTGTGCCTGACCCGCGAGACGGCGAGCTGGATCTTCTCACCCGACGGGTTGCTGTAGTCCATCGGTACTGTGACGTAGCCGCACTGTGCTCGCACCTGCCTGAGTGTGGCGTCGGTGCACCTCCCCCACGTGATCGCGGGGGGCGCCTTGGTCCGGGCGGTCGTGCTGGGGGAGGACGCCTGAGCCGTCGAGCCAGGCACTGCCCATGTCGTCAGCGTCACCACCGCGGCCGTCAGGGCGACCAGCAGCCTGTTCTTCCTCATGAGCACCCCCAGTAGGCGAAAGCCATTGTCACTCAGCCTAGGAAGGCGGGTGCCCCCTGCGCATACCTCCGAATGGGCAACTCTTCGCCGGGGAGTGCCCTGCCTCAGTACGACGGGAGCGCCGTGGACCAACGGCCGAGCAGGGTGCCCTCGGACTCGAGAAGCAGCCGCGGCATCAGCGGGACGTCGACGCCCTCCCCGTCCAGGATCCTCGGGTGGTGCCCGCCGACCAGATGCGGTACGACGGTCAGGCAGATCTCGTCCACCAGCCCTGCAGCAGCCAGGTCGTGAAGCAGGGTGGGACCGCCCTCGGTGAGCATCCTCGTCAGCCCCCGGCCGCCAAGCGCCTCGACCATGGCCGCCAGGTCCACCTCGTCGTCCCCGACCACGAGCACGCGCTGCTCACCGAGCACCTCACGGGCAGCTTCGACAGCGCGCTCGTCCGCAGCTCCGCACGTCACGAGGAAGACCTCACCTGCGTCTGGGGCGTCGTCCTCGGGCGGCACCGTGAGCTGGAGAGGGAGGTTGCCGGTGCGGGTCACCACAGCGAGCGAGGGCGCGGCCGGTCTCCCCTCGCGCACCGTGGCCAGCCAGTCCCGTGGCGGCTGCGGCGCACGATAACCCTCCACCCGGGCGGTGCCCGCTCCGACGACGATGACGTCCGCGAGCGCCCTCAGGAGCTGGAAGACCTGCCGGTCCGCCTCGGTGTTGATCGAGCCCGTCCGCCCGTCCGCCCCGGAGGCCGCGCCGTCGAGCGTGCTCACCATGTTCGCCCTCAGCCACCTCCTGCCGGCCGGCTGTCCTGCGGCCGCGTCACGCTCGGGGTAGGCGTAGAGGGCGGCGAGCAGGGCTCCTTCCACCTCGGTGGCAGGGGCGATGGACGGGTCGACCTCGTTGAGCAGAAGGCGCATCACGTTGTCCTATGCCAGGCCGCGCACGGTGCGCGCGGGCGGTCGGGTGCCGCGGATCGTGGCGACCATGTCGAGGACCTGCCTCGTCTCCACGACCTGATGGGCTCGGTAGACGCGGGCGCCGTGCCAGGCACACACCGCGGTGGCCGCCAGCGTCCCGGTGAGGCGCTCGCCGACCGGGAGGCCGAGGGACTCCCCGACGAAGTCCTTGTTGGACAGCGACACGAGCACGGGCCAGCCGGTCGCGGTCATCTCGTCGAGCCTTCGGGTCACCTCCAGCGAGTGCCAGGTGTTCTTCCCGAAGTCGTGTGCCGGGTCGATCAGGACGCTTCGCGGGTCCACGCCGAGCGACACGGCGCGTTCGGCGTAGGCCACCGTGTCGGCGATGACGTCAGCCACCACGTCGTCGTACCCGACCCGGTGGGGCCGCGTTCTGGGCTCGATCCCGCCGGTGTGGGTGCAGACGATCGCCGCGTCGTACTCCGCGGCCACCTCCGCGAGCGCCGGGTCGTAGCCGCCCCAGGCGTCGTTGAGCAGGTCGGCTCCGACTCGGCAGACCTCCCGACCGACCTCCGCCCGCCAGGTGTCGACGCTGATCACGATGTCAGGGAACTCGGAGCGCACCGCGGCGACGAAGTCGACCACCCGACGCGCCTCCTCACGGGCGTCGATCTCCGCACCCGGGGCGGCCTTGATCCCTCCGATGTCGACGATGTCCGCGCCTTCGTCCACGACCTGACGGACCCGGTCGAACGCCGCGCCCTCGGCCCACGTGGCTCCCTTGTCGTAGAACGAGTCGGGCGTCCGGTTCACGATGGCCATCACCAGCATCGCATCGTCGTCGAACTCGCGGCGGCCGAGCTTCAGCACGAGGCGGCTCCTCGGCTCGTGTCGACGGTTGACCGTTCCGCGTAGCCCGGCACCGACCGGGCAGGCGGCCGTTGGTCCAGGACAACGCTTCGGTCCACGGGGATCACCGCTTCGGCTCCCGAGGCGAACTGACGCAGGGTGAGCTCTCCTCGTCGAGCGCGACCGGTGGTCCGGGCCTCGGTCATCGCCAGGATCTCGAGCGCCATCACGCCGAGGTCCCGCAGAGCCTGGTGCCCGTGTGTGCGCACACCCAGGTCGACCTGAGCGATCGACCCAAGCCCGCCTCGCTCATAGGCGTCGACGAGGACGCTGAGCTCCACGGCGTAACCGGTAGGGACGGTGAGGTCCTCGAGGAGGCTCCGACGTACGGCCCACTCCCCGGCGAGCGGTTGCACGACTCCTGCGAGCTCCGGCCAGTGCAGCGCCAGGAGCGGCCTGGCGACGAGCTCGGTGACCCGGCCCCCGCCCGATACGGCGTCGCCGCCCGCCGGGGCGAGGTCGCCCGTCAACGGACGGTCGTAGAAGCCCTTGACAAGGTCCACGCCGCCGGAGGTGAGCAGCGGACCGAGGAGCCCCGTGACGAAGTGGGTGTCCCACTGGGTCAGGTCGGCGTCCATGAAGACGAGTACGTCCCCTGCAGTGACGAACAGCGACTTCCACATGGCCTCCCCCTTCCCAGGCCGGGTGCCGAGGTCGGGGCGGATCCCGGCCGCCGAGTGCACGATGGCGCCGGCGTCGCGGGCCACCTCGGCAGTCGCGTCGGAGGAGTCCGAGTCGATGACCACGATCTCGTCGACGAGCTGCGCCTTGGCCACGAGGCCCTCGTGCAGGCGGCTGACGATGCCGCCCACGGTGCCTTCCTCGTCGCGTGCGGGGATCACGAGGCTCACGCTCGTGGACCTCCGGGTCTTCTCGTGCAGCAGCTGCTCGAGGTCCCAGTCGGCCCACCGGGAGGTGTGGAGGATCGCCTCGGGACTGGTCACGTCGCTCACACTAACGGCCTGCTCCAGGAGCAGGTGGCGTGCCATCGTCCATGGGAGGCACTGACCTTCGACCGCTCGTCACGGGACCTTCTGCCGTGCCTGGGCCGTCCCGGGTGCCTGAGGCTTGAAACATGGGAGTACCACCGTGGCCGGCACGCTGACCCGCTACGTCCGTCGCTGCGCCGACCGCATCACCGGACGCCCCGACGCGATCCCCTCGCGCGCAGACCTGAGCCGTAACGCGCTGCGGCACCTGGCAGGTGGCTCACTGGTCGTTCTCGCCGCGGCGCTCGTGCACCGAACCGGACACACCGAGCAGCAGTGGCAGTACGTCGCGATCGCCGCCGCACTCATCCCACAGGCGATTCTCGACGCGCTGGCCTCCGAGGACCCCCGCCGTCGTGCCAAGCTCCGCGCCTCCACACGGCCGGCTTGGGTTCCCCTGCTGATCGCCGTCGTGCTCGCGGTGGCCGCGCCTGCGATCCTGCTCGACGGGCAGGCAGCCGCGTCGGCGCTCGCGGCACTCAGTGCGGCGGTGGGGCTCGCGGTCGCCGCGGCCCCGGTCACCATAGCGATTGCACCCCGCCGAAGGACGTAGCCTCCCCCTCGCCGGGCACCTCCTGACGAACGCTTCCAGGACAGCGCATCCTCGTCCCGGCAACCTCATCCTCTGCGCATGATGCGCGATGACGCCCTGGGTTCGAGAGTGGAAATGCCATCTGTGGTCGCTACCAGGAGGACTGTCATGAGTGAGACGCCACAGGCAAAGACCGCTGCACAGGTTCCACCGCAGACCCGGGGCCAGGAAGCGCGTACGGCCAAGCACGCCACGTCGCGCAGTGAGGCGCCGGCACCACAAGCGACGGGCTGGGTCGGCTGGATCATCTTCGCCTCGGTGATGATGATCATGGTCGGCACGTTCCAGGTGATCATCGGCCTGACATCCCTGTTCAAGAGCGGCTACTACGTCGTTCCGTCGCAGGACCTGCTGGTCAACGTCAACTTCACCGCGTGGGGCTGGACCCATATCATCCTCGGCGCACTCGCCGTGGCCGCTGCCTTCGGACTGCTCGCCGGCCAGATGTGGGCACGTATCGTAGGAATTGCTATGGCAGTGGTCAGCGCCGTCGTGAACATGGCCTTCATCGCGGCCTACCCGCTGTGGTCGATCATGGTGATCACCCTCGACGTGCTGGTCGTGTACGCCATCGCGATGCACGGCAAGGAAGCCAAGACCTTCTGAGCCCGGGAGACGAGGTCATCCGGGTGCCGTGGGTGCCTGGGTGACCTCGCCCGCACTCGACGCGCAGAGCGCCGCGGGTTCGGCTACCCGCGGTCGGTGACGTCCCGGACGAGCTCGTTCATCCGCAGCGAGACCTGGTGGATGTGAGGGATGTCCTTGAGGACGACCGTTCCCTCCTCGCTCGCCGCGGAGACCTTGAGCGTCCCTGAGCCGACGATGCGGTCGAGGATCCCCTGGTCGAACGCCACGTCGTTGATCCGGGTCAGCGGGATGTCCCTGCCGGACCTGCGCAGCACGCCGGTGCGCGTGGCCAGTCGCTCGTTGGTGAGGGTGTAGGTCCGGTTCCACCAGGCGAGCACCGGCCAGACCCCGAAGATGAGCACGACGCCGGCGAACGCGACCCAGCCGATGGTGTCGAGCCAGGCCAGGAAACCCTCTTCGGGCGAGACCAGGAGTACGACGACCAGGCCCACGAGCGCCAGGCCGCAGATCAGCATCGTGCCGAGGAGATGCTTCCAGTGCTCGTGCATCTCGAGCACGATGTGCTCCCCCGGGGAGAGCTGTTCGGCCGGTAGCCCCATGCGGTCATGATGGCACGCTGCCACGCTCCGGATGGCCGAACCGGGAGGCCGCCCAGGGACCTTCGCCACTACGGCGATGCACCGCAGGTGCACATGCTGGAGGGTAAGGCTGGTTCTTCGGGGGAGAGAAACGATGACTGACCCACGTCCGCTGCCGCGCACCACAGCTTGGAGCGCAGTGGCTCGTTGCTTCGCCAGGACCTTCGTGATGCTGGCCCAGAAGGATCTGCGCCTGCCGAAGGAGCACGTCGGCCGGGTGATCCGGTTCGCCGACGGGACCTCCGGACGGGTCTACCGGGAGACGGCGGTAGCAGGTCCTGCGCCCGCCGACCCCTGTGTCCTCATCGTCTCGTTCCGGCTGAGGCGAGTCCGCGGCCCGGCTCATGTCGCGTTCGAGTGGGAGAGCATCCTGAACACCCCGCTGTTCGCAGGCTTCCCTGGCTTCGTGTCGAAGCTCTGGCTGGCGCACGACAGCCGCGGCACGTACCGAGGGCTGTACGAGTGGGACGGACCCCAGCGGGCTGAGGCCTACGCCCGGGCGCTGTGGCGCGTGCTCGAGCTCGTCAGCGAGGGTGGCTCGATCGACTTCCGGGTCCTGCCCGGCCTGCGACGAGACGACCTGCTCGCCGACCCGAGTCGCGTCGACGGCCGTGCGCAGCTGGAGGAAGGGGCATGGTGGCGGATCGTCGAGGCAGCCTGACCCCACATCCGGACGTGCTCGTCGTCGGCGCCGGTCCGACCGGGCTGACCGCGGCGCTCCAGGCCCATGCGCATGGGGCCAGTGTGCGCGTCGTGGAGCGACGGCCCGACGCCTACCGTCCTTCGCGTGCGATGATCATGCACCCGCGGACCCTCGAGAGCCTGCGCCCGCTAGGCGTGACGGACGACCTGCTCGACCGAGGCGACATCGCCCCCAAGGCCGAGCTTCACCTCGGGCGCCGGCTGGTGGCGGCCCAGCTGGCCGATGTGGCCCTGCCCGACACCGCCTTCCCCCACCTGACCATGTTGCGTCAGATGGACGTCGAGGACGTCCTCGCGAAGGCCCTCGCCGAGCGGGGGGTCCAGGTCGAGCGCGGCACGGAGCTGGTCGCTGTCACCTCAGGCACGCGAGACGCGCTCGCCAGGGCGAGGCTCCGATCCGAGGCAGGCGTGGAGGATGCGACGTGCCGGTTCGTCGCCGGGTGTGACGGTCCGGCGAGCATCGTCCGCGGCGTCGCCCAGATCGGCTGGCGAGGCGGGACCTACCGCGAGGAGGTGGTCCTCGCGGACGTCGAGCTCGACGGCGCCCTCACTCCGCGCGTGCTTCACGTCGTGGCCGGCCGGGAGGGACTCGTCTTCCTGTTCGCCCTGGGCGAGGGTGCTACGTGGCGGGTTCTTGCCACCAGGCCCGGCCGTGGGGGCGACGGGCCCTTCGGCCAGCCGGGCCATGAGGTCCCGGCGTCCGACGTACAACGGCTGCTCGATGTCGCAGGGCTGCCGGCCGAGGTCACCGAGCTGAGATGGTCGGCCGCCGTGCGGCTGCAGCACCGACTCGCGGACTCTTTTCGTCGTGGTCGGCTGTTCCTCGCCGGGGACGCAGCGCACGCCCACTCACCGGCCGCCGCCCAGGGCATGAACAGCGGGATCCTGGACGCGGTGAACCTGGGCTGGAAGCTCGCCTTCGCTGCCGACGGGGCCGAGCACGCCGACCTGCTCGCCTCCTACGAGCAGGAGCGGCGCCCGGTGGCCCGACAGGTTCTCGGCCTGACCCACCTTGTCTTCTTCGCCGAGGCGTCGACGAACCCGCTGCCCTCGTTCCTGCGCGCGAGGTTGGTGCCGTTGGCCGCGCCGGCGCTGCCCCTCGTCCTGAGGCAGCCGAAGCTCATGGCGCAGGTGGTCCGGATGCTGTCCCAGCGCTGGGTCCGCTACAGGCACAGTCCGCTGTCGGTGGACGGCACCCCGGCGGCAAGCCGATGGCCACGGCCCGGAGACCGGCTGCCTGACCAGGACGTGACGTACGACGGCCAGGTCGTCCGGCTGCACGAGGTGACCGCCCACCCGGGAGTACACGTCCTGCTCGAACGCGACGCCGTGGACCTCGACAGGTTGCGGCTCGGTCCGCGGGTATCGGTCCACCGCCTCGGGAGTGCGCCCGGTCGGGGGCTCGTCGCCGTGCGACCGGACGGCCATGTCGGCTTCCGCTGCGGGGAGGTGGACGCCGCCCAGCTCGAGGCCTGGCTCGATCTCGCGGGCGCCCGCTAGGACCGCTCCCCCTGCCGGTGAGTCGGCTGCCAATAAGCCGGACGGACGAGCGGCGTCGGAAGCAGGGTGGCGACGTCGCCTCTCGCGGCGTTGACCTGCGGCTGGGTGAGGAAGACGCACCCGGTGAGGTCGGCGCCGCTCAGATCGGCGCCACGCAGGTCGGCACCGATCAGGTCGGCCGACCGAAGGTCGGTGCGCGTGAGGTCGGCGGCGATCAGGTAGGAGTTGCCGAGGTCCGCGCCTCGCAGGTCGGCGCCGCTGAGCTTGGCGCCGACGAGGTCCGCTCCCCTGAGATCCTGCTTGTCGCCCCGGGCGGCTGCACGCACGAGTCGGCTGGTCTCGCGCAGCAACGGCCTTGCGGAGTGCCGGAGCTCCGAGACGTCCAGGGCTGCCAGCGTGCCCGCGCCTGCGTTCGTCAGCTCCTCGGTGCTCTCGAGTGCTCGGCGAAGATCGCCGTGGATCGCCACGGCCTCTGGCCGCGACAGGCCTTCTGCGAGGTACCAGAGCAGCTCGTGCAGCTGCCGCATCACGCCGAACACGTCGAACATCTGCCGCGCGGCGTGCGGCGCCTCACGCCAGTCCCGTCCCTTGAACGTCGTCTGGGACACCTTCTGGCCGGCGCCGAAACAGTCGAACACCGTGCATCCCGCGAACCCCTCCTCGCGCAGGCGCACGTGGATGCCGCAGCGGAAGTCCGCCAGCAGGTTCACACAGGGCTCTCCGGCCTCCTTGTCGACCGGGAAGTCGGCCGAGGCCCGGAACGGCAGTGCGACGCAGCACAGTCCGAGGCAGCTCGCGCAGTCGGCCCTGAGACGTCGGCGCGGGTCGTCGGGCGGACCCTGTTCCTCGGTGGGCACGGACCCAATCGAACCACTCCTCCGGTCACGTCGTGTCATGTGACGCAACCCCGGTTGCTGGACTCACTTAGGCATGCCTAACGTAGTCGGGAACGCACTTCCCAATCTCTGCCAGATCGGAGCCTGTCCATGAGCCTCCCCGCCACTTTGCTGCTGGGGTTCATCGCCGGTGCCACCATCCTGCTCGGCCTCCCCATCGGCAGGCTGCGCCGACCCGCGCCGTCACTGAGGCTGCTGCTGAACGCCACCGCGGTGGGTGTGCTGCTCTTCCTGGTGTGGGACGTGCTCTCCGCCGCCTGGGAGCCGATCGACACGGCGCTCGCTTCCGTCCACGAAGGCACCGGCGGGCTCGGCACGGCGATCGGCTACGGCCTGATCTTCGTCGGTGGTCTAGCCGTCGGCCTCATCTCGCTCGTCTTCTACGAACGCTGGATGGCAAAGCAGGTCCCGGCGAAGCCCGCCCAGGGACTGCGTCCCCAGGGCCCTGGCGCGATGACGATCGGCGAGGTGCAGCCACCTCGTGGGCTCGCGTCCTGGTCGGCCGCCCGCAGGCTCTCGCTGCTCATCGCCGTCGGCATCGGACTGCACAACTTCGCCGAGGGCCTGGCGATCGGTCAGTCCGCGGCCAGCGGCGAGATCGCTCTGGCCCTGATGCTCGTGATCGGCTTCGGTCTGCACAACGCGACGGAGGGCTTCGGCATCGTGGCGCCACTCGCTGCGGACCTCGACGGAGAGGGGCAGGTACGTCGACCCAGCTGGGCGTTCCTGCTGGCCCTCGGCGCCATCGGCGGCGGTCCCACCTTCGTCGGCACACTCATCGGTCACAGCTTCACCAGCGAGCCGCTCAGCGTGGCGTTCCTGACCCTGGCCGCCGGTTCCCTGATCTACGTGATCACGCAGCTGATCAGCGTGGCCGCTCGGGCACGCCGTTCGGACCTGCTCGCCTACGGCATCCTGCTCGGCCTCGTGGCGGGCTTCCTCACCGACGCGATCGTGACCGCCGCGGGAGTCTGACGGCTCAGCGCCACTGCACCCTGGTCACGCGGTCGGTGAAGGCCGGCGTCTCTCCGCCCAGCAGATAGGCGCCGTCAGGAGTCGACACCGTCGGCGCATCGGCGACGGGGTATGGGAGGTGTCCCGCTCGGCGCCAGTCCCCGGTGGCGGGCTGGAACCACCACATCGCATCGGTGGTCCGGTCCGGAGTCGTGCGTCCACCCATCACCAGGACCCGGTCCCCCACCACTGCCGTGGCGGCGTGGCCGAGCGGGTGCGGGAGCCGTCCGGACGGTCGGACGCGGCCCGTCCGCAGGTCGACCGCGTAGACCTCGTCGAGCTCGTGCCCCTCCTCCTCGCCGCCCATCACCCACGCGGAGTCCCCGATGACCGCCACGGCGGCGTAGCGGAGACCCCGGGGAAGTGCGCCCAGTCTCGTGACCCGCCGGCCGTCCTCCGTGCGGAGGATCGTGCGCGGTGACCGGCTGCCGTCGTAGCCGCCTATGACGACGACCCCACCGTCGTACGACACTGCGGAGAGGTCCGAGCGCGCCCCAGGCAGGCGGCCGACGGCGTGCCAGGATCCGTCAGCGCCCAGGCGTTGCACGACGGAGAGCTCACTGGAGCCACCGCCGCCGAAGACCGCGGGCCGTCCGCCCAGCATGGCGCCTGCGGCGTCATGCGCGGCTGTGCCGAGCGCGGGCAGCCGCTGCAGGTGACCGGCCGGGAACGTGATCCGGTAGGCCTGCCCGGTCGAGACGTCGCCAGGCAACAGCCCGCCCGCCAGCACGACGCCACCGTGCTCGGGGACGGCCACGCCGCGGCTCATCGCCCTCGGCAGGCGCCAGGGCACCTGCGTGACGTGGAGGTGCTGCCCGACCGCCTGCGTGGCCTCGGCGGAGGCAGCCGGAGAGCTGGGCCCGTTCGACATGGCCGGCCGGTGTGGTGACTCTCGCGGGGCCACTGCGTCGGTGGCCTGCGGACTCGAGGTGCACCCGGCGACCCCGAGCAGAGCGACCGCCAGGAGAACGGTAGTCCCCGCTCGGCTCACCGCATGTTTCCCGTGTGGCCGAGCGAGTAGCGGCCCGGCTGCGGCCACACCGCGGAGCCGTGCGGGCTCACGCCGACCGGGACGCGGGCCACGAGCCGACCCGTGCGCGTGTTGAAGGCGTAGACCTCACCGTCGTAGCGGCCGGAGAGCCACAGGGTCCTGCCGTCTGCAGACACACCCCCCATGTCGGGGCTGCCGCCTCCGGGGATCACCCACGTGTCGACGATCTTGTTGGTCTTGAACGACACCACGCTGACCTTGCCGGCGCCCCGGTCGGAGACGTACATCACCTTGCCGTCACGGCTCGGGTACAGGCCGTGGGGATCCGCCGGCATGCGGATCCGGCCGACCTGCTTGAACCCCGCCGCATCGACCAGGCGCACCATGTCGCTGCCCATGTCGGCGACGTAGAAGGTCTGGCCGTCCGGCGACACCCGGACGTCCTGCGGCATGCTCATGCCCCCGAAATGCAGGACTCCGGTCACCCGGTGCGACTGCGTGGCCACCTTGAGCAGCGTGCCGGAGAACTCGCAGGTCACGACCATGAACCTGCCGTTCCCGGAGAAGTCGGCATGGTTCGGGCCCTTGCAGCCGGCCCGGCTGACGTCGTCGCGCTTCTTGAAGGTGCGCGGGTCGGAGAACCGGATGACGTCATGCTGCTCGACCATGACGACGGCCTGCTTCCCGTCAGGGGTGAAGTACAGGTTGTAGGGCCTCGGCACGGCGATCGTGCGCATCTTCTTGCCGGTGCCCGGCTTGATCTCCACGAACTCGTTCGCGGCGCTCGAGTTGGCGTAGAGATGCCTGAGGTCGTACGACGGGGTGACGTGCTGGGTGAGATAGCCGGTGCGGATCACCCGCACGACCTTGTGCGTCCTCTGCGAGATGACCGTGACCGTCGAGCCCTTCGAGTCAGGCACATAGACGTATGCCGGGTCTCCCGCGACCTTCGGCGAGAGCATCCCGGCGCGTGTGGCCGCGTAGACGTCGTTGTCGACCACCGGTGGCATCCCGGGCAGCGGGTTGCGGAACGGCGCTTCGACGAAGGGCTTGCCGGCACGGCCGGGGACCGGCGGCGCAGGGCCGGACGGCGAGGTCGACCCCGCGGAGCCGGAGACGCTGCCGGCGGCCGACGGCTCCGTCGGCCCGCTCGACCCACTTGCTCCCTCGCTGCAGGCGGTGGCGGCCAGGAGGCAGGCCAGACCAACGGCAAGGCCGGCAATGAGGTCTCTCCCCCGCGACGTAGTCATCTCGCGGCCCACGATATCCAGCGGCACCCAGCCGCGTCGGTACTCACTAGGTGTGTCCCTATTGACCGCCGGGCGGGGCAGCGTCTATCGGAGACCTTCGGTGTCGTGGCGGATTTGCACAATCGCGGCGACGTTCAGGACGTTGTTCATCCGCCGGTTCTTGGCGCGCCGCCGTCGGCGAGGGTCACGGTGTAGGTCCACGCTCCCATCACTTCGAGGTTCTCGCTGCTGGGTTGGTCCGACGGCCACCAGGCGGCAAAGCGCCCATTGGCGACGGAAGCCTCGACGTCGGTCCCCACGGGGGTGTGCACGGTGACACCGGTGACGTCACTGCCCACATAACCCTGGACCGAGCTGAACCACCCCTCGTCGTCACCGAGAAGCCAGAGGCCCGGGGTCGGCACGCTGCCCGCCATGCTCTCGGTTTCGACAATGCGGTCCCGAGCCGGAGTCGGGGCCTCGACGGGGTCCGTGGTGTAGCCCCCGAAGAATCCCTCCTCCCTGTGGTCCGCGGGGTCCTGATGCCCAACGAGGTCGTCACGCATCAGGCAGAACCCTTCCGACTTGGGGCCGGCGACGAGCACGTAAGTCCATCCGCCACGTCGCTCTGCGATCACGACCCGCTCTCCCTGGTCGGGCACCTCGAGGGAGGCGCGGCACGTGGCGGCGGCCTCACTCACGGCCGCGGCCGCGAGTGGCTCGGGCTTCGGCGTCCACGACGCGAAAGCGGAGCCGCCGCCCAGCAGCAGTGCGGGGACGGTGGCACCGGCGGCGCCGGCCAGACCCAGTGGCACGAGCAGTCGGCTCCGACGCCGCCGAGGCCGGCGGGGCTCCGCCCGGACTTGAGCATGGCTGGGGGTGGCCAGGATGCGGGCGAACGTCGCGTCGGCGCGTTCGAGCTCCTCATCGGTCAGGACGGTCGTCGGTGCTGGGTCGAGGTCGCGCAGAGCCGCGGTGGTCATGGTGTCGAAGGTGCGCTTGTTCATCGTGGGCTCCTGTCGGAAGCAAGGTGGCCGGGCAGGCGGTCACCGGCGGTGGTGGAGTCGACGTGGCGCCGCAGGGTGCGCCGGGCACGGGACAACCGCAGGCGAAAGGCGGTGGGCGAGATGCCCAGCACGGCGGCCGCCTCGGGCGCGGTGAGCCCGTCAAGGACGGAGAGTGCGATCGCCTCCTGGTGCAACGCGCTCAGGAGCGGCCAGGCTGCGGCGATGTCGACCCGGTGGGCGACCAGGTCAGGGTGCTGGCCGGCATCGGCCGGACCGTGACGTACTTCGGCGAGACGGACCGCGACGGCATCGTGCCGGTTGTCACGGCGCCGGGCGTTCTGGAGGGTCTTGCGTGCCACGCCGAAGAGCCATGCGCGCGCCGCCGAAAGGTCGGCGGGGACCTCGTCGAGGCGGCGCCACGCGACGAGCATGACATCACCGACCACGTCCTCGGCGTGGGTTGGATGAACGCGCCTGCGTACGAAACCAAGCAGATCGACGTACGCCGCGTCGTAGATCTCTCGGAAGCGCTGTTCGCGCTCCTGCCGCGACGAAGTGGTGGAGTCCATACCTGTTCCTGTCCAAGTCCGCACAAGTGTGTCGCGGTGAATCGCCAGTTCCCGTGCGGGTGTGCTCTGCCTGGCGTGTCGTCGGTGGATCATCGCTCAGAAGCCGCTCTGCCCCGGCCACGACCGCGCAGTCCGCGGTCACATCCGCGAAGGCGACCGAGCCCCGAACGCCTAGGGAACGTCGGCGTCTGCCGCGTTCCGCGTTGTTCGCGAGCGCGGTCAGGCTGCTAGCGCGACTGGTCGCCGGCGAGTTCGTTCCCGTGAGAGATGTCGCAGCGTCGTCGCGATGCAGGCGACCTGCAGCCACCCGGTCGCCGAGATGGTGGTGTTCTCGAACGACTTCGCGAGGCGTCGGGAGCGTCCGAGCGGCCGTGGGCGACCTCGACGCGCCAGGCGTGCCAAATGGGTCGGAAGACAGGCTGCTTGTCATCCCACCCGACCCGGCGGACCTCGACTCCGTGGTCTCGGCCGAGGGCGCGAACGGCGGCCGCGGTGACCCCCGGTCCACCAGGACTAGCTCCAGCCGGTCGGTGACGCCCTGCCTGCCCAGGTGCTCCAGGTCCTCCCGCCCTCGATGCGTGCAGTCGCGTGCAGCACCGTAAGGGCCTGCGCCCAGGTGCCGTGGCGCGACCAGCGGCGAAACTGCGACCAGACCCGCGTCCACGGCCCGAACGACGACGGGAGATAGCGCCACTGACACCCGGTCTGGGCGATGTAGAGCATGGCGTCCACCACGGTTCGCAGGTCACCGGCATGCTTGCGGCCGCGCTTGCCCGGCGCCTTGAACACGGGCTCGAGCAGGGCCACTGGTCATCGGTCAGGTCACTTGGGTACGGCATGCCGGGCACGGTGCCCAAGTTCTCGGCCCGTGCAATAGGGACACAACCAGTCAGAGGGCCCGGTCGCGGTGCGACCGGGCCCGAAGACGAGAGGTTTTACTCGTTGGGGAGGATCTCGTAGGTCACGTTGTCACCGTGCTGCTGCGTCCAGAAGACGCGCCAGCCCTCCTCGAACGGGGTCGGGACGCTGCGCCCGAACAGACCGCGGACCGACGGGTTGCCGTCGGAGACGTGGATCCCGGTGATCTCGTTGTCCCCGTCGTTGGTGAAACCGGGCGTGCCGGCGTCCATCATCGCCGAGTCCATGGTCGCGGAGGGGTCACGTCCCTCGGCGAGGAACCGGGTCGGCTTCGGCTTCGCGTCGTCGACGTCGTAGGCGTACCCGGAGTCCAAGGCGTTCCGCTGCGAGTGAAGCGTGTCCCCGGCGTCCTCGACGACCATGAGCTGGTCCTCGGTGGCGAACGACACGTTGTCGAGACCCGTGTGCTCCTTGTCGCCGAGGAACGAGACCGCGAGCTTCCCGCGATCGGCCGAGGGGCTGCTCTGGCTGAGTCGGAACACGCCGCCCCACCCGCCGTACTGCTGGTTCGCCGGGCTCTCCGTGTTCGTGTCCCCGGTCTCGGTGAAGTAGAACTCGCGGAAGTCCCTGCCGGGACGGAAGACGCCGTTCTCGGGGCGCTTGAACGCGGTGGCGTTTGCCCCCGCGGCAGCCGTGGTGGCGCAGAACGGGCTGTCGCCGTCTGTCGCGGTGTCGTGGATGGTGACCCACTTCGTCGAGAACGACGTGCCGTAGGTGTGCAGCTGCTTCAGGTCGTCGCCGAACGGCTCGGCCTTGGTGTTCATGGGCGTGCCGTCGCCTCGCAGGACCTGCAGTGCCTGGAGCTTGCCGTTGGTGAGGTCGTTCTTGTGCTGCGGCACGAACCGGTAGACGTAGCTGTTGGCGGCCTTGGCCTTGCCTTTGTCGCCGGCCTTCGCACCACCGACGTCCTCGACCAGCCAGATGCTGCCGTCGGAGGCGGTCTGGACGCCTTCGTAGCCGCCCCGGCCGAGGGCACCGGAGATGTCGTCCAGCACGCTGTCCGGGGAGTACGTCGCGTCGCCCTGCCACACGCCGCCGTCGCAGCCGTCCTCGGAGGTGAACAGGAGCTTCCGTGCGAACGGGTCCCACGTCGATCCGTCGAAGTTGGGCAACGCCTTGCCGCCGCTGTCCTTGGTGGCCATCAAGGTGACCCTGTGGGCGGCATCGGCGTCGAGGTTGACGCGGCTCACGTATCCGGGAGTGCCGGACTCGTGGCCCTGGAACAGGAAGTGCTCGCCGTAGTCGTAGCTCGCGTCGGGACCACGCTGCCCCTTGAGCACCAGGTAGGTGTTCTTGTCAGGCTCGGTCTTGTGAGCCTCGGTGGGGGTGGTCGCGCCGGCTGAGGTGGTCGGCATCAGTGTCGGGTTGTTGTCGACCGAGTCGTAGCCGTAGTAGCCGACTCCGTCGCGGGGGTTCTCCAGGGGCATCGAGCCCTGGGCCCGGGCGACGTCCATCAGCTCAGGGGAAAGGCGGTTGGGCGTGGTCAGGCCGGCGGCCTTCGGGTTGGCGGTCGGTACGTCGGACAGCTGCAGGTCGTTTCCGGCGCTCGCCATGCCTGCGGTGATCGCCACACAGGCGAGCCCGGACACGGCGGCTGCGCCGAGGGTGCGCTTCCTCATGCTTCAAGTCCTCCATCTCGTTGGGTCGCGAGGTAGCGACCTGCCGTCATCCACCCAAAGCAAACGGATCCAGCGGTTGCGGGAACGTTGCGGACTGTGACAAAGCAGGTGAACTTAGGACGAACTCACCTCGCCTGCCCGGCGCGACGACCTGTCATGTGAGGTGCGCCATCGCAGACATGACGAAGACCCGGAACCTCGGTTCCGGGTCTTCGTCGGAGAGCGGGTGTCAGTCGCTCGGCGTCGACTCCACGCTCGGTCGTCGAGCCCGCAACGGCAACCAGACCGCCAGCCCCATCACCGCCATCGCGAGCGGAACGTGGACCGCGGTCAGGGTGTCCAAGCTGTCGTCACGGATCAGTCCTCCGAGGTAGGACTCGAGAACCAGCAGGACGGTGAAGGCCAGGCCACCGACCCAGAGGTCCTTGCGGGACCGGCGCTTCCAGATCGCGTAGGCGGTGGCGAGGATGGCGAAGAACAGCGCCACCTCCGCGCCCCTCGCGTGGACGTCGATCCAGCTCTCGGCGGCGTCGCGCTGGCCGTCATGCTCGAGGAAGATCCCGGCCCACAGGCCCTGGAGGAGGACGGCGAGCGCGGAGACGCCGATCAGCGCGCTGTAGACGGGGTTCCGGGTCGTGCTGGTGGGCGTCGTGCGACGCTCGGTGGTGGCGGTCGTTGTCATGAGAGCACTCGCAATTTCGGTCGGTGGGTCGACAGTCGGCTGGGCCGCCGTCACAACACATCGTGCCCACTGTGCCGCTTTTATCTGAGATGAACCTGAACGCTCCAGACCCTTTTGGAATGATTCAGCCGGTCATCTACAATCCGGGCGCCCTTGTGGCGCTCTCGTCAGCCGGCGAGGAAGCTCGCGAGCACAGGCGCGAGGACCTTCGGCTTCACCATGTGGGTCTGGCCGGCCAGGGTCTCGAGGCGCGCGTGCGGCACCCCGGCGGCGATCGCGGCCTGGGCGTTGCGCATATACACCGGGCTCTTCCCGCCGGCCACGACAATCGTCTCCGACCGGACGGCGTCGTAGTAGCCCGCTGGCAGAGGCCTCCCCTGCTGGTGGTCGATGACGATGGAGAGGTCGTAAGGAAGCGTGTGCGCGACCGCGGTCAGCTGCTTCCACGACGGCATGAACCGCATCAGGGCGATGAAGGGAGCAGGAACGCCGACGGTCCGCAAGAACGTCCTCACCGCCTCACCACGGTGGCCGTCGTCGACCATCGCCTGCATCCGCTGCGGCAGGTGCGGGTCGATGGCCGAGCGGGCGTCGTCCACGATGAACGGCGCCTCGTAGACCGCGATGCGCTCGATCGGTGCTCCCTGGCGGGCAGCCTCGAGCGCGAGCGCGCCTCCGGAGGAGGCTCCGAACACGTGAGCTCTCCCGCCCGCTGCCCCGATCACGGCGACGAGGTCCTCGACCTCGCGTGCCACGGAGTACGTCGAGGCTCCCGAGCCGCTCCCCCCGCGGCCGCGCCGGTCGTTGGCGTAGACGGTGAAGCCGGCGGCCAGCTGCTCGGCGAGCCCGCGCGCGGGTCCCATGGCCCGCTGGCACAGCGCGCCGTCGACGAGGACGAGTGCCGGACCGCTGCCGGTCACGTCGTACGCGATGCGAGTGCCGTCGGTGGACGTGGCGAGCTCGGTCGCGCGGACTGTCGTGCTGGTCATGCCTGCCTCCTGGGTGTTGTCGTCTCACCGGGACGTCGAACGGCGCTCGAGGATTTCGACAGCGCCCGTCAGGAGAGCTCATCGGCTCTGCTCAGCAGCACCCTCCGCTCGCTCTCGTTGCGGGTGCGGCCGGCAGCCTCCCGGAAGGCGGCCGCGGCCTCGGGTCCCCGGCCCGCCCGGGCCAACAGGTCGCCCTTGACGGTGGGCAGCAGGTGGGACTGCGCCAGCGCGCCGTGGTCGAAGCCCTCCAGGACGGCCAGGCCCGCGTCGGGCCCGAAGGCGCGGCCGTGCGCCACCGCACGGTTGACCTCGACGACGGGACTCGGCGCGAGCCCCCCGAGGACGTCGTACAGCTCTGCGATGCGAGCCCAGTCGGTGTCCTCAAGGCGCCGGGCGCGGGCGTGGCAGGCGGCGATCGCTGCCTGCAGGACATAGGGGCCGACCGGCTTGCGGAGGGCTTCAGCGCGATCGAGCGCTGCGAACCCTCGCCGGATCAGGAACTGGTCCCAGAGCCGTCGGTCCTGGGCCTCCAGCAGCACCGGTTCGCCGTCGGGCCCGGTTCTCGCGGCCGTTCGGGAGGCCTGGATCTCCAGGAGCGCCTGCAGGCCGTGGACCTCCGGTTCTCCTGGGACGAGGTCTGCCAGCATCCGGGCCAGACGCACCGCCTCCAGGCACAGCTCGGGTCTCATCCAGTCGTCACCGGCCGTAGCGGAGTAGCCCTCGTTGAAGATCAGGTAGATCACCGACATGACGTCGCCCAGACGCTGCTGACGTTCGGGCCCGGAGGGCAGGTCGAACTCCACCCCGGCGAGAGTCTTCTTGGCGCGCGAGATCCGCTGACCCACGGTCGAGTCCTTGACCAGGAACCCTCGGGCGATCTCCTCGGTGGTGAGGCCGCCGACGAGCCTCAGGGTCAGCGCAGCCCGGGACTCGGGACTCAGTGCTGGGTGGCAGGTGAGGAAGATCAGCCGCAGTACGTCGTCCTGGATGTGGTCGACGGCTGCGTCGAGGTCGGGCACGTGCGTCTCCTCGAGGTCGTGGCCGAGCTCGGCGGTACGGCGACGCAGGGTCTCCGCGCGCCGGAAGTGGTCGACCGCGCGCCGCTTGGCGACCGCCATCAGCCAGGCGCCGGGGTTCTTCGGTATGCCGTCGGCGGGCCACTGCTCGAGTGCCGCGACGAGTGCGTCCTGGGCGAGGTCCTCGGCAAGGCCGAGGTCGTGCGTCACCCTGGTCAGTCCGGCGACCAGGCGCGCGGACTCCTCCCGCCAGACTGCGCTGACGGTGGACGCGGCGTCACTCCCCACGGGTCGATCGTAGGGCGCGGCGCCGCGTCGGGTCGGATCGTCGGCTCGG
>DATGYO010000156.1:0-16345 GCA_035297905.1 Nocardioidaceae bacterium
GCCGAACCAGCGGGCGACCTCGGTCACCAGGTGCGGGTCCATCCTGGTGTCGCCGTCGATGGCCGCCGCGAGGTCCCAGCCATGCACCAGATGGTCGGCGGCGAGCTGCCGGATGTACTCCCCGGGTTCCTCGTCCCCGTACGAGAGGTGCACCTTGCCGACTCGCGGGAGCTGCTCTGCGACCACGGAGACTGCCTCCTTGGCGGCCTCGAGCGCGGAGGCGATCGGATCCGGCCCGAGGAGGTCACCCGAGAAGCGGGAGCCGACCTGGTCGATGGTCTGCCCCTCCATCAGCGGGACGGTCCACCGATCCTCGCCGACGACGTGGTTCACGAGGTCCCGGACAGTCCAGTCCTGGCACGGTGTGGGGTCGTGCCACTGGTCTTCCGCGACCGAGTTCACCAGCGACGCCCAGCACTCGACCGTCCGGTGGTAGAGGGTGTTGACATCCATTCGAGCCTCCTCGGCCCCCGCACTCCTCAGAGTGCTCCCGGCGTTTCGGGCCAGTCCAGCGGGATCTTGACGGCAGACCCGCCAAGTCACCGCAAAGCATCTCTCCAGGGCGATGGGGTACGACGAGGCTGCCCCTGCAAGACGCCTCGGGCGGAATGTCCCGAGTCAGGGAGGTGTTCCCCACACATGGCTGAACTCTTCACCCCCATCGAGCTCCGCGGCACCACGATCCGCAACCGGGCGTGGGTGGCTCCCATGTGCCAGTACTCCGCCTCGGACGGGCTGCCCGACGACTGGCACCTGGTGCACCTCGGGTCGTTCGCGCGTGGAGGGGCAGGGCTGGTGCTGACCGAGGCCACAGCCGTCTCGCCGGAGGGCCGGATCTCCCCGGCCGACACCGGCATCTGGAACGAACGGCAGCGCGACGCGTGGTCGCGGATCGTCGACTTCGTCCACCGGCAGGGCGCCACTGCTGGGATGCAGCTCGCGCACGCCGGGCGCAAGGCGTCGACGCGGCCGCCGTTCGAGGGTCGCGGATCGGTCTCCGTCGAGGAAGGTGGCTGGGAGACGGTCGCCCCGTCCGCGCTCGCCTTCCCGGGATACGCCGAGCCGCGTGAGCTCTCTGCAGTCGAGATCGACGAGGTGGTGGAGGACTTCGCCCGCGCTGCGCAGCGTGCGCTCGAGGCCGGGTTCGACGTGCTCGAGATCCACGCCGCTCACGGCTACCTGCTCCACCAGTTCCTCTCGCCGCTGTCGAACCAGCGAGAGGACGAGTACGGCGGCTCGTTCGACAACCGCGTGCGCCTGGTGCTGCGCGTGGTCGAGGCGGTCCGCTCCGCCGTACCGGCTTCCACGCCCTTGCTCGTGCGGATCTCCGCCACCGACTGGGTCGAGGACGGCTGGACCGCTGACGACTCCGTGGCGCTCGCGCGGCTGCTCCACGCGGCCGGTGTGGACCTCATCGACGTCTCCAGCGGGGGCAACGCCCGCGCCGACATCCCGGTCGGGCCGGGTTACCAGGTCGTGTTCGCTCGCAAGATCCGCGAGGAAGCCGGTGTCCGCACCGGCGCAGTAGGCCTGATCACCGAGCCCAAGCAGGCGGAGGAGATCGTCGCCGGCGGTGCCGCCGACGTGGTCCTGCTGGCCCGGGCGATGCTGCGCGACCCGCACTGGGCGCTGCGCGCGGCCCACGAGCTCGGTGTCCCGGTCGGCGACGGGATCGACTGGCCGAAGCAGTACCTACGCGCCTCGCTCGGCTGAGGCCGGGCACCCTCGCGACAGAGTCACCGAAGATCGAGCTTCACGTTGTCGCCGGGCGGCGTCTCCGCGCCGGAGGCATAGGTTCGCGCGAACGCGATGGCCTGCCCGACCATCGTCGAGGGACCGTCCCAGATCTCGCCTGCGAGCGGCATCACCTTGACCAGAGCGATCCGGGGGTCGTCCGGACCGTCGGGGAAGAAGACCTTCAACGGTGCGCTCCACCGCTCGTGCACCTGCCCCTCGTCACGGACCACCTCGGCGTCCCCGGTGACGCTGACCCACAGGTTCTTGCCGGGGTCGGCGTAGCCGACCGCCACCCGCGGGTTCGCGGCGATGTCCCCGACCTTGGTGCTGTCCGCGTACGTGAAGAACCAGAGGCTCCCGTCGTCGTCGACCTCATGCGTCGACATCGGGCGTGTGTGTGGTTCTCCGTTGGGGCCGATGGTCGTCAGCATCGCGAACCCGACGTCCTTCGTCTTCTCCGCCAGCGCGCGCCGTGCCTCCGCCGGGTCGCTGATCCTGGTCTGCTCGGGCATGTGCGCTGCTCCTCTGCTACTCGGTTGCAGTGGTCGTCGCCGTACCCACACGCCTGGCTGGTGAACGTGTCGGGCGACAGCCGTCAGCCACCGGGGGACGGGGTGCGAGCCGTCAGCGGTCCGGGCGACGCCAGGGTCTCAGGGTCCCTCGAGGGCAGGGGTGCAGGCACTAGGTTCCTCGCATGGAGATCGTGACCGCAGCAGACCGGCCCGACCTGGACGACCAGGCGGCCGCGGCCTTCCGCGAGAAGTGGCCGGAGTTCATCTTCCACGACGACGTGCCGAAGAAGTACATGGGACGGGTCGAGGAGCACTTCTCCCGCTACAACATCTTCGTCCTCGACGAAGGTGCCGTGGTCGCAGGCGGCTGGGGCGTGCCGCTCGCGTGGGACGGCACCGTGGCCGACCTCCCGGAGGGGTACGACGCGGCCCTGGTGCGCTCGGTCGAGGGTCACGAGGCCGGGAACCCCGCGACGACCCTCTCCTTCATGGCCGCTGCGGTCGCGAAGACGCACGACAGGCGGGGGCTGGCGACGGTGGCCCTCACCGAGCTGACGCGGCGGGCGCTCGAGGACGGGCTCCAGCACGTCATTGCGCCGCTGCGACCCACATGGAAGCACCGCTACCCGACGTTCTCCATGGCGGAGTACGCAAGCTGGGTCCGCGAGGACGGGCTCTCGGTGGACCCCTGGATCCGGACGCACCAACGGATGGGCGCAACGGTGCTCGCGCCCGCGCCGCGGTCGATGGTGATCGAGGGCACGGTCGCTGACTGGGAAGGCTGGACCGACATGGTCTTCCCGGCCAGCGGTGACTACGTCGTCCCCGACGCCTTGGGCCTCGTGAACATCGACCGGGAGCGGGACCGGGGCGTGTACGTCGAGGAGAACCTCTGGGTGCAGCACCGCTGAGCGGACGTCATGGGGCTCGTGGCGCCTCGCCTGGGTGCCTAGCCGGCGGCGCGCTCGAGCTCGGCGCGCATCGCCTCGGCGAGTGCCATGGCGCCGGACAGCGGCCGGATCATCACGAAGAACTCGTCGATGAGACCCGCGTCGTCGACGTGCAGGAAGTCGGCGCCCTCGACCTCGCGGTCACCGACCTTCGCCCGAAAGACCAGGGCCTGGTCGGGCGCGTCCTCCGCGCCGATCTCGCGGTCGTAGCGGAAGTCCTCGAAGACCTTCGCGACCGCCCGGAGGATGACCGCGACCGCGTCACGCCCCTGGTACGGCTTGTGCACGACGGGACTCCTGAACGTCACGTCCTCGGTCATCAACGACACCGCACGGTCGATATCCATGGACTCGACGGCTTCGCGGAAGGCTCGCATGGAGTCACGGTAACGGTTGCCGTCAGGAGGTTGACTCCAAGGCGGCGCGCTCGTCGCCGCGCGGGTCGTGCACCTCGTGACCGCCGGTCTCGTCGAAGACCATGACGGTCCGCTGCTCGTCGTACGCCGGCCACCCGGGGTCGCCGCAAGTCGCGAACCGGACCCAGCGCTGGTGCATCTCGTCGGCCAGCTTCTGGGGAGGGTTCGAACCGGTGAGCCCGTCGGCGCCCTTCGCCTCGAGCGCGTCGAAGACGAACGGGATGTCCACCGCATGTGCGGCGCGCAGGTCGAAGTGGTCGCTCGGCCAGGCGAACTCGTAGACCCATGACGGGGCTGCTCCGCGCGCCTGGACGACCTGGTGCATCGGGAGGCGGAAGTAGCGGTCGGTGAGGAGAGCGGAGAGCACGTCGCCCGGCGAGGCGCCGGGTCGGTTGGCCCGGTAGAGCTCGACGACCTCGACCGGGATGCCGCGTGCCGCCGCGACCCCGGCCAGGACCTCGTCCGTCGTGGCAGCGGCGATGCCGGCGGGGACGAGGAAGAACCGGAACTCCTCGGTCGTCGTGCCGGTCAGCAGGGGTACGTCGGACGACGCGCCCGCCTCGAGGGCATGCAACGGATGCTCCGGGATCAGGTCGCCGTCGACGGCCGGGATGAACGCCATGGAGCTGGCGACGATGGTCGCGCCGAAGCGTGCCGGGTCGGGATCGAGGGCGAGCGCGTCCGAGACGGTGCGCTGGGCGTCGATGAGCACGGCTGGATCCACGTCGCGGAGCGCCGGTGCGGAGACCTCGCGGTCGAGGACGGCGGCGAGCTCGTGCGCGACCAGAGCGGCGTCTGCGGGGTCGGCGGCCGCCTGGACCGCGCCGCTCTGGGTGATCGCCCTGGTGAACAGTCCGCGTGCGCGGGGGATGGTCATCAGGCTGGTGACGCTCATCGCTCCGGCCGACTCCCCGAAGATCGTCACGTTCGTGGGGTCACCGCCGAATGACGCGATGTTGTCCTGCACCCACTCGAGCGCTGCGACCTGGTCGAGCAGGCCCCGGTTCGCAGGCGCGCCGGGCAGCGCTGCGAATCCCTCGACGCCGAGCCGGTAGTTGAAGGTGACGAGCACGACGCCGTCGCGGGCGAAGGGGTGGCCGTCGTACATCGGGATCGCCGAGTTCCCGTTGCTGAACGCGCCGCCGTAGATCCACACCATCACCGGCAGCCCGGCACGACCCGGGTCGGGAGTCCAGACGTTCGCCGTCAGCCAGTCGTCGCCGGCGATGGTCGGCTGGTACAGGATCTGGTCGGTCGGCGGCCGGTAGCCGGGACAGGGTGGTGTGGCGCCAAGGGTCGTGGCGGGACGGACGCCGTCCCAGGGCTCCGGTGGCTGGGGAGCCTGGAAGCGCCGGGGTCCGTCGGGCGTGGCGGCGTACGGGATGCCGAGGAAGCGTGCCACGCCCTCCTGGACCTCGCCCTGGACCCGCCCATGCCGGGTGGCGACGACTGTCTGCACGGCCTCGACCTCGCTCTCACTCGCGGACTCGTGTGGTCAGGCTAGCCGCGTGACCCACGCGGCCCCGATCGACGCCTTGTGCCCGTCTCGACAGGTGTTGTGCGGCTGGTCCGTTCCGATGACCATTGCCCGTGTTGTGGAGGAGACTGTCCGCCATGCCGACTGCTCCGACCCGTAAGCGCGCGCCGCTGCCCGAGATCAGCTCCCGAGCCTGGGAACACCCCGCCGACCAGGGCGCGTTGGTCGCGCTTCGCAAGCTGCGGGGCTTCGACACCTTGGTCAAGAAGATGTCGGGACTGGTCAATGAGCGCGCCGTTAGGTTGGTGTTCCTAGGGTCGGCGATCCGGGTCGACGAGCGACAGTTCCCGAGCCTTCACCGGCTGCTCGGTGAAGTGGGGGCAGCGCTCGACGCGCCGTCCCTTCCGGAGCTGTACGTGGCCGCGAACCCGGTCCCGACCGCCATGACGATCGGGATGGACAAGCCCTTGGTCGTCGTCTCCTCGGGACTGGTGGACCTGCTCGACGAGGAGGAGATGCGCTTCGTCCTCGGCCACGAGATGGGCCACGTCGCCAGCGGCCATGCCGTCTACCAGACCCTGCTACAACGGCTGATCCTGCTCAGCGGGGTACTCACCGCGATCCCGCTCGGCGGCCTCGGCATCCGCGCCATCGTCGCGGCGCTGATGGAGTGGTCCCGCAAGTCCGAGCTCTCGGCCGACCGTGCCGGCCTGCTCGCCACCCAGGACCCCGCGGTCGCCTTCCGGGTGCACATGAAGCTCGCCAGCGGCGGCCACCTCGAGAACCTCGACCCGACCTCATTCTTTGCCCAAGGCGCGGAGTACGACGCCTCGACCGACCTCCGAGACTCGGTGCTCAAGCTCCTCCTGATCGAGGCGCGGTCGCATCCGTTCGCGGTGGTCCGGGCGAGTGAGCTCCGTCGGTGGATCGACTCGGGCAGCTACACGCAGATCCTTTCCGGCGACTACCCGCGCCGGACCGACGACGCCTCGGCCGACCTGAGCCAGGCAGCGCAGGAGGCCGCACGTAGCTACGCCGAAAAGTTCCGGCACAGCCAGGATGCGGTGGCCAAGCTGGTCCGGGACGCCTCGACTGTGCTCGGGTCGGTCAAGGACTGGGTCGGCAGCACGTTCAACGGAAACGGGAGCAACGGGAAGGGCGCCAACGGCGCCTGAATGCCGCGGCGCTGAAGGTGGCGTACTTGGACAGCACTGTGCGTGCGGCGTCGGCAAAGGAGGCCTGATGTTGTCGCCCGGAGTTATCGGCGCGCTGGGTTGATGTCAGGAGGTCTCGGCGAGGACGGTCTCGGCGAGGGCGGGGTCGAAGAGGACCGGGTCGCGCTCGACTGGGTCGGCCGGGACGGGGTCGGCCGGGACGGGGTCGGCCGGGACGGGGTTGGCCGGGGTGGTGAGGTTGGTGGTGCCGGTGTTGTCGACGAGGTAGCGCTGGCCGAGTGGTGAGCGCCAGAGGTAGAGGCCGGGTTCGGGCATGGTGTAGGTCCAGCCGCCGTGGGTCTTGAGCCGGTGGTGTCGGCGACACGGTGGGGCGAGGTTGTCGGGCCGGGTCTGCCCG
This sequence comes from Nocardioidaceae bacterium, assembly GCA_035297905.1. GTDB lineage: Bacteria > Actinomycetota > Actinomycetes > Propionibacteriales > Nocardioidaceae > Nocardioides_C. The sequence continues at coordinate 6,665 of DATGYO010000156.1, forward strand.
GGCGGCCCGCCCTGGGCCGGTGGGACGTATTCGGTGATGTGGTCGGTGTCCTTGTTCCGGGTGAGGTTGTTGCACCAGGGGAACGGGCAGCAGGGGCTGCGCAGGACCACGATCTCCTTGGTGTCCGCGGGGGCTTCGTAGGCGTCGACGGGGGTGTTGTCGGCGAGGTCGAGCACGGGTTGGATCGTCAGGTCGTCGCGGCCGAGCCAGGCCATCACCTGGCCGGCGGTGACCGGGCCGAGCCCCTCGACCCGGGCGATCGCGTTCGCTCCGTGGGCGGCGACCGCGTCGGCGTGCAGGTGGATGTAGAGCACCGGCCTGCCGCGCCGGTGCGGCCCTCGGCCCGGGCCGCGCCGCTTCTTCCCGCCCTGCGGCCGGCGCTTCGCGGAGCCCGGTTGGCTGCCATCCCCGCCGCCGCCGTGGTCGTCGCCGCCCCGGTCGTCACCGCCCTGGTCGCCCTCTTCGCCGCCGCCGCCGTGGTCGTGGCCCCGGTCGTCGTCACCGCCTTGGCCGGTGCTCTCACCGAGGAGGGTGAGGGTGCCTTGGGGGTCGGCGATCACGCCGACCGCCTTGGCGCGGCGGGTGTCGGTGTGGTCGGTGTCGCCGAGGGTGGCGAGGGCGTCGGCGATCGCGGTGATGGTGGCGTCGAAGTGCGCGACGTCGAGGGCGTCGGCCTCGATGTGGATGGATCGGGTGCCGTCGTGCATCTGGTCGCCGAGGAACACCCCGCGCCCGTGTTCGGCGTTCTTGGCGCGGCGGGCGGCCTGGTCGGGGTCGAACCTGAGCAGCGCGGCCTCGACGAGGTCCAGCACCCGTTTGAGGCCGATCTTGTGCGCGTATCCGGCGACCTGGGCGTCGACCCAGGCGGCGGCCTCGGCGGGCAGCGTCTTGGTGTGCTCGGCGACCTGGCGGGCCCGCCAGGCCTGGAGGGTGCCGGCCCGGACCCGGGCCCACAGCCGGGGGAGTCGGTGGCGCAGCTCGAGCGCGTCGCCGACCAGGCAGGACCCGGCGTAGGTCGAGATCCGCAGCGCGGCGGCGAGCTCGGCGGGCGCGAACTCCGCGACCTCGGGGGTGCCCGGTCCGGCCAGGCGGGCCAGCCGTTCCATGCCGGGCACCGTGATCCGGGCGCCCTCGGCGCCGGGGAGCACCGCGTGCAGGTCCGCCCAGTGCGCGGCCAGCGCGAGCAGCTCGGCCTCCGCCAGATCCGCGGCGCGGCGCCGGGCCACCGCCGCGGCCAGCGCACCGGCCGGGTCCAGGTCATCCATTCCCTCGAACATGTGTTCGAGTCTAGACAGCCCCGCCGACAGTTCCCGCTCGGATCTGGCGGCTTTGAACGGACTCGTAGCCACCGCGGGCTTCACGGACGGGCAGTCGGAGTCGTACTTTCAAGGCAGCGCAGCCAGGAAAGGAGTGTCCAGCGTGGCCGCGGTGAGCGTTCGTTACTACGTCGACGACGTCGATGCTGCCCTCGCGTTCTACTGCGAGCGCCTGGGCTTCCACGTGGACATGCATCCCGCCCCCGCCTTCGCGATGCTCTCGCGAGGCGACCTCAGGCTGCTGCTCAGTGCGCCGGGAGGCGGACCGGGTGGGGGTCAGGCCATGCCCGACGGACGGGTGCCGGAGCCGGGCGGGTGGAACCGCTTCCAGCTCGAGGTCGGTGATCTCGCGGCCACCGTCGAGACCCTCCGCAAGCACGGTGTGCACTTCCGCAACGACATCGTGGTGGGCGTCGGCGGCAAGCAGATCCTGCTCGAGGACCCTTCCGGCAACCCGATCGAACTGTTCGAACCGACGCTGCCCGAGGCTCGGCTGTGAGGCGCTTCCACCGAGCGCGAGGCAGGTGAGCCTTCAGCGCTTGCGGACCCTCGCGAACAGCTCGCTCATCGCGGCGACCTGCTCGTCGACCGACCAGTCGAGGGTCGCGTCGCCGACGGTGACCTCGGTCATCGTCCACCCGGGCACCTCGGTCTGCCGCCACCATGACGGCAGGGCGACCTTGTCGTCCTCCATGACCTGGATCGCTGCCTCCTCGAGTCCCTCCCTCGGGAGGTCGACGAAGAGCCGGAAGGCGTTGGTCCGTGGCGGATCGGGCAGCACGCGCACCGCGTCCAACGCGCTGAGGCCGCAGGCGAGCTCGCGGGCTCGGTCGACGTACGACTTCATCCGGGGGAGGCGTTTCGCCAACCCTTCGCGCGCGGCGACCGCGTAGGGCAGCAACGTGAAGAGCGTGCCGCCGTGCCGTGACCGCCAGCGCCGAGCCTGCGCGACGAGGTCCGTCGGGCCGGCGAGCGCTGCACCTGCCATCCCGCCGAGGCCCTTGTAGAAGGAGACGTACACGGAGTCTGCGAGCGCCGCGATCTCGGCGTGCGGCCGGTCGTAGAACGGCTGGCTCTCCCACAGCCGAGCGCCGTCCAGGTGAAGTGGTACCCCGCGCTCGCGGGCGCTGTTGCTGAACGCGACGAGGTCGTCCCAGTCAGGAAGGAGGTAGCCCGCGTCACGCAGCGGAAGCTCGATGCTCACCGCGGCCAGCGGCTCGGCGACGTTGTCGAGGTCGGCCACGGTGGCCGGCCGCGCCTCCCGCGTCAGGTGCTGGACTCGCAGGTGGTGCATCTCGGAGAGGGCATCGAGCTCGTGCAGGACGAAGTGCGAGAGCCCGTGTACGGCGACGGCGTCGCTGCTCGAGCGGTCGACCCAGGACCTGAGGGCGGCCTGCTGTGCCATCACGCCGCTGGGCATGAGGACGGCGGCATCCTTGCCCAGGAGGTCGGCCACCTCGCGCTCGAGCGCCTCGACCTCGCCCCCGCCGCCGTACCGGTCGAGGTTCTCCTCGGTCGCGGCGTCGGCGACCTCCCGCAACCAGGCCGCGGGCGTCGGCTCGCCGTGTCCGCTGAGCCATCTGGTGCAGCCGCGTCGTGCTGCAGCGCGACGTTCGGTCGCGGCGTCTTCCTCTGTCGTCATCCGCCCACCGTAGGGCGCGTGCCCGACGGCTGAGCCGAGCGCCACGCTCTCGGACGGGGCCGGGGTCAGACGTCCTTGGTGTGGACGGCGACGCCCCGGCCGAGGTGGCTGCGCCGGTAGCCGTAGAACGCGTAGATCACCACGCCGATGAGGAACCAGACCACGAAGCGGATCCAGGTCACGACGTCGAGCTGGCTGATCAGCCAGATCGAGAACCCGATGCCGATCAGCGGGAGCACCGGCATGAACGGGGTCCGGAACGTGCGCGGGATATCGGGGGAGCGGTACCGAAGCACGATCACGGCTGCCGACACCACGATGAACGCGAGCAGGATGCCGATGTTGGTCAGCTCGGCTGCCTCGGCGATCGGGACGAGGCCGGCCATCAGGGCCGAGACGATGCCGATGATCCAGGTCGGTCGGTGGGGCACGTGGTTGCGGTTGGTCTCGCTGAACCACTTCGGCAGCAGCCCGTCGCGGCTGATGGCGTACCAGACGCGGGAGGCGCCGAGCATGAACGAGAACAGCACCGTCAGGATGCCGACGATCGCGCCCACGGCGATCACGTCGGCGAACCGCTCCAGACCTACAGACTGGAACGCAGTGGAGAAGCCGCTCTCCTTGTCGATCTCGTTGTAGGGCTGCATCCCGGTGAGCACGGTGCAGGCCAGGAGGTAGAGCACCATGGCGATGGACAGGCTGAGGATGATCGCCTTCGGCAGGATGCGTTGGGCGTCCTTGGACTCCTCGGCCGCGGTGCTCATGGCGTCGTACCCGAAGACGGCGAAGAAGACGGTCGCTGCGCCGGTCACGACGCCGCCGAAGCCGTAGGGCATGTACGGCGAAAGGTTGTCGGTGTTGATGTAGAAGGCCCCCACCACGATGACCGCGAGCACGATCGTCAGCTTGAGCGCCACGAGCGCTGTCTCGGCGCGGGCGCTCGCCCGGATGCCGCGGTTGAGCAGTGCGGCGATCAGCAGGCACAGAATCATCGCGAACAGGTCCACCCGGTGCCCCTCCCCGGTCCCCGGGGCGCCGAGCATCCAGCTCGGCAGGCTTCCGCCGAGGCTCTGGAGGAGGAAGGAGAAGTAGCCCGAGATGCCGATCGCCACCACGGCGACGATGGCGGTGTACTCCAGCAGCAGGTCCCAGCCGATGAGCCAGCCCGCGAACTCGCCGAGGACGGCATAGCCGTAGGTGTACGCCGACCCGGCCTGCGGGATCATCCCGCCGAACTCCGCATAGGACAGCGCCGCGCAGGCGCTTGCGACACCGGCGATGATGAACGAGATCGTGACCCCCGGCCCCGCCGTACCGTTGGCCACCGTGCCGGCGAGGGTGAAGATGCCGGCGCCGATGATGGCGCCGATGCCGATCGCCGTGAGCTGCCAGAGGCCAAGATGCCGCTCCAGGCCGCTGTCGGAGTCGGCCGAGATGGGCTTGCGCCGCCAGATGCTGCGGTCCGCGGGGACTCGGGATTCGGTGGCCATGGGACTCCTCTTCGCCGTCGCCGGTGGGATGCATGCGCACCCCACATCATGCGCCCGAGATGCGCGAGCCCTCTAGGTGCCACCCTTCATTCCATCGTTTCATGGAATGACGTAACCTAGTCGCATGCCATCCCCCCATCGCGCTCCTCTCCGGAGGGACGAGGCCGCCTCCGGCCAGGTCCGGCTGGGACTGCGGCAGAACGCCGCCCAGTTCACCCTCCTCGTCGTGGTCAACGCCTTGGTCGGCGGCATGCTCGGGCAGGAGCGCACCGTGCTGCCGCTGCTTGGGAAGCAGGAGTTCGGGCTCCAGGCGTACACCGCCGGCCTGACGTTCATCCTCGTCTTCGGCCTCGCCAAGGCGGCGACCAACTACTTCGCCGGGACCTGGTCCGACAGGTACGGCCGCAAGCCGGTGCTCGTCGCCGGCTGGCTGGTCGCGGTCCCGGTCCCGCTGCTCCTCATCTGGGCGCCCTCCTGGGGCTGGGTCATCGTCGCGAACGTTCTCCTGGGCGTCAGCCAGGGCCTGACCTGGTCGACCACGGTCGTGATGAAGATCGATCTGGTCGGCCCGGCCCGACGCGGATTGGCGATGGGGTTCAACGAGGCAGCCGGATACGGCGCCGTCGCGCTGACAGCCTTGGCCACCGGCTACCTCGCGCAGTCCTACGGTCTGCGGCCCGCGCCGTTCCTCCTCGGTCTTGCGTTCGCGGCGCTCGGCCTGGGTGTGTCGACGCTCGCCGTCAAGGAGACCCAGGGTCACGCACGTCTGGAGGCGGCGAGTCACGTGGCACGCGCCGACGGCCGCCACGACCACCTCCACGAGGAGCTGACCGACCGCGAGGTGTTCACCCAGACCAGCTTCCGTGAGCCGGCCCTGTCGTCCGCCAGCCAGGCCGGCCTCGTCAACAACCTCAACGACGGCCTGGCGTGGGGGCTGTTCCCGATCCTGTTCGCCGCGGCGGGCCTGTCGGTCGGGCGGATCGGACTGCTCGCCGCGCTCTACCCGGCCGTCTGGGGTGTCGGCCAGCTGTTCACCGGCGCGCTGTCGGACCGCTGGGGGCGCAAGTGGATGATCGTCTCCGGCATGTGGCTCCAGGCCGTGGCTCTCGGCCTCATCGCTCTCGGCGACGCCTTCGCCCTGTGGGCGTTCGCCGCGGTGCTGCTCGGTGCCGGTACGGCGATGGTCTACCCGACTCTGCTCGCGGCCATCGGTGATGTCGCTCATCCGGCGTGGAGGGCCCGCTCCGTCGGGATCTACCGGCTGTGGCGGGACGGTGGGTTCGCGGTCGGTGCGCTGCTGGCCGGGATCGTGGCCGACGCCCTCGGGGTCCGGGCGGCGGTTTGGACCGTCGCCGCGCTCACCGCGGTGTCGGGAGTGGTGGTTGCCTTGCGTATGTACGAGACTCACCACCGCCCGCCCGACGTCGAGACACAGGGAGCAACGCATGGGTGACCGCGTCGCGAAGGACGCGCTCTTCGGGGAGTTCGCCGCGGTCGGCAAGGTCCTCGGCAGCCCCAAGAGGCTCGAGCTGCTCGACCTTCTGTCCCAGGGTCCTCGGAGCGTGGACGACCTCGCCGCCTCTGCCGGGCTGGGCATGAGCACCTGCTCCGCCCACCTCCAGACGCTGCGCGAGGCGGGCCTGGTCGCAACCCGGCGGGAGGGAAAGCGCATCTACTACTCGCTTGCCGGTGACGACGTGGCCGGCCTGTGGGACAACCTCCGCCAGGTCGCGCAGCGGCACCGTCCCCACACCGAGCTCGCCCGGCGGGCCTACCTGGGTCCCGAGGACACCGCGGCCGTCGGCACGGAGGAGCTGCTCCGCCGGCTGGGGTCGGGGGACGCCCTGGTGGTCGACGTACGGCCGGCTGCGGAGTACGACGCCGGCCACCTGCACGGGGCGGTACACATCCCTCTCGAGGAGCTGGCCGACCGTCTCGCCGAGCTGCCCCGGGACAAGGAGATCGTCGCCTACTGCCGGGGGCAGTACTGCGTCCTCGCCCATGATGCCGTGCGGCTGCTGACCGCCAACGGGCTCAGGGCACGCCGCGCAGACGACGGGGTCCTCGAGTGGCGGCTGTCGGGCATGCCGCTGGAGAGCGGGGCTGCCTGAGGTGGGTCCCCAGGCGGCCCCGGACTCAGCGCCGACGGCGCAGCAGCCGCCAGAGGATGAACAGGACCAGCGCGGCTCCGGCCAGCTGCTTCCAGTAGTTCTTGAACAGGATCGGCAGGACGGTCGCGCCGAGGTCGAGGGCCTCGGTGGCGGTTGCAGGGGCCTTCTCCGCCACAGCCCCCAAGGGTGCGGTCGGAGCGGTCGGTGCCGTGACAGCGGCGCCGGCGGCCCCAGCGGCCTTGGCACCTGCGGCCGCCTCGCCGGCCGGGACCTGCGCTGCGGCCTCACCGGCAGGAGGTGCAGCAGCCGCCTCCGCCGGCGCGGCCTCTGCTGATGCCGCCTCCGACGGTGCGGCTGGTGCCCCGACCTTGGACTCGAGGCACACCATGAACTGCCCGAGCAGCTTGTCGGAGACGTCCTGGATGACACCACGGCCGAACTGCGCGGGCTTTCCTGTGATCGACAGGTTGGTCCGCACCTCGACGTGCGTGCTCTGCGGGCTCTCCGAGGTCATCAGCGCCGTGACCGTGGCGCCCGCCGTGCCGTTGCCTCGCTTGTCCTTGCCCTTCGCCTCGAGCACGAACCGGTGCGCCGCCTCGTCGCGCTCGAGGAAGGTCCCCGACCCCGTGTAGAGCAGGGAGATCGGACCCAGCTTCACCTTGCAGGTGCCCTGGAAGTCGTCGCCCTCGACGGAGGTGACCGCCGCGCCCGGGAAGCACCCGGCTACGTCCTCGATGTCGATGAACGTGCCCCAGGTCTCCTCGAGCGAGGCGGGCACCGTGAACGAGTGCGTGAGCTCCACGGCTACACCCCCGCAGCGGCGAGGACGGCCCGTCGCGTGAGCACGGTCGCGAGGTGCTTGCGGTAGTCGGCGTCGCCGTTGAGGTCCGAAGGCGGGTTCGTGCCCTCGGCAGCCGAGGCCGCAGCCTCGCGCACGGCCTCGTCGGTGGCCGGCTTGCCGGCAAGGGCCTGCTCCACCGAGCGGGCGCGCAGTGGCGTCGAGCCCATGTTGGTCAGGCCGACCCTCGCCTCGCTGATCGTGCCGCCCTCGACCTTGACCGCCGCCGCGACCGCGACGATCGGCCACTGGTGCGCGACGCGGACGAACTTCTCGTAGTGGCCGCCCCACCCGGTGTACTTCGGGATCCGCACCTCCGTGAGGAGCTCGCCCTCCTGGATGGCCGTGGCGAACAGGTCCTCGAAGAAGTCGTCAGCCTCCACGGTCCGGGTGCCCGAGGGGCCTGCGATCGTGAAGCTCGCGCCGAGCGCCAGGGCAGGCGCGCCGAGGTCGCCGGCCGGGTCGGCGTGGGCCAGCGCGCCGCCGAACGTGCCGCGATGGCGAACCTGCGGGTCGGCGAGCTGCTCGATCGCCTCCTTCAGCAGCGCGACGTGCTCGCCGACCAGCGGGTCGTGGTAGACGTCGGAGTGCGTGGTCATCGCGCCGATCACGATCGCGTCCCCGTCGTCACGAACCCCGCGGAGGGACTCGATCCGGCCGAGGTCGACGACCACCGAGGGGACGTTGAGCCGCATCCGGAGCACGGGCAGGAGGCTCTGGCCGCCGGCCAGGACCTTCGCGTCCTCACCACCCTCGGCGAGCGCGCTCAGTGCGTCCTCGACGGTGGTCGGTGCGACGTACTCGAACTGTGCCGGGATCACTGGCCTGCTCCTTCGCTGCGGTCGGCGGTGTCCTGCTCGTCGAAGTGCGGCATCGCGCCGCTCTCGGTCGGTTCGGCCCCACCGGCTCCGCGATCATGGATCGCCTTCCAGATCCGCTCGGGTGTGCAGGGCATGCGTACGTCGGACACCCCGAACGGCCTGAGCGCATCCACCACCGCGTTGACGACCGCAGGTGTCGACGCGATGGTGCCTGCCTCGCCGACCCCCTTGGCGCCCATCGAGTTGTACGTCGACGCGGAGGTGGTGTGGTCGATCTCGAAGCTGATCGTGTCGGCCGCCGTCGGCACGAGGTAGTCGACGAACGACGCCGAGACCAGGGTTCCGGACTCGTCGTACACCGCCTCCTCCCAGAGCGCCTGGGCGATGCCCTGCACCAGGCCTCCGTGCACCTGACCGGCGACGATCATCGGGTTGATGATGTTGCCGATGTCGTCGACACAGACGTACTTGCGGAGCTTGACCCCCCCGGTCTCGGTGTCGATCTCCACCGCACACAGGTGGGTGCCGTGAGGGAAGGAGAAGTTGACCGGGTCGTAGGTGGCGTCGGAGTCGAGCCCCGGCTCGACGCCCTCCGGGAGGTCGTGGGCGGCGAAGGAGGCGAGGGCGACCTCGCCGATGCCGACGCCCTTGTCGGTGCCCTTGACGCTGAACGTGCCCCGGATGAACTCCAGGTCGTCGACCGACGCCTCGAGCATGTGCGCGGCGACCACCTTGGCCTTCTCGATCACCTTGTCGGCGGCCTTGACGACGGCCTCACCACCGACCACCAGCGACCGGGAGCCGTAGGTGTCCAGCCCCTTGTGGGAGATCTGGGTGTCGCCGTGGAGTACCTCGATGTCCTCGAACGGCACCCCGAGCCGGTCGGCCACGATCTGGGACCAGGCGGTCTCATGCCCCTGGCCGTGGGGGCTCGTGCCGGTGAGCACCTCGACCTTCCCGGTGGGCAGCATCCGGATCGAGGCGTGCTCCCAGCCGCCAGCGCCATAGTTGAGCTGACCAAGGACCCGCGAGGGGGCGAGTCCGCACATCTCGGTGAAGGTGGAGACGCCGATGCCGAGCTGGACCGGGTCGTTCGACTCACGCCGACGCTTCTGCTCGGCGCGCAGCTCGTCGTAGCCGAACATCTCCTTCGCCTTGGCGGTCGCGGCCTCGTAGTTGCCCGAGTCGTAGGTCATCCCGGCGACCGTGGTGAACGGGAACTCCTCGTGCTTGATCCAGTTCTTCTCCCGGATCTCGAGCGGGTCGACCCCGAGCTCGTTGGCCAGCTCGTCCATCAGCCGCTCGATCCCGAAGGTCGCCTCGGGGCGGCCGGCGCCGCGGTAGGCGTCCACCCACGCCTTGTTGGTGAGCACCGTCTGGCAGTTGAACTGGTAGGCCGGGAACTTGTAGATCGCGTTGAACATCCAGGCGCCGAGGACCGGCACTCCGCCGCCCATGATCGC
>DATGYO010000157.1:0-7118 GCA_035297905.1 Nocardioidaceae bacterium
GTGAGGGTGAGCAGTCCGAACACGGCGAGGACCGCTGTGCTGACGCGAGTGGCCGCCACGGTCATGTAGGCGGTGAACAGCCCCCACGCCAGCAGGTAGAGCCCGACACCCTTGGCGGCGTCGTTGCCCGCTCCCGTGAGATCGGTGTGTCCGGTCAGCCACCAGAACGAGATCCAGAACGCGCCGTACGACGAGAACGCCGTGGCGCCGAACGTGTTGCCTTTGGCGAACTCCCACATGCCGGCGAGCAGCTGCGCCAGGCCGCCGTAGGCCAGCGCGAGCCCGAACACCACCGGCTCAACGGTCGCCGGGAGCCAGCCGGCGTTGACGACGCTGAGTACGAAGGTGGTCAACGCGAATGCCGCCAGGCCAAGCGGTGCAGGGTCGGCGATGTGGGCACCGGGCGTGATGCCCGACGAGACCGCCGACGGTGGGGTGTGAGTGGTAGCCATGTCTGCTCCCTCCGTATCGGAACGATTCCGCTGCAGACGTCGGGAAGCGGGGGACCCGCCGCGAGATCGCTGCCGAGCGCTGGTAGCTCCTGCGCGTGTGGATCAGCCGGGTCCGCGTCCGTCTTCGAGGCTACGCTCGGCAACTTCGAGTAGGAAGGTCGTCGCCGCGCGACGTCTGGCCGTCATGGCCCCCGCTCCGAGGTCTCTTCTCCTTCAAAGCGTGCAAACCCGCCCAGCCATCGCCTCGGCCGCCATCGCCTCGGCCGCCATCGCGTCGGCCGGTCGCGCCCACGCAGCCCCGCTCAGTCGGAGACTGCTGGTTCCAGCACAGAGAACAGATCGGGCTCGTCGACCACTCGGCCGGGACGCGACTCGGGGTGCCGAACCACGGAGCCGGCGAACCCAGGGCCCGGGCTCGGAGCGGTGCGGTCCTTCCAGGAGACAGCCGCCGCATTGGCCAGGCGGTCCGCCGCCTCGTTCAGCTCGTGGCCCGAGTGGCCCTTCACCCATTCGAACTTCACTCGACGACCGCGCATCGCCTCGTCAAGGGCCCTCATGATCTCGACGTTGAGAACCGCCTTCCCGTCACCCTTCCGCCACCCTCGCCGCTTCCAGCCCGGCATCCACTTGGTGATCGAGTTGATGACGTAGGTGCTGTCGCAGTAGACGAGAAGGTCGTCGTCCAGGTGCGCGGTCTGCTGGAGCAGGTCGAGCACGGCGGTCAGCTCAGCCATGTTGTTCGTGGCGTGGGCCCAGCCTCCGACCGCCCAGCACTCCTCGTCGACGTACCAGCCCCAACCGGCGGGACCAGGGTTGCCGAGCGCTGAACCGTCCGCTGCCGCGATGATCGTCACGACCCGCATCCTGCCATCATGGCGGGCAGTTCCCTCCCCCGCCCGTCGGGCTGAGGCGACCTCTGCTCGGGACAGCAGCAGCTACTACCCGTGAGCCATGTCCACGAAGCGGGAGTAGTGCCCCTGGAACGCGACGGTGACGTCACGGGTGGGGCCGTTACGGTGCTTAGCCACGATCAGGTCCGCCTCACCCGGACGGGTGGACTCCTTCTCGTAGGCGTCCTCTCGGTGCAGCAGGATCACCATGTCGGCATCCTGCTCGATGCTGTTGTGGATAGGGACACCATTGGCGACGAAGTTGTGGACGCCCATCACCGTCGCGTCGTAGACGGCCTCGGTCCCGACGTGCTCGATCGCAGCGATCTCGTCCCAGAGGATGTCATTGGTTGCAATCACCTCCAGGTCCGCATCACCGAGCACAGTCGCGACCTTCGCGAGCCGCTGCCGACTAGGCGCGTGCTTCCACGTCGTCGATCCACCGAAGGATGTACCCATCGCAGTTGTGAACTGCCGATGCGTCATCTCCTTGTCGGAGAGGATCTCCTTGACGCGGTCCCAGATTTCGACCGGAACGGTGTCGAGGTTCGGGTTCCCCTTGACCCCGCGCAGATGCTCGACCAGTCGTGCCGCGGTCTCGCCGCGTGATCCGTGGACGCCGATGTCTTCGAGGAATCGGAGCTGGTTCTCCGCCCCCGTGACGTCGAGCTGGTAGCAGTCTCGATACCCGCTCTTACGTGTGTGCTTGATGCGCGTGAACACGTTGAAGCGGAGGAGGAGTCGTGCGACGTCGTCAACGAGCCGCCGACTCGTGGAGGCGTAATACACACGGCTTGCTCCCCGATCGCCGAGGTGCACGCACCCGTCCGTGGCCCAGAGATTGCGCAGGAAGAGCCCGACCTGCTCCTTGGGAAGCGAGAACACCCAGTTCGGCACGAACTTCTCGTGGCTACGCAGCCCGAAAAGGCCCATTCCGTCGAGCCACGCAGCGACGGGGTTCCGCTTGCCGTGGGTGAGCCGGTAGGGCGCCGGCAGGCGCAACGTCGTCACGCGAGCCGCGGCGTACTCGTCCCTCACCGCTGTGATACCGAAGCGCTTGCGCGCGGCGGTGGCCACGGTCATCAGGTTGGCCTCGTCGATGCTTGAGTACCGGATCGGCTGGCGCCGGACGAACGAGCCATCGCCGATCAGGTGCGCGAGGAGGACGATCTCCTCGTTGTCGCGCGCCTCGATCTCCAGTGGCGGCGGGACGTGACGGACCGATCCGATCCGGCTTCCCTCCGACAGCTCGGCCAGCGGCTTCCAACCGTCCAGGGTGAGGAACGGATGGTTCGCCGTCGCCTTCACCTCTCTGCCCGACGTCAGCCGGACCCGGTAGACGTCCTTCACACCGCTCGGGAACGCGTGCGTCATCGTGCGCGGAACCAGCTTGAGCCGGTCGTCCAGTGCCCATACGGGGACATCCTTGGCGCCAGACTCCATGAGCTCGCCGATGGTGGTCTCCGCGTTGGTGTCCGCGCGCATGATCCGGGTGTCGGCAGTGACGCACCCTGACTCACGAAGATCGCTCATCATCGGCCGCTTGTCGGCGCGCTGCTCAGGACCACGGTTGAGCTGCGACAGCGCGATGATCGGCACGTCGAGCTCCTTCGCCAGCAGCTTGATCTGCCGCGAGAACTCCGAGACCTCGAGCTGACGAGACTCGACCTTCTTGCCGGAGCTCATCAGCTGCAGGTAGTCGATGACGATCAGCCGCAGGTCGTGGCGCTGCTTCAGTCGACGGGCCTTGGCGCGGATCTCCATCATCGTCATGTTCGGCGAGTCGTCGATGAACAGCGGTGCCGACGAGACCTCACCCATCTTGCGGGCCAGCTTCGACCAGTCGTCGTCGCCCATGTGACCGTTGCGCATGTGGTTGAGCGGGATCTTCCCCTCGGCCGACAACAGACGCATCGTGATCTCGTTGCGCGTCATCTCGAGGGAGAAGATGACGCTGGCGAGGTTGTGGTGGATGGATGCCGACCGGCAGAAGTCCAGGGCCAACGTCGAGTTGTGGGTTGGAATCATCGAGGGACCGGCGAGGTAGAGGTGATCGTCGTCGTCCACCTGCACGCACCGGACGGGCACGCTTTCGACCCGACGCACGTCGGTGATCTTCACCTGAGTGCCGTCGGGCATGCCGATCGTGTGGAGCTCGTCCATGGCCACAGCGATCTGCGCCGTCGTGCGGACCCGCGTCGTCGAGCCGGCTTCGGAAGAGACGGCCCACTGGTGCTCGCCGTCGGCGACGATGACCGAGCCGTCGGAGAACTCGACCTCGTAGCAGGGGCGACCCTCCATCACCTCAGTGGCGGCGACGACCTTGGTCGGCCTCCCCTGGGCGTCGTACAGCTCGTCGCCGACCTGGACCTCACCCATCGTTGTCCAGCCGTTCGGGGTGGGCAGCGGGGTGTCCAGCGCGAGTGCCTTACCCATCGCGGGGCGGGCGGCGACGATGATCATCTGGCCGCCGTGGAGGCCGTTGGTCAGCTCGTCGAGGTCGGCGAAGCCGGTCGGAACCCCGACCATCTGGCCGTCGCGGTTGGAGATCGCCTCGATCTCGTCGAGGGTCGACTCCATGATCTCGCTCAGCGGCGCGTAGTCCTCCGCAGTGCGCTTGTCGGTGACGGAGTAGACCTCGGCCTGTGCCCGGTCGACGACCTCGTCGACCTCGCCCTCGCCGGCGTACCCCCACTGCGCGATGCGCGTGCCTGCGTCGACGAGCCGCCTCAGGATCGCCTTCTCCCGGACGATCTCCGCGTAGTAACCGGCGTTCGCCGCGATCGGCACGCTGGCGGAGAGGGTGTGGAGGTACGGCGCGCCGCCGACCTTCCCGAGCTCGCCCCTCTTCTGGAGCTCCGCGGCCACGGTCACCGGGTCCGCCGGCTCGCCGCGGCCGTAGAGGTCGACGATCACGTCGAAGATCGCCTCATGGGCGGGGCGGTAGAAGTCGGTGCCGCGCACCGCCTCGATCACATCGGCGATCGCGTCCTTGGACAGCAGCATCGACCCGATGACGCTCTGCTCCGCGTCGTTGTCCTGAGGTGGCGTCCGGTCGCCTCCGCCACCGCGCCCACCGCCGTACTCCGCACGATCAGGGTCGATCGTCCAACCACCGTCGAGAGCTGACCCCGGACCGCTGGGGAACTCTGCAATGCTCACGGGTGAAACCTCTCCTCGCACCGGCCGTCGACTCGACCCCGACATCGCGACCGTACGAGGGAGCACCCCCAGAAACCGGCCGAAAGCCCTCGGTGTGTCGAGGAGAACGGTGGTCACACGCCCGCGCGAAGCCTGACCGTACGCCGTCATGGCCATCCGCCGACAGCCCGATGTCCACAGGTCCTGGGGATAACCGGTGGATAGGTGTGGAACTCGCCGTCCATCGTGTGCACAGACTGTTCAAGACTCTGTGGAAAACCCCTGTGCAAGCGGTTCAATCACCGCTCTGACCTGCGAAAACACGCTCCACCGGCTGTGGGAAAGAGAAAATCGAAAAGTTCCTGTTCGTCCGATTCTCATGTGGGGGACGCGACTGTCGGCTTGTCGACAAAACGGACGGCTACCACGGATACCCACAGGAGGGGCATAGTTACACACAACTAGTCCGGCACTAGTCCTGTAACGACCAGCGAGCCACCTGTCTGTTACCTGAGATATTCTTCCCCGTGATGAGAGTCCGCAGCGGCACGAGCCACGTCGACGCCCGCGCCCACGACAGAGAGATCCTTCGTCTCGCGGGCCCGGCATTCCTCGCGCTCGTTGCCGAGCCGCTCTTCCTCCTGGCCGACGCGGCCATCGTCGGCCACCTCGGCACCCCACAGCTCGCCGGCCTCGGGATCGCCGGCGCAGTCGTCCAGACGGCCGTCGGTCTGTGCATCTTTCTCGCATACGGCACCACGGCCTCCGTCGCCCGACGTGTCGGCGCGGGCGACAGTCGGGGTGCCCTGGCGCAGGGCATCGACGGCATCTGGCTCGCGGCGCTGATCGGGGTGGCCACCACGGTTCTCGGGCTCGCCCTCACGGGACCGCTCGTCGGGCTCTTCGGGGCAGACCCAGCTGTCACGACCTACGCCGGGGACTACCTCCGGTGGGCCTGGCTCGGCGTGACCCCGCTCCTCGTCGTGCTCGCCGCGACCGGCGTGCTGCGCGGCCTCCAGGACACCCGGACACCGCTCTACGTCGCCGTCGCCGGCAACCTCCTCAACGTCGTCTTGAACGTGGTCCTGGTCTACGGCGCCGGACTCGGCATCGCCGGCTCGGCCATCGGCAGCGACCTCGCACAGCTCGCCATGGCCGCCGTGCTCGTGGCGGTCGTGGTCCGCGCAGCCCGGGCGGAGGGCGCTTCGCTGAGACCGGACCTGCCCGGCGTTCGCCGTTCCGCCCAGGCCGGCGTCCCGCTGGTGATCCGCACCCTCACCCTCCGCGCGTCTCTGCTGGTGATGACCTACGGCGCCGCCACGCTCGGCGCCACGTCGATGGCCACCCACCAGCTCGCGTCGACGATCTGGACGTTCCTGGCGTTCGCCCTCGACGCGATCGCGATCGCCGCCCAGGCGATCACCGGGCGTTACCTCGGGGCCGGCGACACCGTCGCGACGCGGGCGGCCACCCGGCGGATGATCGAATGGGGACTCCTGGCCGGGGTTGTCACAGGAGCGGGCCTCGCACTCACCTCGCCCCTGCTCGGGCCGTTGTTCACCTCCGACTCGGAGGTCCACGACGCGCTGTGGCCGGTGCTGCTCGTCGCCGCGCTGTTCCAGCCTGTCGCCGGGATCGTGTTCGTGCTCGACGGGGTCCTGATCGGCGCCGGCGACGGCCGCTACCTCGCCTGGGGCGGCCTCGTCGTCCTCGTCGTCTTCGCGCCCGTGGCGCTCGCCGTCGCCTTGATGCTCGACGAAGCCTCCGCGGGTCTGGCGTGGTTGTGGGTCGCCTTCGGCGTGCTGTTCATGGGTGGCCGGGCCGCCGTACTCCTCCACCGCGCCCGCGGCACAGCCTGGATGACCACCGGAGCGACCGTGCGGTGAGCGCCACTTCTCGAGCGTCGCCGCTCAGCGCATGCAGAAGGGCCGCTTCCCGAGGGGAGCGGCCCTTCTGGCGTTCGTACGGATCAGGCGGGGACCACGTTGAGGTTGACGACCGCGTCGACCTCGTCGTGGACCTTGACCGTCACCTGGTGCGAACCGAGCGACTTGATCGGGTTGCCGAGGACGATCTTGCGCTTGTCCACGCTGCCCTCACCGATCGTGCCGGAGATGGCACCGGCGATGTCGTTGACGGTGACCGCACCGAAGAGACGGCCGCCCTCGCCGGCGCGAACCGGCAGCTCCACAGTGGAGCCCTCGAGCTTGGCCTTGATCTCCTTGGCGTGGTCGAGGTCGCGGACCGAGCGGCTCGCGCGAGCGGCCTTGATCGACTCGATCTGCTTCTCGCCACCCCGGGTCCAGCGGATGCCGAAGCCCCGCGGGATGAGGTAGTTGCGGCCGTAGCCGTCGCGGACCTCCACCACGTCGCCTGCGGAACCGAGACCGTCGACTTCCTGAGTCAGGATGAGCTTCATCGTGCAAACCCCTCTCAGCGAGCCGTGGACGTGTAGGGAAGGAGGGCTACCTCGCGGGCGTTCTTGACCGCGGTGGCCACGTCACGCTGGTGCTGGACGCAGTTGCCGGTCACCCGACGCGCACGGATCTTGCCGCGGTCGGAGATGAACTTGCGAAGCAGGGTGGTGTCCTTGTAGTCGACGTAGGACACCTTCTCCTTGCAGAACTGGCAAACC
>DATGYO010000158.1:0-5562 GCA_035297905.1 Nocardioidaceae bacterium
CGCGCAGGCCACGAGCATCCCCTCGTCGGCGTACACCCGCTCCACCTCGTCGAGGTCGATCCGCAGCCCGAAGATCTTGGCGAACCGGTTCCGGCGGCCGACGATCTCGAAGAGCCCGTCAGGCGTACGACGGGCGACGTCACCGGTCCGCAACGACGTGGTGACGCGGCCCAGGGCGAGATCGGCCGGTGACTCGGCGTAGCCGAGCATCACGTTGGGCCCGTCGTAGACGAGCTCGCCGACCTCGGGCGAGCCTGCGTCCCGCGACAGGGGCATCTCGGGCAACGGCTCCAGGCGGAACGACCCGCCAGGCACGGGCAGGCCGATGGCGCCCGGCGAGGTCAGCGCGAGGTCCGGAGGGAGGTACGCCATCCGCGCGGTGGCCTCGGTCTGTCCGTACATCACGAACAGGTCCCACCCGCGCGTCCGCCCGAGCTCCGCGTAGCGGCGGACCCGTTCGGGCGCGAGGCGGCCGCCGGCCTGTGTCACGTAGCGCAGCGACGGCAGGTCCATCGAGTCGAACCCGACCCGGTCGAGCAGGTCGAACGTGTAGGGCACCGCCGCGAAGGTGGTCGCACCCGCGCGGCGGAACTCGTCCCAGAAGCACTCGTCCACCACCGAGCGCGTGGTCAGCATCAGCGACGCCCCGACGAGCAGGTGGCTGTTGATCACCGAGAGCCCGTAGCAGTAGTGCATCGGCAGCGTCGTCGCGGCCACGTCGGTGGGCCGGATCGACAGGTAGGACGCGATCGACTCGGCGTTGGCCTGGACGTTCGCGGCCGAGAGCCGGACCAGCTTCGGCGACCCGGTCGAGCCGGAGGTCGACAGCAGCAGCGAGAGATCGGGGTGCAGGTCGTGAACCGTCCCGGCGCGCCGCTCGGTCAGCCCGCCGTCGGGCCCCGAGACGACGTCGGGGTCGTAGGCGGAGACGAGTGCCTCGAAGTTCCCCGCGTTGTCTCCGGGCACGAGGATCAGCGGATGCCCGGCGGAGAGGGCGGCCAGATAGGTGACGAGCGCGTCGACCCGGTTGGCCCCCGCCAGGAGCACCAGCCGACGAGTCGCTCCCAGGTCAGCGGCTCGGGCGCCGACCATCCGGGCGAGCTCGGCGTAGGTGACCGCGCCCTCCGGCGTACTCACCGCGACCCGCTCCCCGAACTCCGCCAGCCGCCTCGCGAACTGCACGGGCGCCGGGCTGGACAGGCCGGGTAGAGGATCGGTGGGGGCGACGCGCACCGCGCAAGGTTATTAGGTAAGCCTTACCTCAGGCAAAGTGGTGTCGACCACGCCGGATCGGGTCAGCGAGCGGCCCTGCGTCCACGCACCGGCGGCTCGGCCCTCCGTGCGCCCGGCGGATCCGGCGGCGCCATGGCGGCCGCCCGGCGCTGCTCCCACAGGCCGAGCACCAGCGCGACGACCCCCGCGGCCAGGTCACTCACTTCCTCGTTGAACCAGGAGTCTCCGGGGTAGAGCGCCTTGATCGCTGGATCGAGCATGAGCCACACCATCAGCACGAGCAGCGGTGTCGCGACCGCGACGACGGCGCGCAGCCACACCGGCGCCTTCTCCACGAGCGTGTAGCCCGCGGCAGCGAGCGCCACGGCGAACGCCGCGAAGCCCAGGACGTACATCAGGTTCGCGAGCCCACCGCCGTCTCCGCCGCTGAGCCAGACCAGTCCCACCTTGACCAACCAGCCGACGCCTCCCACGACGGCCGCGATCGACGCGACTCTCCTCGGATCCATGCGGACAAGTGTGCCTTTTTGCCTTCGGCAACGCATCCCCTGACCGACCCTCGGTATTCGGGACTTTGCGAGAATCGCGTCCATGACCAGTGATCCGCAGACCTCCCGCAAGACCGCCGTCGTCACCGGTGCGAGCAGTGGCATCGGTGCGGCCACGGCGAGACGACTCGCGGCGGAGGGCTACCACG
This sequence comes from Nocardioidaceae bacterium, assembly GCA_035297905.1. Lineage (GTDB taxonomy): Bacteria > Actinomycetota > Actinomycetes > Propionibacteriales > Nocardioidaceae > Nocardioides_C. The sequence continues at coordinate 1,931 of DATGYO010000158.1, forward strand.
TCGTCTGCGCCGCCCGTCGTACCGACCGGATCCAGGCGCTGGCCGACGAGATCGGGGGTACGGCGGTGGGCTGCGACGTCACCTCCACCGGGGACGTCGCCGCTCTCGCGGAGCACGTCGGCGGTCGCCTCGACGTGCTCGTGAACAACGCGGGAGGCGCCTTCGGGTCCGATCCCGTGGCAGAGGCCGACCCGGACGACTGGCGCGCGATGTTCGAGGTCAACGTGATCGGCCTCCTCAACGTCACGAAGGCGCTGCTTCCGGCGCTCATCGCCAGCGGTGACGGCGTGATCGTCAACGTCGGGTCGACGGCCGGACGGATCGCTTACGAGGGGGGCGCCGGCTACACCGCGGCCAAGCACGGCACCCAGGTCGTCACCGAGACCTTGCGGCTCGAGCTCTACGACCAGCCGGTACGCATCAGCGAGATCGCCCCTGGCATGGTGCGGACCGACGAGTTCGCCGTCGTGCGGTTCGGCGGCGACAAGGAGAAGGCGGAGCAGGTGTACGCCGGGGTGGCGGAGCCGCTGGTCGCCGAGGACATCGCCGACGCGATCGCCTGGGTCGTGACCCGGCCCCGGCACGTCAACATCGACGAGCTCGTGATCCGGCCGCGGGCGCAGGCGGCGCAGCACAAGGTGCACCGGGTCTTCGACTGACCTGAAGGGGGTGCGAGGGCGCGACCCCTGCTGCTAGAAAGCGCGCCCCCGCACCCGGAGATCCCTCAGAATCCCGGTTCTGAGGGGGGTCCGCTCGTCAGGTGCTGCGACATCGCGGGCGTACCCGTGGCGGAACCGGGCAAACCTTTCGGTCAGAGGACGGAGTCGACGGCCGCCGGGAGCACCTCGCCGGCCCGCCCGCGCACGACCACCGTGGCCAGGTCGTCGAGCGGCGTGGGCTCGTCGTTCACGATGACGAGAGGTACGCCGGCGCGGGTCGCCCAGACGGGGAGGTCCGCAGCCGGCCACACCTGCAACGACGAGCCGACGGCGAGCATCAGGTCCGCGGTCGTGGCGAGCATCGTGGCCCGCTCCACGACGCCGGGGAAGAGCACCTGACCGAAAGACACCGTCGACGACTTCACCAGGCCCCCGCACCGGGGACACGAGGGGTCCGGGTCGCCGGCGGCGAGCTGCTCGAACGCCCACGTGTAGGGCGCGGTGAACCCGCATCCGTCCGGGGTGCCGTGCCGGGGCGCGTGCCCGATGCACATCACCTCACGGGCGGTGCCGTGGATCTCCACGACGTTCGTGGAGCCGGCGAGCTGATGCAGGCCGTCGATGTTCTGGGTGACCACGCCGTGTCCCCGCCCGGCTGCCTCGATGCGGGCGATCGCGCGGTGGGCAGGGTTCGGCCGCACCGCCCGGGCGAAGAACTCCTGCCGCATGGCCCAGGAGCTCGCGCGCACCTCCGCCGACTCGACGTACCTGTCGAAGGTGAAGTCGCGCGGGTCGTAGCGCGTCCACACGCCACCGGGTGAGCGGAAGTCGGGGATGCCGGACTCGGTCGAGACCCCGGCCCCGGTGAACGCCGTCACCCGCCTGCTCGCGGTGAGGAGGCCGGCGAGCTGCTCGACCGGGTCGCTCACCAGTGCTGCTCCCCGAACCGGGGTTGCTCCTTGGCAAGGAACGCGCGGACCCCCTCGCGGAAGTCCGCGGCGCCGTAGACCTTCTCGAGCCGCTCCACGTCGTCGGCGGGTGAGACCTCCAGCGTGTCCGAGCGGCGGAGCAGCTGCTCCTTGGTGGCCGTGAGCGTCATCGTCGAGGCTGCTGCGATCCCGTCGACCAGCTCGCGGACCTCGTCGTCGAGCGCCTCCGCGGGGACCACGTCCATCACGGCACCCACGTTGTAGGCCCGGTCCGCGTCGACCAGCCGCGAGGCGAGCAGCATCTCGCGGGTCAGCGACTCGCCGAAGACGCTCGCGCAGCGGTAGACGATGAAGGCGGAGAGGGCGTTCCCGAGGGTGCGGGCGATCGGGTAGCCGAAGCGGGATCCCGCCGTGGCGATCCTCAGGTCGCAGTGGGTCGCCACCGCGAGGCCGCCACCCACACAGATGCCCTCCACGGCGGCGACCGTGACCTGCGGCAGCTCCGCGATGCCCCGCAGCACCCGGCCGACCTTCGCCTCGTAGGCGACACCGCCGGACCCGTCGGCGAGCGAGGTGAACTCGGAGATCTCGTTGCCCGCCGCGAAGGCACGCCCGCCCGCGCCGCGGAAGACGACGACGCGGGCGTCGTGGTCGTCGTGCAGCTCCGCGCAGACCTCGAGCAGGCCCTCGTAGGTGCCGCTCGTGAAGGCGTTGTGCCGCTCGGGACGGTTGAACACCACCTCGACGAGGTGGTCGGTGCGTCGTACGAGAAGGGCGCCGTCGGCGAGCTTCTCCTCGGCCGGCTCGACGGTCACCGGAAGCCCGCCACCGGCTGGGTGACGTACGGCTCCTCCAGCCGCGTGAGCTCGGTCTCGTCGAGGGTGATGCCCAGCGCGGCCGCGGCGTCCTCGAGGTGCTCCGGCTTGCGTGCGCCCACGATCGGGGCGGTCACCGGGTGCCTCTGCGCGACCCAGGCGAGGGCCACCTGAGCCCTGCTCACGCGGCGCTGCTCGGCGATCTCGCGGACCCGGTCGACGATCTCGCGGTCGGAGGCTGCCGTGTACAGCGTTCGCCCGAACTCGTCGGTCCGGCCGCGCTCGGTCTCCTCGTCCCAGTCACGGGTGAGGCGGCCTCGGGCGAGCGGGCTCCACGGGAGTACGGCGACCTCCTGGTCGTCGCACAGCGGGAGCATCTCGCGCTCCTCCTCGCGATGGAGCAGGTTGTAGTGGTTCTGCATCGAGACGAAGCGGGTCCAGCCGTGGAGGTCGGCCGTGTAGAGGGCCTTGGAGAACTGCCAGGCGTACATCGACGAGGCGCCGATGTAGCGCGCCTTCCCCGCCTTCACCACGTCGTGCAGCGCCTCGAGCGTCTCCTCGATCGGCGTGTGGTGGTCCCAGCGGTGGATCTGGTAGAGGTCCACGTAGTCGGTGCCGAGCCTGGCGAGGCTGTTGTCGATCTCGGTCATGATCGCCTTGCGGGACAGGCCCCCGCCGTTCGGACGGCCGTGGTTCATCGCGCCGTGCACCTTGGTCGCGATGACCACCTCGTCGCGCCGGGCGTACTCCTTCAGCGCCCGCCCGACGATCTCCTCGCTCGACCCGGAGGAGTACACGTTCGCCGTGTCGAAGAAGTTGATGCCGAGCTCGAGGGCCTGCCGGATCAGCGGCCGGCTCTCGTCCTCGCTCAAGGTCCACTCGTGGTTTCCGCGGTCGGGCTCCCCGAAGGTCATGCAGCCGAGGCAGATCCGGGAGACGTCGAGGCCGGTGCGGCCGAGCTTCACATAGTCCATGCCTCCTGACAGTACGACAGCGACGATTCGGACAGCGCACGATTCGGCTCGGGCCGCTCCCGCCGGTAGACTGGAGTGTCTTCCCCGCGCTCGTTCTACCCGCGCGTGCCCCCACCGAAAGCAGAGTTCGCAGCCGCATGTCCGAGAACACCACCCGCAAGAGCCGCTCCGACCTGCGCAACGTCGCAATCGTCGCGCACGTCGACCACGGCAAGACGACGCTCGTGGACGCGATGCTGTGGCAGGGCGGCGCCT
>DATGYO010000159.1:0-2965 GCA_035297905.1 Nocardioidaceae bacterium
CGGGAGCTCCGAGACGTCGTAGGGACACATCAGCCGCCAGGAGGGACCGTCCTCGAAAGCGAGGTTCAACAGCGCCTCGTGCAGCTCGGCCTCCTCGACCTCCGCAGCCCGGCGGCCCGCCCACACGGGCTCGCCCACACCGCGCACGGGACCCTCGTCGCCGGCGTCCTCGAGGAAGCGGCGCCACTCCGGGATGATGCAGGCCGGGTTGGCGCCGAGCTCGCCCATGTCCACGAAGTCGACCCGCGTGGCGTCGGCCCCCAGGGCCTGCTCCACGGCGGCGAGGCGGTCGGAGACGAGGGCGACGAGAACCGGCTCGCCGAGCTCGATGCCCTCTCTGATGAACGGCACGACCGAGGCGAGAAGTCCGTCGATACCCCGGTAGAAGACCGCTTGGTGTTCGAACCCCTGTGGCACGCGCTGCTCGAGGCAGGGCTCTGCAGTCATGTCTTCGATCTCCCCTGTTCCGTAGGCCGGGTGCTGGGGCCGACGGGATGCGTGCCTCCCAGGATGCAACGGGAACCGCCGGAAGGACAGAGTTGTTGAGGGGTTTTTCCGACGAATCTTCTACCTTGCCCCAGCGTCGCGGAGGAGGTCATCAACAAGGGAGTCGTCGTGGGGGTCAGGTGGGACTAATGTGCCCTGCATGAGAAGTCGTGTACTCCACACCATGTACGCATCCGGCGCGCTGCTCCTGGCAGCTGCGCTTGCCGGCTGCGGCGGCGGCAGCTCGAGCTCAGGCGCCTCCGGCGACCTCGGGCTCATCCAGTCGGGGAACCTCACCGTCTGTTCAGACGTCCCCTACGAGCCCTTCGACATCCAGCAGGGCAACACGTACACCGGCTTCGACGGTGACCTGGTCAACGCGATCGCCAAGGGCATGGGCCTCAAGGTCGTCCTCAAGGACTCGTCCTTCGACGGTCTGCAGAGCGGTCTGTCGCTCAACTCCTCGCAGTGCGACATGGTGTCGTCGGCGATGACGATCACCCCCGAGCGCGAGAAGAACGTCGACTTCTCCGACCCCTACTACGACTCCAAGCAGTCGCTGTTGGTTCCGACGGGCTCCGACATCAAGTCGATCGACGACCTCGGCGGCAAGAAGGTCGGTGTCCAGCAGGGCACGACCGGGAAGACCTACACCGAGGATAACGCACCGAAGAGCGCTTCCGTGGTCTCCTTCCCGAGCGACGCGGAGATGTTCCCCGCTATCAAGGCCGGCCAGGTCGACGCCCTTCTGCAGGACCTCCCGGTCAACCTCAAGCACACCGAGGGCGGCCAGTTCGAGATCGTCCAGACCTACAACACCGGCGAGAAGTACGGCTTCGCGGTGCGCGAGAAGGGGTCCGAGGCGCTGTTGAAGGAGATCAACAAGCAGCTGAAGACGCTTCGCGACAACGGCACCTACGACAAGCTCTACAACAAGTACTTCAAGACCGAGTGAGCGGAGCCTCGAGCGAGAGGGGACGGCCGTGAGACGCACTACCCGCACCAAGGTCAACCGGGTGGTCCTGTATGTCGTCCTTGCGGCGATCCTGCTCGTCCTGGGCGCCGTCGCCGACTGGTCGGCGATCAAGGAGAACTTCTTCGACACGACGGTCATCAAGAGCCTCTTCCCCGAGATCGTCACGGTGGCGGCGAAGAACACGATCATCTACACCGCGATCGCCTTCGTCGGCGGTCTGGTGTTCGCACTCCTGCTCGCGCTCATGAAGCTGTCGCCGGTGGCGCCGTACCGCTGGCTGGCGACCGGCTACATCGAGTTCTTCCGCGGCCTGCCTGCCCTCGTGGTGATCATCGCTTTCGGCTTCGCGGTGCCGATCGCGTTCAACTGGCGGCCACCGGGGGGCACGATCGGAGCGGGCATCATCGCGCTGGTCATCGTGTCCGCCGCCTACATGGCGGAGACGATCCGCGCGGGCATCCAGGCGGTGCCGAAGGGGCAGACCGAGGCGGCGCGGTCGCTCGGCATGACCGGCGCCTGGACCACGACCTCCGTGATCCTTCCCCAGGCGTTCCGGATCATCATCCCGCCGCTCACCAACGAGCTGGTGATCCTCATCAAGGACACCTCGCTGCTGTTCGTGATCGGGGCGGCCGCCAACCAGCGTGAGCTCACCACGTTCGCCCGCGACTCCATGAGCTCCACCCAGAACTCCTCGCCGCTCCTGGCCGCGGCAGTTCTTTACCTGATCATCACGCTCCCGCTGACCCGCCTCGTCGCGCGGCTCGAGCGACGTACCCAGAAGGCCAGGTGAGCGCTGTGGCGACCGCTGCCATCGACGTCCAGGATCTCTACAAGTCCTTCGGCGACAACCAAGTGCTGAAGGGCATCGACTTCCACGTCGACCACGGCCAGGTCGTCTGCGTCATCGGCCCCTCCGGGTCTGGGAAGTCCACCTTGCTGCGCTGCGTGAACCTCCTCGAGGCTCCTACCTCGGGCAAGATCGTGGTCGAGGGCATCGACATCACCGACCCGGATACCGACATCGACGCGGTCCGCTCCCGGATCGGCATCGTCTTCCAGTCGTTCAACCTGTTCCCGCATCTCAGCGTCATGAGGAACCTGACCCTGGCCCAGCAGCGGGTGCGCAAGCGCAGCAAGGACGAGGCCGTCGAGATCGCCCGTCGCAACCTCGCGAAGGTCGGCCTGCTCGACAAGGAGGGCGCCTACCCGGCGCACCTGTCGGGTGGCCAGCAGCAGCGCGTGGCGATCGCGCGAGCGCTGTCGATGGACCCCGACATGATGCTCTTCGACGAGCCGACCAGCGCGCTCGATCCCGAGCTCGTCGGTGACGTGCTCGCCGTGATGAAGGACCTCGCCCACGAGGGCATGACCATGATGGTGGTGACCCACGAGATGGGCTTCGCCCGCGAGGTCGGCGACAAGCTGGTGTTCATGGACGGTGGCGTCATCGTCGAGGAGGGCGACCCCGTCGAGGTCCTCTCCAACCCGCAGCACACACGG
>DATGYO010000160.1:0-48614 GCA_035297905.1 Nocardioidaceae bacterium
GACGCCCGGGCCTTCCTCGACAAGGTCTGGGCGTCCCACGTGCATCTCCACCACACCGACCCGGCCGACCTCGCGGGTCTGCTGTCCCTCGACGACGTCGACCACCTGCTGACCAGCGTCGCCCTGCGCACCCCTGCGCTCAGGGTCGTCAAGGCGGGCACCGTGCTCCCGCCCTCGCAGTTCACCCGCTCCGCGACCATGGCCGGGTCGCCGGTCACGGGGCTTGTGGACTCCCGCAAGGTGCTGTCCCACTTCGACAGCGGCGCGACCGTCGTACTCCAGGGCCTGCACCGGTACTGGCCACCGCTGACCCGGCTGATCCGAGAGCTCGAGCTGGCCATCGGCCACCCGTGTCAGGCGAACGCCTACCTCACCCCGCCCGGTTCCCAGGGCTTTGCAAGGCACAGCGACAGCCACGACGTCTTCGTCTTCCAGACCCACGGCCGCAAGCAGTGGGAGATCGTCGAGGGCGGTGAGGAGCGAGAGGTCCTGCTCGAGCCGGGCCTGTCGATGTACCTGCCCACCGGCACGCCGCACTGCGCACGCAGCCAGGAGCAGACCTCTCTGCATGTGACCGTAGGGATCAACCGGCTGACCTGGCGCCAGGCGCTTCGCGAGATCAGTGAGCGGGTGCTGGCGGACGAGAGGTACGACGGACCGCTGCCCGCCGGCTACCTGGACGAACCCGACCGGCTGGTTGGTCTCATGGCCGAGGAGCTGTCCTCCTACGCGCGTGGCCTCGCGGACCTCGACGCTGCGGCCGTGGTCGACGAGCGGGTCACCGCCTTCCTCAGCCAGCGCACGCCGGCCCTGCGAGGCGGCCTGAACGACCTGGTCGGGATCGAGGGCCTGTCTGACGGGACAGTCGTGGGGCGCCGGCCGACCGCGGCCTGTGTGCTTCGTCCCGAGCCCGAACGGCTCTCCGTGCTCCTCGGCGACCGCGAGCTGCGGATGCCGTTGCGGCTCACCGGGGCCATGGAGTTCGTCCGTGACCACGACACCTTCCGGGTCGGCGACCTCGCGCCGTGGCTCGACGAGGAGAGCAGGCTCGTCGTCACCCGACGACTGGTGCGCGAAGGTCTGCTCCGGATCACCCAGTGACTCCTGCGTACAGGTGCTCGGCGGCCAGCGAGGCGCTCACCGAGCCACTGGAGGGGACCGCCTCCACGGTCCGGGCGTTCCTGCTCGTCGAGTCCGACGGTCCCTGGGGCGTCGACGCGGTGCGCGACAGCAGGCTTCCCGTCGAGGTCAAGCAGCGGCTCACCGAGCTCGAGGCACGGAACCGGGTCCGGCCGCTGCTGGTCCGCAGGCACGGCCGGAGGGCACGAGGCGGGACCCGTGTGTTCGCCGCCTACGTAGGCAGCCGCCGTCCCTGGCTCGAGACGGTGCTGCTCGACGGCGCGCGCGACCTGCTCGACCTGGACCTGGCCGTCCTCGGCGAGGGCCGTTCACCCGGACTCACGCCGCACGAGGACCCGCTGTTCCTGGTCTGCACGCACGGACGGCACGACGCCTGCTGCGCGGAGCGCGGGCGGCCGTTGTGTGCGGCGATGACCGAGGTCCTTCCCGAGCACAGCTGGGAGGTGTCCCACATCGGCGGCGACCGGTTCGCGGCCAACGTCCTCGTGCTCCCGCACGGGCTCTACTACGGGCGGCTCTCGCCACAGGACGCCGCCGGCCTCGCCGAGACGCACCTGTCCGGACGGCTCGACGTCGAGCATCTGCGCGGGCGTTCGTCGTACCCGTTCCCGGTGCAGGCGGCCGAGGTCTACCTGCGTCGCCACACCGGCCTCGATGGCATCGAGCCACCCCGGCTGGAGGAGCTGACGCGCCACGGCACCGAGACCCGAGCCGTCTTCGGGCTCGACGGCCGACGCTGGGGGGTCCGGGTGCACACCGAGCGCGGTGAGCCACGCCAGCTGACCTGTAGCGCCGCGCGTCAGTCGCCGGGGTTGTCCCACCGGCTCGTCGGCGTGACCGAGCTCTGACCCTAGCCGACCCGCGTCCAGGGCCAGGCCGGCGGCAGATCTTACGAAAGGGTGACCGCGCGGCCACTGAGGTACTCCCGGCGGTGCGGGCGCGCGAGACTGACGACATGTCCCCAGCACAGACTGCCTCCGTGGCGGTGATCGGCGGTTCCGGGTTCTACACCTTTCTCGACGACGCGGTAGAGATCGAGGTGAGCACGCCGTACGGCGACCCGTCTTCACCCGTCAGCGTCGGCACCGTCGTGGGGCGGAGCGTGGCCTTCCTGCCTCGGCACGGCCGGCACCACGAGCTCCCCCCGCACCGGATCAACTACCAGGCGAACATCTGGGCGCTGCGCTCGCTCGGGGTCCGCCGCGTCCTGGCCCCGTGCGCGGTCGGCGGCCTGACCTCCGACGTGGCCCCCGGCGACCTGGTCGTGCCCGACCAGCTCGTCGACCGCACGACCTCTCGGGTGCAGACCTTCATCGACCGGGGTGCGGCCCACGTGCCGTTCGCGGACCCGTACTGTCGTGCGCTTCGACGGGTCCTCTGCGACAGCGGCAGCCCGACCAAGGACGGCGGCACGATGGTCGTCGTCGAGGGCCCTCGGTTCTCCACCCGTGCGGAGTCGCAGAGCTTTGCCGCCCAGGGGTGGTCGCTGGTGAACATGACCGGGCACCCGGAGGCTGTGCTGGCCCGCGAGCTCGGCCTCTGCTACGCCACCCTCGCGCTGGTGACCGACATGGACGCCGGCGTCGACGGCCATGAGGCGGTGGACCAGGCCACAGTCTTCGCCAGGTTCGCGGAGAACCTGGAGGTCATGCGGGGCCTGCTGCGCAAGGCGATCGGCGGCCTCGACCCGTCGCAGGCTGACCAGGACTGTGACTGCGCCGCATGGCTGGAGGACGTGACGCTCCCGTTCGAGCTGCCATGAGAGTCCTGCTGACGGGTGCGGCCGGGTTCATCGGCTCGGCCGTGTCCGACGCGCTCCGGTCGCGCGGGCATGAGGTGGTGGCGGTCGACGTACTCCTCGCGCAGGCGCACGGGCGTGCTCGGCCCTCCGTCGACGGCGTGCACCGGCTCGACGTGCGCGACGCGGGGGAGTGGGGCCACCTGCTTCGCGGTGTCGACGTCGTCTGCCACCAGGCGGCGATGGTGGGTGCGGGGATCACGGTGGCGGACATGCCGTCGTACGCCGCCAACAACGACCTCGGTACGGCCACTCTCCTCGCGGTCATGGCGCGGGAAGGGGTACGGCGCCTCGTCCTGGCTTCGTCGATGGTGGTGTACGGCGAGGGGCGGTACGCCTGTCCCGACCACGGCGACCAGCGACCGGGGCCGCGCGCGGTGGAGGCCCTGGACCGTGGCGAGTTCGACCATGCCTGCCCGAGGTGTGGGCGCGCGCTGGCCTGGGCCGCTGTCGACGAGGAGGCACCGCTCGACCCGCGCAGCAGCTACGCCGCGAGCAAGGTGGCGCAGGAGCACTATGCGGCCGCCTGGGCACGCCAGGCTGCGGGAGCGTCGATCGCGCTGCGCTACCACAACGTGTACGGCCCCGGCATGCCACGCAATACCCCGTACTCCGGCGTCGCCGCGATCTTCCGTTCCGCGGTGGAGGAGGGCCGAGCGCCCGACGTGTTCGAGGACGGCCGCCAGATGCGCGACTTCGTGCACGTCGAGGACGTGGCGCGGGCGAACCTGCTCGCCGTGGAGGCCGTGAGGGACCGGCCTGTGGGCGCTCAGCGCGCGTACAACGTGGCCTCGGGCCGACCGGTCTCGATCCTCGACGTAGCGCAGAGCCTTGTCCGTGCCGCCGAGGGCGACCTCGGTCCGGCCGTGTCCGGGCGCTACCGGTCCGGTGACGTCCGGCATGTCGTCGCCTCACCCGCGCGTGCCCGGGACGAGCTCGGGTTCACCGCCGGGATCCATCCCGACGCCGGAATCGCGGCCTTCTCCCGCGCCCCGTTGCGCGACTAGCTCACCAGTCCGACCAGAGCAGGTGCTGTACGACGAGGGCGAACACGACCTGCAGCACGAGACCGCCCCTGACCCAGCGTGGCGGCAGGAAGGCGCAGGACAGCATCAGCCAGGGCACGAAGGGGAGCCAGATCCGCTCCACCTCTGCCTTGCTCATCAAGGACAGGTCCGCGGCCGTGACCATCAGGACCCCCGCGAGGCTCAGCGTCGCCAGGACGTGCCGGCTCGGATGCCTGACGGCGGCAGCCATGGACCGCCCTGACGAAGCCAGCGCCGCACCGAGCAGGGGACCGGCACAGAACACCAGTGCCGCAAGGTTCCCCCAGAGCCAGTAGCTCGTAGGGCGACGACTGGCCACGCCGTTCCAGTAGCGCTCCTGCAGCACCGGCAGCGCCTCCCACCACGCGAACCCCAGCGCGGCGAAGGCGAGGACCACCCCGAGCGCGGCAGCCGCGGCGAAGGGGAGCGGGAGCCAGGTCCGGGCGGCCAGGAGCACGGCGACCGCGAGGATCCCGAGCAGGGGCAGGCCGTAGGAGAGCATGACGCAGTACCCCAGCAGGAGCCCGGCGACGACGGACCACCCGATCGTGCGCCCCGTGGTGGGGCTCGTGGCCGCGACCGCGAGGGCGGCAATGCCCCAGGCCGCGACGGCAGCGAACATCGCGTCGGCCGACACCGACTGCCAGATGGCCGTAGGGCCGAGCACCAGGAACGGCAGCGCAGTTCGGGCCTGAGCTTCGACACCCAGGGACCGCGCCACGACGAGCACCGCGAGCGGCGTGGTTGCGGCGATCAGGGTGACGACCAGTCCGGCCGCGAAGCCGCCACCCAGGCCAAGTCGGACCAGGCCGACGAAGAGGAGGAGCGCGCCGGGCGGGTGACCTGCGATGTGCACAGGCCAGTGGCCGGGATGGGCGAGGGGGATCCGGTCGACGTACTCCCGCAGCGTCGCCGAGACATCCGTCGTGGCGCGTGCGGTGTCGAGGTACTCGTACCTGTCGTCCAGGATCCGTCCGACGCCGTCGGAGCCGTCGACCAAAGCGAGCGAGAGCATCCAGGCGACCCCGACCCCCCAGCTCACGAGAAGCAGCGGCCGCCAGGGCAGGCGGCGGGCAAGCGGGACCGCGTGCCAGGCGCCGAGCGCCCCGACGGCCAGGGCCGGGAAGGTCCCGGGCCCGACGCGCGGCCGCCACTGCGCGTGCAGCGGAGGGAACGACCGGACATGGACGTCCCAGCCGGCTGCGGCGGGGACTGCCATGGCCAGAGCGAGCAGAGCGGACGCGGCCAGCAACCCCCATGCAGCCGCCCGCGTGCCGGCATGTGACGGCACCGCGGCTCCGAGCCGGGTCGAGGGCATGAGCCGACCTTAGGTCCGTAGGGATGGTCGGCAGCGCCCCTGCGGCTCGCCGTCAGGATTCCGTAAGACGTGGAGCCCCGATACGGGATCCGGCGTTCCTAGCGTGGTGGGCATGGAAAACAGTTGTGAGCTCATCTTTCCGTGCAGGGACGAGGCAGCCGCCCTTCCGGGGCTCCTGGCGCTGGTCCCGGCGGAGCTCGACGTCATCGTGGTCGACAACGGCTCGACCGACGGCACCGCCGAGGTCGCCGAGCGGTGCGGTGCCCGTGTGGTCCGCGAGTCGCGCCCAGGCTACGGCGCTGCGGTGCACGCGGGTCTCTTGGCTGCGCGCGCCGAGTGGGTCGCGGTCATGGACGGCGACGGCTCTCTGGACCCACGTGAGCTGCTCCCGCTGCTGCGGTGCGTGCAGCGTGGCGAAGCGACCATGGCGGTCGGTCGGCGACAGCAGGCTGTGCGTGGAGCGTGGCCCTGGCACGCACGGGCCGGCAACGTCGCGGTGCTGTGGTGGCTTCGGCGTCGCACCGGGCTGAGGTTGCACGACATCGCGCCGGCGCGCGTCTGTGGTCGTGAGGGCCTGCTCGGGCTCGACGTGCGGGACCGCCGGTTCGGGTACCCCGTGGAGCTGCTGGTCCGGGCGGAGCGCGCGGGCTGGCGCCTCCGTGAGTTGGATGTGTCCTACCGGCCGCGCGCCGCGGGGACCCGGTCAAAGGTGTCCGGATCACTGGTAGGAACGCTGCGGGCGGCCCTCGACTTCTCGCGGGTGCTGCCATGAGCGCGGGTGCTGCCGTGAGGCGGCCAGTCGTGCTGGTGATGGCCAAGGTGCCTGTCGCCGGCAGGGTCAAGACCCGGCTCGCCGCGTCGGTGGGGAACGAGCACGCCGCCTGGCTCGCGCACGCCGCACTTCTCGACACCCTCGATGCCTGCGAGAGGGTGTTCGGAACGGGTCGGCGCTACCTGGCACTGGCCGGTGACCTCGACGAGCTGGAGCCTGACCTCGCCGAGCGGTTGAAGTCCAGGCTCGACGGCTGGACGGTCCTGGCCCAGCGAGGTGCCGACCTTGCCGAGCGGCTCGAGCATGCGCACCGTGACGTGCACGAGGACACCGGCGCGCCGGTGGTGCAGATCGGGATGGACACCCCGCACGTCGATGCGACGGTCCTGGCCCTGGTGGGCGAGCTTGCCGCCCGAAGCCGGTCGGTGCTCGGCCTCGCCCGCGACGGCGGCTGGTGGGTGCTCGCATCCACGTCGGCGGCCGACGTGTCAGGGCTCCGAGACGTGGTCATGTCGGCCCCGAACACCGGACAGGCGACGTTGCAGCTGCTCCGTTCCGCCGGCCGCGATGTCGCGCTGGCACCCGTCATGCGGGACGTCGACGACGCCGCCGACGCCGAGCACGTCGCCGCTTCCGCACCGCAGATACGTTTCGCTCGCACGTGGTGCGCGCTCACCCGACTCGACGCGGAGTGTGCCTGATGACCATCACCGACGACCAGGTCCTGGACCTGTTCGCTGACTGTCTCGCGGGCGAGCCCTGCACTGTCTCCGGACTGGGCCTTGCCGCGCAGACCATCCCCGTGTCCCGCTGGATCGGCGATGCCGACGCGAGCGACCGAACCGTGCTGGCCCACTGCGGTTCACCGACGATCGACCTCGGGTGCGGCCCGGGCCGGATGAGCGAGCAGCTCGCCCGCGACGGGGTGGACGTGCTCGGCGTGGACGTGGCAGCGGAGGCCGTCGCGCAGGCTCGGGCCCGCGGGGTGAACGCGATCCACGGCGACGTTTTCGGGGCCCTGCCACGCGAAGGAGCCTGGGGAACCGCGCTGCTCGCGGACGGCAACATCGGAATCGGCGGTGACCCGGTCCGGCTGCTCCGTCGCGTCCGGCGGTTGCTCGCCCCCCACGGCCAGGTGGTCGTCGACCTCGCACCCGCCGGCGCCGGCCTCACCGTCGGGCTGGTCCGCATCCATGCCGGTTCCCGGACCTCACAGAGCTTCCCTTGGGCGGTGGTCGGCGCAGACGCCGTCGCGGACGTCGCGGCAGCAGCCGGCCTGTCCGTCAGGGATGTGCACGAGTACGACGGGCGGTGGTTCGCCGTCCTGGTTCGCAAGGAGATTCCCGACCCATGTCTCAGCTGAAGCTGCCCATCCCACGCGAGACCGACTTCAAGTCCCGTCTCCGCGACCCGGCCGTCGCCTCGCGGGTCGGCCTCTGGCTCGGTGTGTGCTTCGGCCTGGCCTTCCTGACCGGGCTGTACAGCCACTTCGCCCAGGCCGACTACACGTGGTTCCCGCTGCCGACCCGTCCGTCCTGGCTCTACCGGGTCACGCAGGGCGTGCACGTGGCGGCCGGCACCGCAGCGGTCCCGCTGCTGCTCGTCAAGCTCTGGACTGTCTTCCCCAAGCTGTTCGCGCGGCCTCCCCGCGAGAAGCGGGCCCTGGTGCTGCACGGACTCGAACGGGCCTCGATCGGGGTGCTCGTCGCGACCGCCATCTTCCAGCTCGCCACCGGACTGGCGAACACCAGCGGGTGGTATCCCTGGGCGTTCTCGTTCCGCGCCACCCACTACGCCGTGGCCTGGCTGGCGATCGGAGCCCTCCTGGTGCACATCGCGGTCAAGCTCCCCGTCATCACGGGTGCCCTGCGAACCGATGTCGACGCAGCGGATCAGGACCGGCCAGGTGGGGCGGCGACCACTGGGGGACTCTCCCGCCGTGGACTGCTGCGCACCACCTGGGTTGCCGCAGGGCTGGCGGTGCTGACCACGACGGGCTCGGCTGTGCCGTTCCTCCGGAGCGTGTCGGTGTTCGGCGTGCGCTCCGGGAGAGGGCCGGACGGGGTGCCGATCAACAAGACGGCCCGGGCAGCGGGGGTGACGGCCTCGGCGCTGTCCGGCGAGTACCTGCTGTCGGTGTCAGCCGGTGACCGGACCCGGACGCTGAGCCGTGCAGAGCTCGAGGCGCTTCCGCAGCACACGGCCACCCTGCCGATCGCCTGCGTCGAGGGCTGGAGCGCCGTCGCGGAGTGGACCGGTGTCCGGGTGCGCGACCTCGTGGCGCTGGTGGACGGCCCTCCCGGCGCCGCGGTGCTGGTGACCTCGCTCCAGCGGCGAGGACACCTCCGGCGCACCCGGCTGCCGGGCAACTTCGTGCAGGACGCGGACAGCCTGCTCGCCCTTCGGCTGGACGGCGAACCGCTGAGCCTCGACCACGGCTACCCCTGCCGCATCATCGCGCCGAACCGACCTGGGGCCCTGCAGACCAAGTGGGTCGGCTCCTTGGAGGTGGAGACATGACCATCACCCGCGGGCTGTTCCTGACGCTGGGCCTCGCGGCCGGCGCAGTGGGAGCGCTCGAGCTTCTCGCAAGAGGAAGCCACAACCTGATCTCCGCCACGACGTGGCTGGTGGGAGGGGTGCTCCTCCACGACTTCGTGTTCGCCCCACTTGTCGTGATGCTCCTCCTGGCCGGGATGACGGTGCTGCCCTCATGGGCCAGACCGGCGGCCGCTGCCGCGAGCGTCGTACTCGTGACCGTCACGCTCCTGGCCGTGCCCGTGCTGGGGCGGTTTGGCGCACGACCGGACAACCCCACCCTGCTGGACCGGCCCTACGCCGCGGGCTGGCTGGTCTTCGCGGGGCTAGTGTTGGGATGCGCCTGTGGGTGGGCCTTCGTGCAGCGTCGTGGTGAAGGTAGGCAGTGATGCCGAACGTGCTCGTCGTGGACGACGACCACACGGTCCGTGAGGTCGTCGTGTCCTACCTGCGCGCCGGGGGCCACCAGGTGTACGAGGCGGGGGACGGGGAGTCGGCGCTGGCGACCTTGCGCGATGCCCGGGCGGACCTGGTCGTGCTGGACCTGATGTTGCCGGGAATCGACGGCCTCGAGGTGTGCCGCAGGCTGCGGGAGACCAGCGACGTGCCGGTCATCATGCTCACCGCGCTGGGTGAGGAGACCGACCGGGTGGTCGGCCTCAAGCTGGGTGCCGACGACTACGTCACCAAGCCGTTCAGCCCGCGCGAGCTGGTTCTGCGTGTCGACTCCGTGCTGCGCAGGGTCGGCCGTGGCGCCGAGCACGACGACGTGGTGACCGACGGCGACCTGGTCGTCGACTCCGCGCGGCACGTGGCCACACTCGCGGGCGAACGGCTCTCGCTGACCGTGCGGGAGTTCGACCTGCTCCGGTTCCTCGTCGCCCACGCCGGTGTCGCCTGGTCCCGCGAAGAGCTCCTGCGAGAGGTGTGGGGCTGGTCATTCGGCGACCAGTCCACTGTCACGGTGCACGTGCGTCGGCTGCGCGAGAAGGTGGAGACAGACCCGACCCGGCCGCGGCGTCTGGTCACGGTCTGGGGCGTCGGCTACCGGTGGGAGGCGTCGTGAGCCGTGACACCTGGCTGGTCCTCGGCATCGCCGCCGGCTGGTCCGCCGCCGTCGGCCTCGCCGGGGTGCTGCTCGCGAGGATCCTCCGTCACCGGTCCGTTCGCTGGGCCGCCGTACTCATCGTCCTGGTCGCCGTCGTCGGCGTCGTGGCCGGCATGGTGGCGACCGCCAGGGCGATGTTCCTCTCCGCCCACGACCTGCAGGTCGTCGTTCTGGTGTGTGCCGCCAGCGGCGCGGTGGCGGCGGCCTTCGCCTTGTGGCTCGGCCGTCACGTGGTGACCTCCGCGGAGACGCTGCGTGACGGAGCTCGGCGGTTCGGTGAGCAGGGCGAGTTCGACGGTACGACGGACGGGCCGCTGGAGTTCGACACGGTCGCGGACGAGCTGGCACGGAGCAGCCAGCGGCTGCGCGACGCCGCGGAACGAGAACGCCGCCTGGAGAGCTCACGCCGCGAGCTCGTGGCCTGGGTCTCGCACGACCTGCGGACTCCGCTCGCCCAGATCCGGGCGATGGCAGAGGCACTCGAGGACGGCATCGCGGAGGACCCGGCGCGCTACCACGCGCAGATGCGAAGCCAGGTGGACCGGATGGTCAGCATGGTCGACGACCTCTTCGAGCTCTCTCGCATCAACTCGGGGTCCCTGCAGCTGTCACTGATGGCGGTGGAGCTCGGCGACCTGGTGAGCGAGACCATCGTGGGGGCGGCGCCCGTCGCGCGGGCGAAGCGGGTTCGCCTCGACGGCGCCGTCGATCCTGGGGTGCTCGTGAACGCCGACCCCTCGGCTCTGTCGCGGGTGATGGGCAACCTGGTGATGAACGCGGTCCGGCACACGCCGGAGGAAGGCGTCGTGGAGATCCGCGGCCGCACGGACGACGGGCAGGTCGAGCTCGTCGTCGCGGACAGGTGCGGGGGCATCCCCGAGCCGGACCTCGACCGGGTCTTCGACGTCGGCTGGCGTGGCAGCCACGCGCGCACCCCGGACTCCGGCACCGGCGCCGGCCTGGGCCTGGCGATCGTGCGCGGGTTGGTCGAGGCCCACCTCGGCACGGTCGCGGTCGCCAACGCCACGGACGGGTGCAGGTTCGTCGTCCGGCTGCCCGCGTGACCGCCTAGGTGTTCCTGCCGCGCGCGGCGACCCGCCAGCGGTCCACGACAGCACCCGCCTTGGCCACGACGTACTCGTCGAAGAGGTTGACCACGTTGCAGACGTGGTTGGGCGTCACGAGCACGACGTCGCCGACAGCCGGCATGGTCGGAGGGCTCGTCACTACTCCGTGGTGCTCGGACAGCGTCGCCACCTGTGCGTGACGGAGGCCGGCGATGGAGCCGTGTCCGGGAAGCCAGGCGGGACGGTCCATGGCCAACGCCTTCGAACCGGCGTCGATCACGAAGCGGTCGCCGAAGACACTCACCACCGTTGCCGCGACGGACAGTGCGTGGTCGTCGGACGAGCAGGCGCCGAGAGCGAGCTGCTGCCGGTCGTTGAAGACATAAGACCCCGGCCGCTCCTCGGTGACCTGCTCGGGGCGCTCGACGCCCGAGGTGGGTGTGGAACCGGCGCTCACGATCGTGACGTCGAACCCGGCGCCGCGCAGCTCGTCGTGTGCTGCGGTCAGGGCAGCGCCTTCGTCGAGGGCGGCCTGGTGCGGGGCATCGGGGTCCCGGTAGGAGTGACCGCCATGGGTGAACACCCCGCTCACCTGGAGGCCGAGAGAAGCGCAGTGCTCGCCGAGCCGTACGACGTCTGATGGGGCGACCCCTGTGCGGTGCTGACCGCTGTCCACCTCCAGCACGACCTGGACGGGCCGACCCCGGGCCGCCTGCGTGATCGCCGCTGCACCCGCAGGGTTGTCAACACCGACGTAGAGGTTGCTCTTGTCGAGCAGCCGCCGCAGACGCTCACCCTTCGTGCCGCTCGGGAAGACCGGGTAGGCGACGAGCAGGTCGGTGAACCCGGCGTCGGCGAACACCTCGGCCTCCGAGAGGGTGGCGACGGTCAGACCGACCGCACCCGCCTGCCGCTGCATCTCGGCGATCTCGAGGCACTTGTGGGTCTTCGCGTGTGGTCTGAGGTCGAGGCCTCGCGACTTCACGAGGGCGCTCATGCGGTCGACGTTGGCTTGGAGGCGGTCGAGGTCTACCACGAGCGCCGGCGTCTCGATGTCCACGTCGGTCGCCTCCTCGGTCACTGAGCGTCGCCGCGCGCAGCGGCGGGTCTCATCCTCGCAGGCACAATGGGGAAGGTGATCACCGTCGAGCTCGCCATGGCGCTCCGAGACGCCGGCCTGGAGTGGGATCCGAGGCCCGCGGACCGCTTCCACATCCCCATCGCCGGGCTCGAGGACCAGGTGTTCGTGATCAGCGACATGACGATCGAGACCCAGGCGCTCGAGACCGGGACGATCGTCCGCTTCAACGGCACCACGGAGTGGGCGCTCGACAGCATCGCCCAGGACGAGGTCATCTGGCTGCCTCACGAGGACCAGCTTCGGCGCCTCCTCGGCCCGAGGTTCGTGAGGCTCGAGTCCCTTCCGGGCGGGTTCCTGGTCGAGATCGAGGACGGCGACGGCATGCCCAGCCGGCACATCGACATCGAGGCCGAGCGCGCCTATGCCCGCGCCCTGCTCGCCGTCCTCCGCTCCGCGCCAAGTGGTCAAAGATGACGAGCTTCGTTCCCCCAGATCGGTCGCCATCGACCACTTCCGCCTCTAGGGCAGCGGGAGTACGTCGGTCACCGGCCCACCAGCTCCTCGACGGCATCGCCGAACAGCTTGGTGTGCAGGGCGACGTCATCCGCGCTGGTGGCAGGGCACATCAGCGCCATGTTGTGGAACGGTGTGATCAGCACGCCGCGGTTGGCGAGGTAGAGGTGGAGGTACTCGTCGAGCTCCTCGTCGGCAGCCGCCGCGGACGAGCTCCCGTCGCGTGGAGCAGGGGAGGTGAAGCGGTACTCCGACCGGGCCCCGAGCTGGCTGACCGACCACGGCACACCCGTCCGGTCGATGGTCTGCTGGACGCCGTGGGTGAAGTCCGTCGCGAGCCCGACCATGTGCGTGAACGCCTCGTCGGTCAGCACATCCTCCAGCGTCGCCCGCATCGCCGCCACGGACAGCGCGTTACCCGCGAGCGTCCCGCCGACCCCGCCCACGTCGACCAGGTCCGCCTCGGGGTGGGCCTTCACGGCCTCGGCGACCTCGTCGCTGATGCCGTAGGCGCCGCTCGGGATCCCGCCCCCGATGCTCTTGCCGATCACGAAGATGTCCGGCTCGAGACCCCAGAGCCGGGTCGCGCCACCTGGCCCCGCCGAGAAGGTGTGGGTCTCGTCGATCATCAGCAGGGCGCCGTGCCTCGTCGCCAGCTCGCGAAGACCCTCGAGGAAGCCGGGCTCCGGGAGGACGATGCCGATGTTGGTCAGCGCCGGCTCGGTGAGGATCGCGGCCACGTCGCCGTGCGCGAGCTGCTCCTCGACCGCGGTCAGGTCGTTGAACTCCGCGACACGGGTGGTCTCGGACAGCGGGACCGGGGCGCCGACGAGGCCCGGCCGGGCGACCGCCGTACCGCCGGGGCCGGGGAGCCCGAAGGCCTCGTCCACCGAACCGTGGTAGCAGTAGGCGAAGGTGAGGATCTTCGGTCTGCCGGTCGCGAGGCGGGCCAGCCGGATCGCCCACCGGTTCGCATCCGTGGCGGTCAGCGTGAATGACCACAACGGCAGCCCGAACCGGCGTGCGAGCTCCGCGCCGACCCACTCGGCGTCCGAGGTCGGCAGCATCGTGGTGATCCCGCCGAGCGTCTCCATCCGCCGGGTGACGGCCTCGACCGTCGCGCGAGGACTGTGCCCTGCCATGGCGCCCGTGTCGCCGAGCGCGAAGTCGACGTACTCCCGACCGTCGACGTCGGTGATCTTGTTGCCTGCGGCCCGGTCGAGGTAGAGCGGGAAGCCGCCACTCCACATCGCCATCCATGTCATCGGCACGCCACCGAAGAGATGCTCGGCCTCCGCGAAGAGTGCCGCGGAGGCGGGATGGGCGGCGGCGTACATCTCCCGTTCGCGGTCGATGAGCCGCGCCAGCCGTGATCTGTCGATGAATGCCATGCCAGGGACTCTCGACCCGTCCAGGGCGGGGGTCAAGCATGTGACGTGCCGAGACGCTAGGGCGTGACCGCTCGCAAGGTCCAGTCGACGGTGTGCTCGGCACCGGGTTCGAGGACGACCAGGTCGGTCCCGGAGTTGAAGGCGTCCGGCGGACAGCTCATCGGCTCCAGCGCGAGACCACGTCGCGACTCGGACGCGTCGGGAAGGTCAGCGGTGTGGACCTGCACCCACGGCAGCTCGGCCGCGACCCACTCGCACTCCACGCCAGTGCCGTCCTGCGCGAGGACGCGTGCACGCACAAGCCCTCGGGCGTCGGGCGACAGGGAGGTGAAGGCGTGGTCCAGCTCGGTCCGGCCGACCAGTCGCGGGCTGCGGTAGTCGAAGTCGGTGTCGGCCACCGACCGGGTCCCCGTCGGGACGAGACGGTCCGGCGTCACCTCGAGGACCTCGCTGGCCGGAAGCTCCAGGACCCAGTCGTCCACGCGGCCGGAGCCGCCGAGCAGGTAGGGGTGCGACGCCACGCCATAAGGCGCTGGCCGGTCGCCGGTGTTCCTCGCTGTCACCGAGCAGCTGAGACCGCGGTCGTCCAGGGAGTAGCGGACGGTGACCACGACGCAGAAGGGGTAGCCGGTGCGCGGCACGATCGGGTGCCCGAGCACCGCGGAGGAGGAGTCGGAGTCCAGCAGGTCGAACCGTGACCACGCGACCAGTCCGTGCAACGCGTGGCCGCGCTCGGGCTCGCTGAGGTCGAGCTGGTAGGACTCGCCACCGAAGGAGTACCTGCCGTCGACGACGCGGTTGGGCCAGGGCGCGAGCAACGCGCCGCGGTAGCGGGGCCGCACCTCGTCGGCGGCGTAACCCAGGATCAGGTCGCGGTCTCCTTGGCGGAACAGGCGGAGGCCGCCGCCGACCTCGGTGACGACCGCGGTGTAGTCGCCGTGACTGAGGACGTACTCGTCTCCGCCGAGGCTCATGACTGCCGCCTCCGGCTGCGCATGACCAGCACGTCGCCGTGCGAGCCGTAGCCCAGGACGTCCTCGGCGTACTGCGTGCCGTCGAAGGTCACGAGGAGGAAGTCACCGTCCTCGAGCGGCACCAGCTGGGGATGGGGGATGTTCGTCTCGTACGGCGCCTCTAGGTGGCCCCGGGGCTTCAGGTCCATGTCGAACACCGGGTAGGACCGCCCCTCGCCGTCGCTCGCCAGGAACCACCAGTCGTCGCCGACGCGCGTCATGATCGGGCCCTCGCACTGGTGCAGGTCTGTCGCTGCACCGACCAGGTCGAGGTCCTGGTCCCAGTCCCTGCCCTCGGGTGCGACGGCGAGCGCAGGATGGAAGTCGAACGGCTGTTGCGACGGACTCTCGACGAAGCTGATGTGCCACTGCCCGTCGATCCTGGTCATCCCAGGGTCCCAGGCGCCGACCTTGGTGGGCAGGGGAGTGGGCTCGGTCTCGAGCACGTGCACGCCGCTCAGCACGTCGTCGGTGGTGACGACATGGCGCACGTGCACGCCGTGGAAGGCGAAGTCGCCCCACGAGCTGGTGGCGACGATCCAGCGGTCCTGGTCGTCGTCGCGCACGACCTGCCCGGCATGGTCACCGAGGAGCAGGCCGTCACGGTGCGAGTAGAGCTGAGCCACCTGCTCGAACCTCGTCGGGTCGTCGAGGTCGAGTGTGAAGACGCCCCAGTGGGCTTGCTGGAAGAAGCCGAGCCCGGCGCAGGTAGCGGTCAAGAAGGCCTTCCCGTCCCGGACGTACGGCCTACCGTCCGCATGCTGCACGAGGTGCTGGTCGCGGATGCCGGCCATCCCGAACAGCCCGGCTCGTACGGCGGAGAGCCGGACTGTCCCGCTTCCGGGGCGAGAACCCCACGCGTACTTGTAGTCGGCCAGGGTCTCGGGTTTCCGCATGTCCACCAAGGCAGACACGGCGTCCCGTTCGGTGAGCAGGGGCTGCCACCCGTCTCCGGTGTCCGCGAGCACGGTCACCTGGTTCTCGCAGAGCACGAAGGCGAACCGGAAGCTCTCGGGGAGGTCCTGGTCTGTCTCGGCGACCAGGTGGGTCTTCCCATGGCTGCGCACCTCGATCCCGATCCGGCGACCCGGCCGGTCGTAGAACGCCATGAGGTGCTCGTCGCCCGCCGCCGCGAGGCCGGCGACCACGACCCCTTCGGAGCCGGGCGCCACGTCCAGCTCCACTGCGGCGAACGGCGCCGCGGGTGAGTCGTCGGCGGTCACCACGTCTGTGGTCTCGGCCTGCTTCTCCTGGGTGACGGCGACGAAGGCCGGTGACACGAGGTGGAACAGGCGGAACCGCGACTCGATCTGGAACGAGAGGTCGAAGATGGCTGGCTCCTTGAGGGGACTGTTGTGGGTGACGCGGTCGGCCCGCGAAGTGCCGCAGCCGACGGCCATGGTCACGGTAGCGGCCGCGGCGGTGAGGAGCAGCGACCGTCGGGACATGTCGACCGTTCGCGTCACCCCTTGAGGCCTGAGCGCGAGACCCCTTCGATCACGAAGCGCTGCGCCAAGGCGTAGAGGATGAGCACCGGGACGCTGGCCACGACGGCACCGGCCATCAGCAGGTCGTAGCGCACGTTGTTGGCCGACTGCAGGGTGCTCAAGCCGGCTTGCAGGGTCTGGACCTCCGGGCTGAACAGCACGTAGACCGGCCACAGGAAGTCGTTCCAGTTGGTGAGGAACGCCAGCAGGGCAAGGGTGGCCAGCGCCGGCCGGGAGAGCGGCAGCACGATCCGGAGGAACACCTGCCACTGGTTCGCGCCGTCCAGGAACGCCGACTCCTCGAGCTCCTTGGGGAGCCCGATGAAGAACTGCCGGAGGAAGAACACACCGAACGCGTTGGCCGCCGTCGGCACGATGACCGCGAGGAGAGTGTCGAGCCAGTAGAGCCGGCCGACGATCTCGTAGTTGGGGATGACGAGGATCACCGGGGGCACGAACAGGGTCATCACGATCAGCCCGAACACCAGCTTGCGACCCCTGAACTCCAGGCGTGCCAGGGCGTAGGCCGCCAGCGACGCGGTGGCCACCACGATGAAGGCGTTCGCGCTGGCTGCCACCATCGAGTTGAGGAACCAGCGGAACACAGGCGTGTCGGCGGAGGTGAGGATGTGCTGGTAGGCCTGGAGTGTCGGCGCCTCCGGGATCCAGGTCGGGGGTGTCTGCGAGGACTCCACCCGGGTCTTGAACGACGTGGACACCATGAACAGCAGCGGGCTGACGAACAGCAGCGTCAGCAGGAGCAGGACGCCGTACCTCAGTGCCTTCATGCCGACACCTTCTTCCCGTCGCGGTCACGGAACAGCCAGAAGAGGACCACCGAGGTGAGCATCAACGCCAGGGTGAGCATCCAGCTCGCCGCGGCGGCGGACCCCATCTGGAAGTTCTGCAGACCTGTCTCGGCGATGTAGAAGATCGCGGTGCGCGTCTCCTGCCCCGGCTGTCCGTTGGTCATGATGAAGGACTGCCCGAACATGTTGGCCGAGGCGATGATCGTGATCATCAGGACGAAGATCAGCACCGGCCGGAGCGAGGGGATCGTGACGTTCCAGAACCGGCTCCAGGTCCCCGCGCCGTCGACCTCGGCGGCCTCGTACAGCTCCCGGGGAACGTCCTGCAGGCCGGCGAGGAAGATCACCGCGTTGAAGCCGAGCGTCCACCACACGGTCACTCCGACCAGTGCGACCCACGCCTCCGGGACCGAGCTGAGCCACGGGGTCTTGTCCGGCAGCCCCAGGGAGCCGAGCACGTAGTTCACGAGGCCGATGTTGGCGTCGAGGAGGAACCGCCACAGCACGCCCACCACCGCGACGCCGAGGACGTAGGGGGCGAAGAAGATGCTGCGGAAGACGTTGCGGCCGAGGAAGCGCTGGTTCATCGCCAGCGCCACCGCCAGCGGGACCACGATCAGCAGCGGCACGCTGAGCACCGTGAAGATGCCGGTCGCCTGCATGGAGTTCCAGAACGGGTGGAACGACAGTGACTTCGGGTCGAACAGGTCGGTGTAGTTCTGGAGACCGACCCACGGCTTGCCCGGCAGCGTGAAGTCCCAGGAGTGCAGGCTGATCCAGATGCCGAGGACGATCGGGAGCAGCACGAAGGCGGTGAACAGCACGAGGTAGGGCGCCAGGAAGAGCCAGGCCACGACCTGGTTCTTCCCCCTCGAGGGGTGGCGAGGAGGTTCGGCTGCGGTCCCCTCGCGGACCGCAGCCGTCGTAGTGGTGGCAGCCACGGCACTCAGCCCCCGAACTTTGCCTGGTTTTCCTTCATCAGCTTGGTTGCGTTGTCCTGGTTCTTCGTCAGCGTCTCCTCGGGCTTCGCCTTGCCGAGGACGGCCTCGTTGACGGCGGTCTCGAGCGTCTGCGGCTGGACGTCACCGAGCCCGGGGACCGCCGGCAGGAAGTGCAGGTTCTCGAGGTAGTCGTCGAGCACCGCCTGCGGGGAGTCCGTGTAGGCGGAGTCCTGTCGCGCGGAGTTGCGGGCCGGGATCATGCCGGCTCCCGCCCAGGTGCCCGACTCCTTGCTGAGGGAGCTGATGAAGACCTTCGAGGCGTTGGACTTGTTCGCGTCGTCGGCGGCCTGCGAGGTCATGAAGAAGTGGTGGGAGTTCGCCCAGGCGGCAGGCTTGTCGCCGATGGTCGGGATCGGCGCGATGCCGTAGTTCAGTCCCGCGGCCTCGAGGTCGTTGATCTGCCAGATGCCGTCCCACGTGATGGAGTTCTTGCCGTTCTTGAACGCCAGGTACTGCGCGTCGATGTCGACGTTCGCCGGGCTGTAGCCCTTGTCGACCTGTTCCCGCATCCACGACAGCGCCTTGACCCCGGCGTCGGACCCGAAGGTCGCCTCGGAGCCGTCCTCGGCGTACGGCTCACCGCCCATCTGCCAGAGGACGCTGAGGAACATCAGATGCGCGGGCCACTGGTTGGGCATCCAGAACGGCGTCTTGAAGCCGGCGGCCTGGAGCTTCTTGCAGGCATCCTCGAGGCTTGCCGCGTCGGTGGGGGCCTCCTTGATCCCGGCCTTGTCGAAGTGGTCCTTGTTGTAGTACATCGCCAGCGTGTGCACGTCGAGAGGGATGCCGTACCGCTTGCCGTCGTAGATCCCCGGGTCCCAGACCGCCGGGGTGAAGTCGGACGCCTTGAGCCCGATCTGCTTCGCCACGTCGTCGAGGGGGACGATGACGTTGCGGGCGGCGTTGGTGGCCAGCTGGTCGAGGTGCATGACGCCGACGTCCGGTCCGCGGCCGGCCTTCGAGGCCGCTGGGAGTCGCTGGTAGAAGTCGGCCCACTCGACCGTGTTGCTCTTGATTGTGATGTTCTTCTGGTCCTGGTTGAACTTCTCGACCATCTTCTTCATGGTCGGACCGTCACCGCCGGTGAAGCCGTTCCAGTAGGCGAGCGTGAGCTTGGGCCCGGTGTACTTCCCGGTGAACTCGCCTCCCGCGGCGGGCCTGCTGCCGACGCCCTGGCCGCCTCCGCAGCCCGCGAGGAAGGCGGCCGTCGTGCCCGTGCCGAGGAGGAGGAAGCCACGTCGGCTGAGGCTCGCTCTGAGTGCGGCGCTTTCGGATCGGTTCATCATGGTCGTTGCTCCTGTCGTTGACGGGTCAGCTGCTGCTGGTGGTGAGGCGGATGACGTTCCAGGACACGGGCGGCAGCACGGCGCGCAGCTCCTCGCCGTCCAACGCCGTGTCGGTCAGAGGCTTGGGGGAGACCCGCTCGGGCTGCTGCTCGGTGTTGCGAGCACGCACGTCGTCGTCGGTGAGCACGGTCGCCTCAGCCAGCCGGCAGCCGGCCAGTCCGCGTACGTCGACCCGCAGCTCGAGCGGCTCGTCGACGGACCGGTTGACGCACAGCACCGTGACCTCCCCGGACTCCTCGTCGTAGGTCGCGGTGGCTTCGAGCAGGGGTACGTCGCCGTACAGCTCGGTGTCGTAGGACTCCACGACCGGCTCGACGAGCAGCACCTCGCCCTTCGCCAAGCGGGCCGCCTGCCGGAAGGGGTGAAAGATCGTCTGCGCCCAGGCGCCGCCTTCCTCACGCGTGAGGATCGGTGCGATCACGTTGACCAGCTGGGCCTGGCACGCGATGCCGACCCGGTCGGCGTGGCGGAGGAGGGTGATCAACAGCGAGCCGACCACGACGGCGTCCGCGACGTCGTACACGTCCTCGATCAGCTCCGGCGGTCCGTCGTACGACAGGTCGTCCTGGCCCTCGAATCGGGACTGGTACCAGACGTTCCACTCGTCGACCGACAGCTTCAGCTTCCGGCGGGACTTGAGCCTCGCGCCGACATGGTCCGCCGTGGCCACGATCGCCTCGATCATCCGGTCGAGGTCCACCGCACTGGCGAGGAACGTGCGGAGGTCGAGGGGGAGCGGGTCGTAGTAGGTGTGCAGCGAGACGTAGTCGACCAGGTCGTAGCAGTGCTCGAGTGTCGTTGCCTCCCAGGAGGCGAAGGTCGGCATCTGGCTGTTGGAGCTGCCACAGGCGACCAGCTCGATGTCGGGGTCGACCATGCGCATCGCTCGGGCGGTCTCAGCGGCGAGGCGGCCGTACTCCGCAGCTGTCTTGTGGCCGACCTGCCAGGGGCCGTCGAGCTCGTTGCCGAGGCACCACACCTTGATGTCGTGCGGGTCCTTGGCACCGTTCGACCTCCGCAGCTCGGAGAGCGCGGTTCCGCCCGGGTGGTTGCAGTACTCCAGCAGGTCCACGGCCTCCTGTACCCCGCGTGTGCCCAAATTCACAGCCATCACCGGATCCAGACCGACTTGTCGGCACCAACGGGTGAACTCGTCCACACCCACGGCGTTCGTCTCGATCGCCTTCCAGGCCAGGTCGAGCCGGCGAGGCCGCTCGTCGACCGGGCCGATGCCGTCCTCCCAGCGGTAGCCCGAGACGAAGTTGCCGCCGGGGTAGCGGACCACCGTTGGGCCCAGCTGTCGGACCAGGTCTGCCACGTCGTGCCGGAAGCCGTGCTC
This sequence comes from Nocardioidaceae bacterium, assembly GCA_035297905.1. Lineage (GTDB taxonomy): Bacteria > Actinomycetota > Actinomycetes > Propionibacteriales > Nocardioidaceae > Nocardioides_C. The sequence continues at coordinate 20,768 of DATGYO010000160.1, forward strand.
GTCGGCGGTCGGGTGGTCCGGCTCGTAGATCCCCGTGTAGACGCAGCGACCCATGTGCTCGACGAACGTCCCGAAGAGCCTCCGGTCCACTGGGCCCACGCGAAAAGCGGGATCGAGAGTGATCGTTGCCACATTCATGCCATACGTTCTAACCTGCCTTTACATCGTTGTAAAGGATCAACCGGAAGGTCAGCCGATGGTCGTGAGGCTCAGCGACGTGGCTGAACGCGCTGGGGTCTCGGTCAAGACCGTGAGCAACGTGGTCCATGGCTACGTCCATGTCCGACCCGAGACCCGCCAACGCGTCCAGACCGCTCTCCACGAGCTGAACTACCGGCCGAACCTCTCCGCTCGGTCCCTCCGGCGAGGACGCTCCGGCGTCATCGCGTTGGCCATCCCGGCCCTGGACATGCCCTACTTCGCCGAGCTCGCCAGCTCGATCGTCGAGGCCGCTGCCGAGCGGGGATGGACCGTCCTGGTCGACCAGACCGACGGTCTCCGCGAGCGAGAGCTGGAGATCGCCGGCGGGCTCAGCGGGCGTCTGATCGACGGGCTGATCCTGTCCCCCGTCGGCCTCGACAGGCATGAGATCGACCAGTCGCACGAGGACACGCCGCTGGTGCTGCTGGGCGAGAAGATCGCCGGAGGAGCGGTCGACCACGTGGCGGTCGACAACGTCGAGGCCGCCCGCGCCGCCACCGCCCATCTCCTCGGTCTGGGAAGGAGCCGGATCGCCGCGATCGGTTACCAGGACCGGGCGCACTCCGCCTCCGGCGTGGCCGCACTGCGCCGCAGGGGCTACGAGCAGGCGCTCGGTGAGGTAGGGCTCAGGGTGGAACGACGCCTCACGCCGAGCATCGAGGGGTATCGCCGTGCGGACGGCGCCGAGGCGATGGCCGTGCTGCTCGACCTGCCAGAGCCTCCTGACGGCGTCTTCTGCTTCAACGACCAGCTCGCGCTCGGTGCGCTCAGGGCACTTGCTGAGCGAGGGGTGCGCGTGCCGGACGACGTCGCCGTGATCGGCTTCGACGACATCGAGGACGGCCGCTTCAGCTGTCCGTCGTTGAGCACGGTCGCGCCGTCGAAGCGGGACATCGCGCGCAAGGCCGTCGAGATGCTGCACGACCGGATCTCCGGCCGCTCCGACCTGCCGGCCCGCGACGTCGAGGTCGACTTCCGACTCGTTCCGCGCGAGTCGACGATCGGGCGGGCGCACTCGCGTCCGTCGACCACCTGAGAAGCAGGAACAAGGGGGACCAATGAGAACACGGGAGCTTCGTCGTCTCATCGCGACCGGCTGCGCCCTCGTGGCGCTGCCGCTGCTCGCACTCGGCGCGCCCGCTGCCGCGGCTCCCGGCGCGCCCGCTGCCGCGGCCCCGGGCGCAGACACCTACCGCAATCCGCTGGTGCCGCGGATCCCCGGTGACGGTGCCGTGGAGAGCTGCGCCGACCCGACGGTGCTCCGTGGCCGGCAGCCCGGTGAGACGTGGTGGTACCTGTACTGCACGACCGACCCGCTCAACGACGCCGACACCGCGGGCGACGACGACGTCGTCTTCCATCCGGTGCCGACGATGCGCAGCCGCGACCTGGTGAACTGGACCTACGTCGGTGACGCGCTTCCGACGCGACCCGCCTGGGCCGACGCGAGCGCAGGTCTCTGGGCGCCGGACGTGGTCTACTCCCGTGTCCACAAGCGCTACTACATGACCTTCGTGGTGACCGATGTCGTCGACGCGGTCAGCGGCGAGCCTGGATGCCACTCCGACAGCGCGATCGGCGTCGCAACCAGCCGCCGGCCGACCGGACCCTGGAAGATCAGCAGCACGCCGGTCGTGGCACCGCGTCGGGCGGGCGGAGGCTGCAACTTCTACTGGACCTACGACCCGGACGTGCTCGGCGACACCATCGACGACCAGAGCGTCCTGTACTACGGCAGCTACTACGGTGGCGTCTTCGGTCAGCGCATCGAGGTCACGCCTACCGGGATGTCCACGACCGGACCGGCAACCCAGGTGACGATCGCCAACCGCTACGAGGGCGCCAACGTCGTCGAGCACGGCGGCTACTACTACCTGTTCGCCTCGGCGACGAACTGTTGCAACGGCCCGCTCACGGGTTACAGCGTCTTTGCCGGCCGGTCGACCAGCCCCCTCGGTCCGTTCGTCGACAGGGAAGGAAACTCCCTTCTCTCCGGCCGTGTCGGAGGCACGCCCGTGGTGAGCATGAACGGCAACCGCTGGGTGGGCACCGGGCACAACTCGGTGTTCCGCGACTTCGACGGCCAGTGGTGGACCGTCTACCACGCGGTTGATCGCGACGACCCGTACTTCGCGTCCGAGCCCGGCTTCACGAAGCGTCCCGCGCTGCTCGACCCCCTCGACTGGGTAGACGGCTGGCCCACCGTGCGCGCAGGCCGCTGGGCCTCGGACCAGTCCATGCCGGCTCCGGCGGCCCAGCCCGGTGAGCAGACCGCCTACCGGCCGCGGCCGATTCCCGGCGACGTGCCGGGTGACCGGATCCCGACGTACTCCGACGAGTTCGATGGAGCCACCCTGGCCGACCGTTGGTCGTGGGTGCGGAGACCGGCCGACGGGACCTACGGTGTCGAAGACGGTCACTTCCGTTTCGAAACCCAGGCCGCCGACCTGTACGTCGACAGCAACACCGCCTCGGTCCTGACCGAGGATGCGCCGGACGGTGACTACGTCGTGGAGGCGAAGGTGCAGCTCGATGTCCCGGGCGAGGGCTGCTGCTTCAACTACGTGCAGGCGGGCCTGGTCGTCCACGGCAGCGACGACGCGTTCATCAAGCTGACGAACACCTCGATCTGGGAGACGCGGCAGACGGAGTTCGCCAAGGAGGTTCCGACCGCGTCGGCGGGCTACCCGCGCTACGGAAACACCGTCGTCGGACCGCCGTCGGACTGGACCTACCTGCGGATCGTCAAGCGCGACGCAGGGCCCGATGAGCAGTACACCGCGTACACCTCCCAGGACGGTACGCACTGGGTGCGCGGCGGCACGTGGACCCACAGGATTGGTGACGGAGCAAGGATCGGGCTGGTCTCCATGGGCGGCAGCGGCTACACGGCGAGGTTCGACTACCTCAGGGTCTCGCGCCTCGCTCCCTGATGCAGACCGCCAGTTCGCTGTGGACTGAGGGCGTGCTTGTCGGTGGTGGCCCCTAGGCTCGTCAGGTGCTGGATCTGACCCTGTTGCTCGCCGAGCCGGACCTGCGCCTGCGGTTCGGCTCGGCGACCTACGGCCGGGCGGTCGACTACGTACGCCGCGGCAAGGTCCTCCACTGCAGCTACGAGGTCGACGAGGACGACGACCTCGACCTCCGCGGCAGCGTCGAGGGTTCCTCAGGCGAGATCTACGCCTGCAACGTCAGCGTGGGCCAGAGCGGCCGCGGAGTGTGGACCTACGGCCGCTGCAGCTGTCCGATCGGGGACGGCTGCAAGCACATCGTCGCGCTCCTGCTGACCGCCCGTCAGATGCAGCAGGAGGAGTCCGGCGGGGACCAGGCGGCGGGCAGGGCCTGGGAACGCCAGCTCACCGGCGTGCTCGACGAGCTGGACTCGATGCCGCAGGCGGCCGACGACCTGAAGCCGCTCGCGCTGCAGGTCGAGCTGAACCAGAGGTCCCCGAACACCGGCTACCGCGGCTGGACCGGCGACGTCGGCCCGCGGCGTGGGTCGCTGCGGATCCGCCCGCTCCAGCGCGGAGCCCGTGACAACTGGGTCAGGTCCGGCATCTCCTGGCAGGACGTGCAGTACCTCGACCCGCGTCGGCGCCGCCATCCGCCCGCGCAGGCGGCGTTGCTCGGTGAGCTGCTGGCCGCCCATCGCGCTGCCCAGCGCAACCTGTACTTCGGCGGTGGTGACACGCATCTCGTGCTCGGCTCCTTCGGCGGCTCCCTGTGGAGCCTCCTTGCGCGGTGCGAGGACGCGAAGCTCGAGCTCGTGCCCGGTGCCGGCCTCGAGAGCGTCACCCTGCACACCGAGCCGGTGAGCATCCAGCTCGACGTGAACGCCGGGCCCGACCGCGACGCGCACCTGCGCCTCGGTGTACGGGTGGGGGAGGTCTGGTACGCCGCCGACGCGGTCGACGTACTCGGGGAGACCGGTCACGGGGTCGCGCTCTGGCTGCCTGGCGAGCAGCCGCAGACCTGGGCGGTCACCCTGGCGCCGCTGGCGAACCACGCCGGGCCGGAGGTGCGCCGGCTGCTGAGCATGACCGAGGAGCTGGTCGTCCCGGCCGAGGACCGCGAGGACCTCGTCGCGGAGTACCTCCCTCGCCTCCAGCGTCACGTCCCGGTCGTCTCGTCAGACGGCTCGGTGGCGCTGCCCGAGCCTGCAACGCCGCGGCTGTGCCTGACGGTGGAGTGGAAGGCCGTCGACGAGGTCCGCATCGCCTGGTCCTGGCGCTACCGCGTGGGCGACGACGACCGCATCTACCGGCTGGACGAGACCCGCGGGGTCCGCGGCGTGCGACGCCCAGGTCTCGAGGCGCAGCTCCTCGAGGAGCTCGGGCAGTCGCTGGACGACGACCAGGTCTACCGTCTCACCGGCAGCCACCGACGAGGTTCCGGCCTGGTCGCGGAGACGGTGTTCCACGACGTCTCCGCGATCGCCTTCGCGGAGGACGTCCTGCCAGGGCTCGAAGCAGGCGGACTCGTGGAGCTCGAGGAGATCGGCACGAGACCGGACTACCGGGAGGCGCAGGACGCGCCGGTGATCCGGTTTACAGCGGCTGAACACAGCGAGGGCGCTGACGACGCGCGCACGGACTGGCTCGACCTCGAGGTCGTGATCAGCGTCGACGGGCAGTTCATCGCCCTGGCGCACCTGCTCGAGGCACTCACCCGCGGGCTGCCCCGGATCATCATGAAGAGCGGTGTCCACATCAGCACCGACCACCCCGAGTTCCAGAGACTTGCCGAGCTGGTGAACGCGGCAGGCGAGCTGCACGAACAGCCGCGCGACGGGGTTCGCGTGAACCACCATGACCTCGGCCTGTGGGATGAGCTCGCCGAGGTCGGAATCGTGGACGCTCAGGCCGACCAGTGGGTCCGGGCGGCCCAGGCGCTCCGGGGCCTCGAGACCTTGCCCGACGTGGAGCCCGTAGGACTGAAGGCGGAGCTGCGTCACTACCAGCACGACGGCTTCCGGTGGCTGGCGTTCCTGTGGGAGTCCGGGCTCGGCGGGATCCTCGCCGACGACATGGGGCTCGGCAAGACCCTTCAGACCCTCGCCCTGATCGCGCATGCGCGCGACCGAGGCGCAGGTCCGTTCCTCGTCGTCGCACCGACCAGCGTGGTCTCGACGTGGGCGCACGAGGCGGCGACCTTCACGCCCGGTCTCTCGGTGCGGACGGTGACCGAGTCCCACTCGCGCAGAGGTACGTCGATCGCCTCGCTGTTCGAGGGCGCCGACGTGGTGATCACCTCCTACACGCTCTACCGCCTCGAGGTCGACGCCTACGTCGCCCTGCCCTGGGGAGGCCTCGTGCTCGACGAGGCCCAGACGGTCAAGAACCACAACGGGAAGACCTACCAGTGCGTGCGGCGGCTCGACGTACCTTTCCGGCTGGCGTTGACCGGCACCCCGCTCGAGAACCGGCTGATGGAGCTCTGGTCGCTGCTCTCGATCGTCGCCCCGGGGCTCTACCCCTACCCTCAGCGGTTCGTCGAGCTGGTCGCGAACCCGGTCGAGCGGCTCGGTGACAAGCAGGTGCTCGACCGGTTCCGTCGCCGGGTGCGGCCGTTCCTCCTGCGTCGCACGAAGGACCTGGTCGCGTCCGACCTGCCGCCGAAGCAGGAGCAGATCCTCGAGGTTCGGCTCACGCCGCGCCACAGGAAGGTCTACGAGACCCACCTTCAGCGCGAACGTCAGACCGTCCTGGGTCTGGTCGAGGACTTCGACAGGCACCGGATCGCGATCTTCCGATCGCTCACCAGGCTCCGGCAGCTCAGCCTCGACGCGGGACTCGTGGACGAGGAGTACGACGGCATCGGCTCGGCCAAGGTCGACACCCTGGTCGACCATCTCCAGGAGCTCATGGCCGAAGGCCACCGGGCCCTGGTCTTCAGCCAGTTCACCTCCTTCCTGCGCCGGGTGCGGTCGCGTCTTGATCGAGAAGGGATCGCCTCGACCTACCTCGACGGCAGCACCCGCCGGCGCGGCGAGGTGATCGACGAGTTCAGGGGCGGCGACGCCACGGTGTTCCTGATCAGCCTCAAGGCCGGGGGAGTGGGGCTCACGCTGACCGAGGCCGACTACGTCTTCGTGCTCGACCCGTGGTGGAACCCTGCCGTCGAGGCGCAGGCGGTCGACCGCGCGCACCGGATCGGCCAGCAGAGCCCGGTGATGGTCTACCGGCTCGTCGCGGCGAACACGATCGAGGAGAAGGTGATGGAGCTCAAGGCCCGCAAAGCCGCTCTCTTCGCCCGGGTCATCGACGGCGACGGGTCGATGGGCACTCCCATCGACGCCGAGGACGTCCGCGCCCTCTTCGAGGACTAGTCCCTGGGGGCGTCCGCTGGAGTCGTACGTCCCCTCCTCGTCCGATCTGCTCCAGAGAGGAGGCCTCGGACCCATCCTGAGAGGGGGTTCCTAGGGGGCACGGATGAGACCCGCACGCGTGTCGGCGGTGTGCGTCAGCCTCGTGCTGGCTGCGGCGGGTGTTGCCGCGCCCGTCGACGCCAGGCCGTCGGCATCTGTCACCCCGTGCTCCAACGGCCTGGTCGCGCTCACCTTCGACGACGGCCCCAGTGCCGCTCTGACGCCTGGGTTCCTGAGCGTCCTGCAGCGACAGCGGGTGCCGGCGACGTTCTTCGTGGTCGGCGAGCAGGTGCGTGCCAACCCAGGGGTCGCACGCCGAGCCACCGAACTGGGGTTCAAGATCGGCAACCACACGTTCGCCCACAAGAAGCTCGTCAAGCTGGATGACGCGGCGATCAGAGCGACCCTGCGGCAGACCCGTCGCGCCGTCAGCGACTCCGGGGCCAGGCCCTCGACGTTGATGCGGCCGCCCTACGGCAGCATCGACGAGCGCGTCCGGCGCGTGGTCGCGGACCTCGGCCTGGTGCCGGTCCTGTGGACCGCGGACCCCAGGGACTGGGCCGACGGTTCTGCTCGCAGCATCGTCGCGAGCACGGTGGCGCAGCTTCGTCCACAAGAGACCAACATCGTCCTGCTCCACGACGGCGTCCCGAACTCCGCGAACACCCTGCTCGCCCTGCCCCGGATCATCAGAGTCGCGCGTACTCGCGGGTACTGCTTCGCGGGCTTGGACCGCCTCGGTCACCCCGCACCCCCCGTTCCTCGGGCCACGGTCTCGGACGCCTCGGTTGAGGAGGGGCCGGGAGGATCGCTGATGACAGCGATCGTCACGCTCGACCGGCCCACGTCGAGGCAGACGAGCGTCCGATTCCGGACCCTCGCAAGCATGGCGGCCTCGAGTCGCGACTACGTGGGCGTCGACCGACGAATTCGGTTCCCGGCCGGGACGACACGAGCGATGGTCTCGGTCACGGTGCGCGACGACCCGCGCGACGAATCCACCGAGCGGCTGATGTTCCGGCTCTCGGCCCCGCGTGGTCTGCGCATCATGGATGGCACCGGCATCGGCGTCATCCGCGACGACGACTCGCCACCGCGCTTGGTCGTGCGCGATGCCGCGGTCACCGAACCCGCCACAGGCACCGTCGCGGTCCCGATCACGCTGAGGCTCAGCAGGGCGAGCGGAAAGCGGATCCAGGTGTCGGTCTCCACGAAAGCCGGTACGGCGGACGCCGCCGACTTCGTCTCCAAGACACAGGTGTTGACGCTCTTGCCCGGTGAGGTGAAAGGCCGGTTCACGGTCACCGTTCTCGCCGACTCGGTGGTGGAGCGGGCAGAGACCTTCACGGTGAGGGCGACCGAGGGCAGCAACGTGGACCTGTCCCGCGCTGCCGGCGTCGTGACCATCCTCCCGCCTCCGCCCGGGTGAGGAGCCGCGTGGAAGCGGGTGAAGGCGCCGCGGAAGAACGGGGCAGGGTCGGGGCAGGAGAGGGGCAGGCAAAGGTCAGGCAGCTGGAAGGAGCCGTCGTGAGCCTGAGGGCCGACCAAGCCACGACCCCTCGAAGGAACTGCCATGACCATCGCCCCGAACCTCGCAGCACCTCGGTCGTTCGAGGAACAACCCCGGGTGCTCGGGCGTCGGGCGTGGGCTGTCCTCGCCGGGGCGGCTGGCGCGTCTGGTGTAGCGCTCGGCCTCACCGCTTCGCATGGCGTCTTCGCCGCGTCCGCTGCGTTGGAGGCGGAGATGGCGCTGATCCTGGTCGCTGTCTCCACGTGCCTCCAGTTCGGCCTGGGCCCGGTCGTCGGTGCGATGAGCGACCGGTTCGGGGTGCGGCGTGTGGTCGCGGCCGGCGCCAGTGCCCTGGCAGCCGGAGGAGCGGCGGCCGGGGAGCTTCCTGCCGCGGCGGGCGCGGTGGCCTACGCGGCCGGGACCGGTGTGGCCGGCGCCTGCACCCTCACGCCGCTGCTCGCGACCGTGTCCGGGTGGTTCGGCCGCCATCGCACGCTCGCTCTCGGACTGCTGCTCACGGGGAGCGGCGCCGTGGCGTTGTTCCTGCCGTCTCTGCTGACCGCCCTGCTCGTCGATCACGGAGTGGGCGGCACCTGGCCAGGTCGAGCCGCCGGCATCTCTGGGGCCGTGCTGATGCTGTTCGCCATGACGGCGGTCGCGCAGCCCCCGACGGGTCGATCGGCGGGGACCTCTGACGCGAAGGAGAGGCTGCCGTCCTGGCGTCAGCTGGCTCGTGCCGTGGCCGGTGACCGCTTCCTGCGGCGGTTCTACCTCTCCGGTCTCGTCTCAGCCACTGGAGGCGCTTTCATCCCCACCACCTTCCTGGTCCCGTTGGCACTCGAACGCGGCCTGACCGCCCAGGACGGAGCCGCACTCGTCAGCCTGCTGGCCGTGGCCGGCCTGGTGAGCCGTCTGGTGCTTCCGGCGCTGCTGGTGACCCGCTGGTCGGCGCGCCAGGTGTATCTCGCCAGCCACCTCGTGCTGGCCGCCTCTTACCTGGCCTGGGCGGCGAGCGCCGTGACGGCCGCGTCGCTGTTCTTGTTCGTGGTGGGGTTCGGCCTGGCCTTCGGCGTCTGGACGACCGTGGCGCCGACAGTCGTGGCAGACGCGTGCCCGGACCGGCTCGGCACCGTGCTCGGGTTCCTCTACAGCGCGCCGGCGTTGGGCGGTCCGCTTGGGGCAGTCGTGGCCGGACTGCTGTGGAGTGCTTCTGGCGACGCGGCGTGGCTCGCGGTGGTCGGCTCCTCGAGCCTCGTCCTGGCCTGGTGGGTGCTGCTGTCGCCGTCGCCGGCGCCCTCGGCTGCGCAGAGGCGTTCCGCCAGGCCCGCGACCGCGCTGAGCCCGACGTAGGCCCGGGCACGCAGCACGGCGTCTTCGAAGGATGGGCCGAGCGCCTCACGAGCCGCAGCGACGGCGGTCTCGAGGCGCTCGGCCTCGACGCCGTAGCTGGGGTGTTCGGAGTCGATCGCGTGCAACGCCGCCCACAGCTCCACAGCTTCCTGGTCCCTGCCCGCGCGCCCGAGAAGGATCACGAGATTGCGGAGGGCTGTGACGAGGAGAGCGGTGCTGCGGGTGGTTGTCCAGTGCTCGATCACTCGCCGGAACAGGTCGAAGGTCTCCGCGGTGACCGCCGACCTCCGGCCGCGCAGCGCAACCAGCGCCGTCATCGCGACTCCGGAGACGAGGCGGTTGCCGACGCTGTCGGCAAGACCGATCGCCTCCTCCAGCGCCGCCTGTGCTCGCCGCTCATCATGCTCGACGCAGACCTCCGCCTCGGCGTACCTCGCGAACGCTGTGGCCGACGGGTTGCCGGTCGCCGAGGCGGCCCGGAGCGCATGCTCGAGGGCCTGGGACGTGTCCTGGCCCGCGTAGGCGAGGGCGAGGAGCGTGTTGGTCAGGACAACGGACTCGGAGACGAGGTCGCCACACTCGTGGTGGAGCCGCTCTGCGCGTGCGTACGCCTCGAGTGCGTCTCTCACCGCACTTCGGAAGAGCGCCGCGTCGCCGAGGACCTCGAACAGGTTCGCGCGGGTCGACTCGTCCGGGTGGCGTTCAGCGGCCCGTGCAGCCAGTCGTCCGGCCTCGCCGAGGTCGCCCTCGACCCAGGCCCGGCCGGCGGCTGCGGTGTACGCCACGAGTGGCGCGTCGGTCGGGTCGCGAGCGAGCAGCTGGGCGCCCCACGCCAGCACGTCTGCACGCAGCCGCCAGTAGGCCCAGCGCCAGGTGGCGGCTACGAGCCGCTCGGCGGTCTGAGGGTCGTCGGCTTCGCTGGCCCAGCGCCAGGCAGCTCGGAGATCCTGGAGCACGTCTTCCAGAAGGCGGTTCCAGTGCTCCTCCTCGGGACCTTCGAGGCCGGCCCGGGCGCGCTCGGCCAGCGTCACGGCCCAGGCTGCATGTCGTCGGCGAGCCGCCGCCAGCTCGTCGGGAGCGAGCCTGGAGACGGCGTACTGTCTCAGGCTCTCCAGCAACCGGTACGTTCCCCGACCTGCGCCGCCGGGTCGGACCACCATGGAACGGTCGGCGAGCTGGGCGACCACGTCGGCCACCCGCGCGGCGGGAACGAACTGGTCGGCGACGACTGCCTCGGCGGCTTCGAGGCCGAAGCCTGCAGGGAAGACAGCCAGCCGGGTGAAGACCGCACGCTCCTCGGCGTCGAGGAGGTCGTAGGACCAGTCGACCACGGACCTGAGCGTCCGGTGACGACCAGGGGCTGTACGAGCGCCGCGGGTGAGGAGCTCGAACCGGCGGTCCAGGCGTTCGGCCAGGTCGTCCAGGGTGAGCGTTCCCATCCGTGCCGCTCCCAGCTCCAGCGCAAGCGGCAGTCCGTCCAGGGCTCGGCACACGTCGCCCACTCGTTGCAGCACCTCGTCGTCGACTGCCAAGTCGACGCCCGCGTCCCTGGCTCGTGCGAGGAAGAGCGTCACCGCGGGCGCGGCCGCGTCGGCGACCCCGGGGTCGGGGAGCCGCAGAGGCGCGACGGTGAAGACTCTCTCGCCTGGGACGCCCAGCCGCTCCCGGCTCGTGGCCAGCACCTGCGCGGGTCCGTCGGCGACCGGCCCGAGCAGTGTCGCCACTCCGTCCAGCACATGTTCGCAGTTGTCGAGCACCACCAGGCAGGGCCCTGCGGCCAGCCGCTCCCACAGAGTGCGGAGCAGGTCCCTGTCCGACCTGGCCTCGACGCCCAGCGCATCGGCGGTGGCCTGAAGGACACCTGCCCGGTCACGCACAGGTGCGAGGTCGACCCAGGAGAACGCAGCGCCCGAGCCTTCGGCGACATGAAGGGCCAGGGCGGTCTTGCCGACGCCGCCAGGGCCGACCAGGCTCACCAGACTCGCGGTGTCGAGCAGCCCGGTCACCGCTGTCGCGTCGTCGTCCCGTCCGACCAGCCCAACCGCCCTGGCCGGGGCTGGAGCAGGTCGAGAAGCGCGATCCTTCCTCCGCGCGGGGCGCTCTGGCAGCTCCTGGCGAAGCACCCGCTGGTGGAGAGCTGTGAGCGTCGGGGAAGGGTCGAGGCCGAGCTCGTCGGCGAGACGCTGGCGGTAGCTGCCGTATGCGGCGAGGGCGTCAGCGGTGCGGCCGTACCGATGGAGCGCATCGACGAGGAGGCCGACCGCCCGGTCGCGCAGCGGATTCTCCGCGACCAACAGCTCCAGCATCGCAACGGCCTCGCCGGTTCGGTCGGTGGCCACCAGGGCGGCTGCCAGGTCCTCCCTCGCCGCGAGACGCGCCTCCTCCAGGCGCAGTGCTTCCCCGGACGCGACACCGTCGGCGAACTCGGCCCAGGCAGGACCGCGCCACAGGCCGAGTGCAGAGCTCAGCAGGTCCGCGGCCTCCGAGGCTCGGTCGTCGTCCCCTTCACGCTGCGCCTCGTGCAGGAGCTCTCGCCCGCGAGCGTGCAGCTCCGCGAAACGATCTGCGTCGAACGACCCGGCAGCGACGGCGAGGGCGTACCCGGGCGCGACGGTGCGCAGCGCCTCTCCCAACGGTCCGAGCGACCTGCGCAGCCGCGCGACAGCGGTGTGCAAGGACGCCCGCGGGTCCTTCGGCTGCTCCTCGCCCCACAACCCCTCGGCGAGCCGCTCGATGGTGACCGCCCTTCCGCGGCTGAGCAGGAGCATTGCGAGCAGGGTCCGCTGGGCGCCCGCCGGAACGGGTACCGGTGTGCCTGACAGCACCACCTCGACCGGGCCGAGGACGTGGAAGTCCGGTGCAGGGACCGGGGTTGCAGGAGCCATCCCGCGGACCATTGAACTCTCGACGGCCGACGGGTGCCACTCGATCGCGAACCGGTCCAGGGTCAGGACCGGTCACGGACCCACAGCGTGAACCTCGAGATCGGCCAGAACCCGTGCCGCTGCGCGCCCGGTCTGCTCATGTCACTGAACAGAGACGCGCTAGGCAGGTCGGGATGAGCGGCCAGGCGGGTGCGGAGCAGCGACCGCCAGTAGCCCTGACCGCGGACTCGAGGAAGCACCACGCCGATGGCCAGGACGTGCAGGCCGAACGCGACGTACGACGCTGCGGCGGCCACCGGCTCACGGCCTGAGTACCCGACCCACATCCTCAGGCCACTCGACAGGACCCCGTCTCGGAACAGCACGCCGGGACGCCAGGGCTGCAGGTCGGCAAGCGGGTAGCCCTCGACCACCACCCGTTCCCAGATCCGTAGGTCCGCGCGCTCGACGACCTCGCGCACGTCGAGGCCCGCGGCCTCCGGGATCAGCCCGCCCGGTGGCCTCAGCAGGAACGGTGGATGGCCTTCGAGCCGCCAGTCGCGCTCGCTCAGGTCAGGGGTGGGCCAGGCACTCCACAGGTGCACGGGTCCGGCTCCGGAGCGGAACATCGTCCGTTCCACGCCGTCGAGGGCCTGGTCCCACTCGTCGGGACGAGGAGGCCGGAGCAGAACCGCTGACGTGTAGTAGCTCCCGGGGCGGCCCAGGTCGGCAGTCAGGGCATCGGCGGTACGGACGACCCGTCCGCCCTGCGCCCGCACCGGCCCCGCGAGCGACTCCGCCCAGGCGAGCACGAAGTTGCGCAGGGCGGTGTCGTCGTGCGGCAGCCCTGGCTCCCAGCCCGTGGTGAGGTGAGGTACGTCGGAGAGCGTGGTCATCGCGCCTCACCCCGCCAGCCTGTAGAAGCGCCAGAACGGGAAGTCGATCGCGAGCTCCTCGGCACGCATGAAGCCCGCCTCGGCCGCCCATCGACGTACTGTCGCCGCCCGGAGGACCGTCCCGTTAGCCTCCACGGGCGCCTCCGCCATCGTCGCCGGCAGGCAGTGCAGCACGCTGAACCCGTAGTTGAGCCGTTCGAGCTCGTCGCCGGGAGCTGTGAAGGCGTCCGCGACCCGCTCGTCGGCGACGAGCACGCTCCCGCCATCGGTGAGGTGGCTCCTCGCGGTGCGCAACGCGCCGGCGGGGTCGCCCATGTCATGGAGAGCCTCGAAGATCGTCACGAGGTCGAACCCGCCGTCCGCCTGCTCGTCTGCTGCATCACCGAGATGGAACGTCACCCGCTCCTCGAGTCCCGCGGCCTTGGCGGCTGCCCTTGCCTCGAGGACCGATGCGTGGTCGAGGTCGAGGCCCACGACCTCGACGTTGGGGTACGCCTTGGCCATGGCGATGGACGACGTACCGGAGCCGCACCCGAGGTCGAGGATCCGCGCGCGGGGACGCGTCGAGAGGCGTTCGTGCAGCTCCGTGATGGAGGGCAGCCACACCGAGCCGAGCTCATGCAGGAACGCCGGGCGGTTGAACGCGGCGATCCCTCGTCGGACTTCCGTGCCGTAGTCGGCGTAGGGGACACCGCTGCCGTGGCGGAAGGCGTGGGCCAGCATCGGGACCGCGCGAGCGACTCCGGCGACCATCAGCGCCGCCCCTGCGGCGTAGTAGGGGCTGTCCTGGTCCGTGAGCACCTCGGCGTGGGTGGGATGAATGCTGTAGCGGCGCCGGTCGGCCTCGGCCTCGCCGTCCGCCGCGATCATGTCCGAGACCGCCTGCTGCTCGAGCCACTCGCGGGCGTACCGCTCGTGGATCCCGGTGCGCGAGGCGAGCTCGGCGGCCGTCACGGGCCCGTGCTCCTTCAGCGCGGCGTAGAGGCCGAGCTCGACCCCGAGGTACACGCTGTACATCTCGTTGGTGGCGATGATGCCGGCGATGAGCCGTTCGCCGAGGGCCTCACGGGCATCCGTACTCGCGGGCGTGGCCACTGTGCTTGTCATTGCTTCCTCCTCAGAAGACGTCTGATCACAGGAGGGTGCTCGGCCGACCTTTCACTTCACCGACATTGCGCTGTCACCAGGGAGGCGCCCGGATTCTTTACGGTCCGAAGTATTGAAAGAGATGTTTCGAAAGGATACTTTCGATACATGGAGCCGAACCGCCGTACGCTCAGCGACGCAGCCGACCTCAAGGCGCTAGCCCACCCCCTGCGCCTGGACCTGCTCGAGATCCTCGTGCTGAGGGGCCCCCGCACAGCCACCCAGCTTGCTGCGGAGCTCGGCGGCTCGCCCTCCAACTGCTCCTGGCATCTGCGCAAGCTCGCCGAGCACGGCTTCGTGACCGAGGTTGCGGGAGCGACAGGGCGCCAAAGGCCTTGGCAGGCCGTCAGCGAGGGACTCCGCTGGGCCGAGGGCGAGGACGACGAGCCCGAGACGAGCGCTGCGGGCCACGCCTTGACCGACATGATGCTCACCCGCGAGCTACAGCGACTGCGTGTGGCACAGGAGACCGAACGGTTCGAGCCGCCGGAGTGGCGGGAGGCCTCCAACGTGGTGCAGTCCGCGCTGTGGCTGACGGCGGAGGAGGCCAAGCAGGTGTCCACGCAGCTGCAGGACCTGCTGATGACCCACTTCGATCGCCTGCACCATCCCGAACGCAGGCCGGAGGGAGCCCGGCTCGTGTCCGTCGTCGGCTGGTTGGTCCCTCGACCGGAGCAGCCGGGCGGGCCACGACCGACCTCAACCGAGAACGACGACCAGGACGAGGAGTCCCGATGAAGGCAGTCTTCCGCACCGCCGGGTTCAAGCGGCTCTACTTCGGTCTCACCGCGAGCATGTTCGGCGACTCGCTGATGCTGATCGTGCTGAGCATGTGGGTCAAGAAGCTCACCGACTCCAACGGTGCGGCGGGGCTCACCTTCCTCTGGATGACGGCGCCGGCTCTCGTTGCGCCGCTCTTCGGGTACGTCGTCGACCGGCTGCCGCGCAAGGCGTTCCTGGTCTGGGCCAACCTCGGGTCGGCGTTGGCGATGGCTCCACTGGTCCTGGTGCGTGACGCCTCGGACGTCTGGATCATCTACGCCGTCGCGTTCTTCTACGGCATCTCCTTCGTCGTGGTGCCGGCGGCGCTGAACGGCCTGCTCAAGGAGATGCTCGCCGAGGACGTCCTGGTCGAGGCCAACGCGTCGCTGTCGGTGACGCGTGAGGGGCTGCGCATCGCCGGGCCCCTCACCGGCGCTGCGTTGTTCGCGTTCGCCGGAGGTGCCTGGGTGGCGGCCGCCGACGCGGCAACCTTCGTCATCGCGGCCGCCGCGATCGCGACCCTTCAGGTGGTCGAGGTCCGCGAGGAGCACGAGCCGCTGCACTGGCGGGCGGAGGTCGCTGCCGGGGTCACGCACATCCGTCGCACACCGATGCTCCTGCACAGCACCATGAGCCTCAGCATCTGCCTGCTCGTCCTCGGGTTCGCCGAGTCGGCCTTCTACGCGGTCGTGGATGCCTTCGACAAGCCGGTGGAGTTCGTCGGGCCGGTCCTGACCGTCCAGGGGATCGGCGCCTTGACAGGTGGCCTGCTGGCCAGCCGGCTGATCCGTGCCGTCGGCGAAGCGCGCTCGATCATGCTGGGGCTGGGCGTCCTGAGCGTCGGCGTGGCAGCCATCGCGGCGGCCACCGAGGTGTGGCAGCTCATGGTCGCGTCGGCGGTGCTCGGCTCGGGGATCCCGCTGATGATCGTCGCGTACAACACGCTGCTCCAGAAGCAGACGCCGAGCCGGCTCATGGGCCGGGTGTCCACGGCGACAGAGGTGCTCGTCACGACTCCGCAGGCGCTCTCCATCGCGGTGGGCGCGCTGCTGGTCACGCTGATCGACTACCGCTTGATCTTCGCGGTGATGAGTGCCGGAACGGCGGCCGCCGCGGTCTACCTCATGACGATGCTTCGCGGGCGGCTCGCTCCAGTGGCGCCGGTCGTCGTGGAGCCGGTCGCGACCGAGGTCGCCTGAACGGTCCGACCAGGTCGGGCATGATGGCCGGATGAGCGCGGACCAGGACCACGGCATCGTCTTCCCACGATCGGCCGACGGGCGTCGGAGCACGGCGTCCGTCGGCCGTGCTGTCGTCGCAGACGCACTGCGCGAGGTCGACCCGACGGGAGCGCTGAACGCGTCGCAGGAGACCAACTGGCGCTCGGGCTACCTGATCCACTTCCGACGGCTGCTGGAGGCGGGCCTGTCCTCGCGCGAGGCTGCGCTCACCATCGCTCGTGGCGGTCTCGAGTCCCTCCATGATCGGATGCGCGTCGTCGCGCCTGGTGGTGACGACCAGCCTCTTCGGACCTGGACGGGGTCCGAGCCTGAGCGAAGGCTCGGCACGATCGAGGTTCTCGGCGAGGGAGAGGCGGAGACGGAGCTGTCGCTTCCGTACCACGGCCATCGGCTGCGGGGCGACGACCTGCACCGGCGCCTCGACGACTGGATAACCGCCGGCGTGATCGAGCCTTCCGCCGCCGACGCGGTGCGCCTGGTGATGGCCAACCCGGCCTGGCTCCGGCTCGAGGGCCACACCGTCGCGGTGCTCGGTGCGGGTGCGGAGATGGGGCCGTTGCGAGCACTCCTGCGTTGGGGCGCCAGGGTCGCGGCGGTCGACCTGCCTCGGCCGGACATCTGGCAGCGGGTCCTCGAGGCGGCCCGTCACGGTGCCGGCACGGCGCTCCTCCCGATCGAGCCGGGCGGGGAACGCGCCGTGCACGAGCACACCGGAGCAGACCTGATCTCGGAGGTGCCGGCCGTGGCGGAGTGGCTCTCCGGTGTCCCCGGCAAGCTGGTGCTCGGCAACTACGTGTACGCCGACGGGGCGACCAACGTACGTGTCTCCATGGCCGTCGACGCCCTGACCACTCGGCTGATGGCTGCGGACACGGAGCTCGCACTCGGCTTCCTCGCCACCCCCACCGACGTCTTCGCGGTCCCTACCGACGCGGTGGAACAGGCCACCCGCGCCTACGAAGGACGGTCCTACACCGCGAAGCTGCTCGGGCGCCCGCTCCGTGCGGTCAGCGGAGGCCGCCTTCTGCGTAGGGGGTACGTCCCGGGATCCGACCCGGGCATCAACGACAGCCTCGTGCCCCAGCAGGGGCCCAACTACGCCCTCGCGAAACGGCTCCAGCGGTGGCGTGCCGCGGTGGCCCGCGATGCCGGTACGACGGTCTCGCTGAACGTCGCACCTCCGACCCGGACCCGCTCCGTCGTGAAGAACCGGGCGCTCGCTGCGGCCTACGCGGGCGCGCACCGCTTCGGGGTGGAGGTGTTCGAGCCGGCGACCTCCAACGTGCTCATGGCCGCCCTGCTCGTGCACGACCTCCACACCGGCGGAGGACCGAAGCACGACCACCCCTGGCAGGACGAGGCCTACGCCGCGGTCCACGGCGGGCTCTGGCGGTCGGGCTACGCCCCGCGCAGCGCCCTCGGGCTGGCGGCTCTTCTGGGATACGGCGGCGCGAGGGCCTGATCCTCGCTCACACTTCGGGGGAGTGGCTTCGGGGGGAGTGGCCCGTTCGGGTCGTACGAACTTGTCGGTGCTCGGCGATACGTTGAGGGTGTCGGGGTCGAGGAGTGGGGGGTGCAGTTGAGCGAGTTCGCGGGGTTTGACCTGGATCGCAACACGGCTCGGGCGTGGAGCCGGTTCCAGGCGCGGTTGGCAGACCGCCTGGCCGAGATGGGCGAGGACGACATGCTCGTCATCGATGCCGAGGTGGCTGACGACGACATCGACGGTGCGGCGCCCTACGTCCAGTTCGCCGGCTTCGGTGAGGGCAGCATGGTGCGGGGCGAGGTGTCGAGCAACAACTACCTCGCGGAGCCCTACGCCCTCGACGAGGACCGCGTCGCAAGGCTGACCGCCCTGGGCTGGCATCTCCCCACCGTCGGACCGGGCCAGCCTGAGGGCGACGGCTCGGGCAACTTCTTCACCGACCTGCCGCTCGCGGAGGCCGACCGGCTCGCGGTGATGGCGGTCAAGGCGCTTCGGGAGGTCTTCGGCGTCGCGCATCCGGCGTTCCTCGTGGCCGATGGTCTCGGCGAGGACCCCGAGGCACCCCTTCCGCCCTCGGACGCCGTGCCGGTCGAGAGGGATGAGCCGCTCGCGATCATGCCGGAGAGCGCGGAGCATCTTCGCGAGCTCGTCGACGAGGCGCTGACGCCGCTGTTCGGGGCGGCCCCTCAGCACGACGACGACGGCGACATCCCGGTGCCGTGGGGGAGCTCGCTCGTCTTCGTCCGCGTCGACGACGAGGTGCCCGTCGTGCAGCTCTTCGGTTTCGTGGTGGAGGGCGTGAAGGACCTCGAGCGCGCGGCGTTCGAGGTGAGCGTGCTCAACCGCGACTTCCGGTTCATCAAGTTCCTCCTCGTGGAGGACCGGGTCATGGCGCGCGTCCACCTGCCGGCGTGGCCGTTCGTCCCCGAGCACCTGAGGTCGATGCTCACCGGCATGTCCGCGCAGCTCGACCAGATCGACGAGGACCTCGTGGCGCGGGTCGGAGGCACCCGCGCGTTCGAGTCGTCCGATGACGGCGAGGAGGGGACCCCACCCGTCCCGGTTGCGCAGGTCGGCGCGGGGTCCGACGAGACCGTGTTGAAGACGCTGCTCCAGCTCGACGTCGACGCAGCAGGCACTGTCGATCCTGAGCTCGCCGCCGGTGTCTGCCGCTTCGACCAGGAGCTCATCGTGCGTCTGCTCGGCGAGACCGAGCGGCAGGAGATCTCGTGGCGACAGGCCCGGGACAACGCGTTGCTCGCCGGTGACGGTGAGGAAGCAGGGGCGTGCGACCACGAGATGGAGGCGTGGGAGCGCACCAGCGCCCTGCTCCGGCGTGCTCTCAGGCTGGTCGTCGAGCGCGCCCTCGGGCGGGAGGCATCTGCCGGTTCGTCGTACTCGCCGTCCCCGGACGCGCCGGCGTCGCCTCCCGCGCATGCCGCCAGGCGGCGTCGTCCCCCTCGGCCTCGTCGAGCCAGGTTCATCGTCGACCTCGACGACCTGCTGCGGGTCCACGACGTGGACGACCTCGACGAGCTCGATGACCGGCTGACGCAGGACTCGCCGTACGGCGTGAACGTGCTCGACCTGGACGAAGGCATCGAGGTGCTCGTCGCGGGGGAGTCGGGCGAGCTGGAGTACCCCTTCACGCTCGCTGACCTCCAGGGGCTGATCGAGGGGCTCGAGGAGCTGGCCGACTCGAGCAGCTTCGACGAGGAGGACGAGTGACCCGGACGACCGAGTACGTCTGCGAGCACTGCGGGCACCAAGGCCGCGACCCGCGGCCGGTCGACGAGATCCTGTGTCCGATGTGCGGCGAGCCGGTCACGCCGCTGCGTTGACCGGTGTATCGCCGACATTCGGCGAAGTTGAGTACTTCCACTCTGTCCGGGGCTCAGTGCCGTCGTCGACGATGAGACCGTGATCCGATCCGTTCTCGCCCTAGCAACGCTGGGCCTCGTGGCTGTCCTGGGAATCTGGGCTGCCTGGGCGACGTACGACCTCGCTGCGATCTACTCCGACCCGGCCGGCTCGGGCGTGGAGATGTTCGAGACCTTCGGGGCCGTCTCGGTCTTCGCGGTGGTTCTCATGGTTGCGGGGGCAGCCGTCGCTGTCGCGCTCGCCCGCGGTCTCCTTCGGCGGATCGCCGTGTTCGCTGCAACCGCACTCGTGGTCGCGTCCCTCGGCGGCATGCTCGTGGCCAACGTCTACGGCGTCGAGGCAAAGAGGGTGGAGAGCGCCGAGCCGCCCCGCTGTGGCATCGGCAACCGCGCGCTCGACCATGAGTTCCGCCGCATCGTCCATCCGGGGTACTTCGGTGGGGGAAGCTCCTCGCGTCACGACTGCTCGTACATGCTGACGGCCAGAGACATCGACGCGGCGCTCGACCAGTACGACAGGCACTTGACGGACCTGGGGTACGACGCGTCGCGCACTCGTGACGGGGTCGTGGCGCGCCGGGAGTCGTTCCGTTTCGTCGCTCGCACCGAGCAGACAACCCGGGGCGAGGACTACCTCACGGTCTCCCTCCGGCAGCAGGGCTGACTGATACCTCCTCGTGAGAGGGCTTGGCGCCCATGGTGGTGCTCTGACTGTTTTGTCGAGGAGGTGCCGTCGTGGTGCTCGTTGGTGGTGAGGGTCAAGCCGCTTTCCTGGGGCTGATGAGCGAGGCCGGGGCGACCCGGACAGTGCTGGTGGGGATCGATGTCGGCAAGCACGCGGCGCTGGGACTGATCGCTGACGGCCGGGGAGCTCCTCGGTGAGCCAGTGACCTTCGCGCTGGACGAGCCCGGGGTCGGGTCCCTCGAAGCCTCAATCAAGGCCACCTGCCGGCGGCGTTCCGCGTCGGTTGTCCGGCTGGGTGTCGAGGCCTGCGGTCACTACCACCGGCTGCTGGTTCACCGACTCCGATCGGCTGGCTGGGACACGGTGGATCTCTCGCCGGCGCAGGTCCACGCCGCCCGGACGCAGAGGGGCTACCGCCGATTGAAGTCGGACCTGCGGGATGCAGCGGCAATGATCGAGCTCTTGATTCGCGGCACCGGCCGCGTCACCCAACGGTCAAGTCGACGCGATCGCGGAACTGCAGGCGTGGGTCGCTCACCGCAACCGCAAGCAGGCCGCACGGGTCGCGCTGGGCAACCAGCTCCTGGCCAACCTCGACCTGGTCTTCGGGTCACTGCAGGCTTGCTTCACCAACCCGCTTGACCGCAAGGGCTTCTGGCTGGTGCTGCAGGCCCTGGATGCCGACGTCGACCGCATCGTCGACCTGGGTGTTCCTGCGTTGCGTGCACTTGCCGCGGAGAACGGCGTTCGGCTCGAGGGGTGGAAAGCGGCCACGATCCTTGACGCTGCTCACCGCTCGCTACCGCTGCCGGAGCCAGAACGCCAAGCCAGGCTGCCGATTCTGCGCAGTGACACCGCCCGATTGCACGAGCTGTTCGTCGAGTTGACGACCGCGGATGCAACCATCGCGGGACTGCTCGCCGCGACCCCGGCGGGTGTGCTCATCACCCTTCCAGGCGTCGCCGCGGTCCGGGCTGCCGACTACGCCGCTGCTCTGGGTGATCACACCAGATTCCCGACCGCCGAGCATGCCTACCGCCAGTGGCCTGGTGCCGTCTCAATACGACTCCGCTGGCAGCAGCCGCCGTGGCGGCATCGGCCGTGAGGGATCCGCCGCCCTGCGCCACGCAATCATCGAGATGGGTCGAGGCCTGGCCCAGCACGACCCGCGCTTCGCCGCCTACAAGCGGACGCTGCTCGACCGGGGCAAGCGACCCAAGGTCGCCAACGTCGCCGTCGGTCACCGCGCCCACCGACTGGCGTTCGCGCTCATCCGCAACCAGGAGACCTACGACCCCGACCGGTTCGCAACCGCGATCAGCACCAACGGCGAGAGGAGAGCACCGACGGACAGGACGCCGGGCCCCTTCCATCACGCGAGCGCGCACGCCGTTACATCAGCCGCCCAGCGAGCTTGAGTCATCAGTGAGCACCGCCAGAACGCCACCAACGCCGATCAGCCACGACCCACCCAAACCGCCCGGCGACGAGCGGTCGGACGTGCCTGCCCACCGATCCTCTTGACAGGAGCAGACCGTTACTCAGACGAAGTGGTTGTCGTGCTCCACGCAGAAGGCGTCGTACTCCTCGGCGGTCATCTTGCGGCTTCCCAGCGCGACTTGGGCCAGCCCTTCGAAGTAGCCCTCCCTCGGTGCGCCCGGAGTGAACAGGATGAGCATCGACGCCGGACCCGACTCGTTGCGGAAGCCGTGGATGCCTCCGGCCGGGACGAAGAGGAAGTCGCCGGCCGTCGCTTCACGCCAGCCCTGGCCGTCGTACAGGCTCACGGTCCCGTCGATCACGAAGAACGACTCGGACATGGTCCGGTGGAAGTGCGGTGCGGGGCCGCTCGGCTCGGTCCCCATGTTCCAGCGGTACAGACCGAAGTCGCCGCCGGTCGTCGTGCCGGTGGCGAGGTAGTGCGCCGAGTGACCGGTAGCGGGGTTGGCGATCTCAGGTGGGTGGTCGGCAGGACGGAGTACGGCGGAGACCTCGCCGCCGTCGCCCAGGTAGCGAGGTTCCGGATACGACATGTCGTTCACTGTGCCGCGCGCCGAGCCACCCGACACGGGGAACGGGTGATTTCTAGACGCCGGCCGCCTTCTCCAAGGTCGCGAGCTCGTCGTCGAGGTGGACCAGGAGGCGCTGGAGGTGCGGGACGGTGCGGCGACAGCCGGTCAGGCCGAAGCCCATCTCGCCTGCGTAGCTGGTGCACGTGATGTTCAGTGCCATGCCGTGGATCGGGATCGACAGTGGCCACATGCCGTCGAGCCGCGCGCCGTTGAAGTAGTGCGTCTCCTTGGGACCCGGCACGTTCGAGATGATCAGGTTGAACGGCGGCCGGCTGATGCCGTGGAGTCGCAGGAGTGCCGGGAGCACGGCGGGTGCCATGCCGAGGGCGCTCATCGCCATGATCTGGGCCGGCGTCATGGTGGCGAGCGCTTCCTTGCCCGACTTCATGGAGCGATGGATACTCCACAGGCGCTCGGCGGGGTCCTCGACGTCCGTCCCGAGCTTCACCATGACGCAGCCGACCGCATTGCCGCCGCTGGGCGAAGCGCTGGCCGCCTCCTTCGCCTTGAGACCGACCGGAACCATCGACACGAGGGTCGAGTCGGGAAGCGCCCCCAGCTCGAGGAGGTACCTGCGCATGGCGCCGCTGCACATGGCGAGGACGACGTCGTTGATCGTCGTACCGGTCGCGGCGCCCACGGACTTCATGCGTTCCATGTCCCAGCTCTGTGCTGCGAAGCGGCGCGAGCCGGTGATCGGTTTGTTGATGATCGTGCGTGGGGCGTAGAGCGACAGCGAGGAGGTGTCGTTGCGGACACCCCGGGCAAGGGTGCGGATGAACGCCGCCGGCATACCCGCGGCCTCGGCGCTCAAGGCCAGGGCAGAACGGAACGTTGCCACGGGGAGGTCCGCCAGGGACTGGTCGTGGTGGCGCTCGACGCGCGCCTGCTCGACCTGACGCTTTCCCCAGGGCGGCGGCATGTCGCGTCGGTCCGGGTCGGTGGTCAGCTGGCTCTGCAAGAGGCGCATCGCGGAGACGCCGTCGACGAGAGCGTGGTGCATCTTGGTGTAGATCGCGACCCGGCCGTCCTCCAGGCCCTCGATGACATGGGTCTCCCACAGCGGCCGCTCGAGTGCCAGGCGAGTGCCGTGCAGCCGGCCGCACAGGTCGAGCAGTTCACGGATCCGTCCGGGAGCGGCGAGTGCGCTCTGCCGGACGTGGTAGTCGCAGTCGAACTGGTCGTCCTCGACCCACACCCACTGCCCGCCCGTCGCAATCGAGCGATGCGGCCGCTTCAGGAACAGCGGCGAGATCTCGTCGTGCCCGAGCGACTGGGCGAAGATCTCACGGACGTAGTCCGGGCCGGCGTCCTCAGGCGGCTCGAACAGCTGGAGCCCGCCGACGTGCATCGGCTGCTGTCGGTTCTCCGCAAGCAGGAACGCTGCGGCGGTCGGATCGAGCGGTGTGACCATCGTTCCCCCATCATGGCTCGGCCGGGCACGGGTGCGTGCCGCCTGTGGTGAAGACCCTTCCCAGAAGTGCCGGGTTCACTCCCCGACTACGGGAAGATCGACGACGGCGTTCTGGAGCAGGATCGCGCCCGGCGTGCGGCTGCCCATTGCCGCGAACGTGTCGCTCACCGGAGTGGCCATCACGAACAGCGACTGCCCCCTAGGTACGTCGACCGCGACCGACGGCAGCTCGATGCGTCGCGGCTTGCCCAGGACTGGTTGGAGCTCGGAGAACGGCAGCACGTTGTTCTGCACGAGCTTGGCGTCGGTGGGGCTCGTGCCGACGGCGAGGCCGTAGAACGCGCGGTTGTTGACGCCTGCGGCAGTCATCAGCCCGGAGAGGTAGGGCGTACCGGCGATCCGGATCGGGCCGTCCGCGACCTTGAAGGCGACCGGGGCGCCCGCGGCCTCGCTCGTCGCAACGGTGCCGACGTCGAAGCGATGGTCGGCCTTGACGGACGTGACCGTCGTGCAACGTGCGCCGGCAGTGGCGAGGTGGTACTTGCCGAAGCCGCGAAGCCCGGTCCTCTTGCCCATGAGCTTCTCCTTGAAGAAGCGCAGAGCGAGGTCGCTGAAGTCTCCGCCGGCGAGCTTCTTGCTGCACGGGTCGCTTGCTACGCCGACTGCCTGCGGGAAGACGGCCGGGAGGACGTGACCGCCGTTGTAACCCACGAAGATGCTGTGCCTCCGGGCACGTGGGGTGAGGGCCCGCTGGAAGTTCTCCAGGCCCTGGTGGAGCGGGAAGAGCGTGTCGGTCTCGCCCTGGCCCATGAGAACCGGGATGTCCAGGCGACGACCATGCTTGACGTGCCACGCAGGGCCGTTCTTCGCGAAGAACTTCTCCATGTCGGCGCTTCCGGGTACCTCCCCGCGGGGCCAGAATCCGGTGGCGGCGCCCTGGCCGAGTGCGACGAGCACCTCCGGTGGGAGCGCGTCGGAACCGGCCGCTGAGAGGGCGAGTGCCCAAGCCGTGCGCACGACCTTCTGGGGCGCCAGGCTCTGATTGAGGTCATACCACGTGATCTCGGGGGCGAGCGCATCGAAGACCGGCTTGCCCTTGACCATCAGCTCGCGGAAGGCCCCGACGTACTGGTATCCGCCGCCGTAGCTGCCGCCGATGGCTCCCAGTCGCGGGTCACCCTTGCCGTCCTTGCGTACCCAGGACAGCCGGGCGACCCGAGCAACCAGTGCCTGGACGTCCCGACCCTCGATCGCTGGGTTCTCGACGTGAGCCTTCCCACCGCTCTCCCCGAAGCCTCGCTGGTCGAACGAGATGACGCCGAAGCCGGCGTTGAGCCACTTGCGGAACGCGGCAGGGTCCTTGGTGCGTGAGCCCGCCCAGCCGTGGCTGTGGAAGATCATCGGCACCTTGTGATGGCGCGTGGCTCCCTGTGGGCGGAAGAGCGTGTAGCAGATGCTCACCTTCTGGGTGGTGCCCGGCTCAGGAACGCTCTTGATGCACGCGTTGGTGACCTGCGGACCCGCCTGCGCGGTGGCCGGTGAGGACACGGCGGGAAGCGCGGCAGCGAGCAAGCCGACAAGGGCGGAGGCGACGGCGAGGCGGCGAGCGGTCATGGTTCACCTCAGGTGAATGGGCGCGGACACCCACTCAACGAGGTGGGGTGGCGCAGGTTACGCGCCGGTAACCCGCTCGCCACAGCCCGGCGACCGGGCTTCGTGGCCTGCCGCAGACAGCAGGGGGCCGCGCCCGACATGGACGCGGCCCGGGTCGCTGCGGAGCGAGCTCAGGACTTCTGCGGAGTCGCGTAACGGAGGTACGGCTTCAGGACCTCGAGGTCCGGGAAGCGCTCCTTGGCCTCCTCAGTCGGTACGTCGTTGGCGATGATCGCGCGGTCGCCGGGACGCCAGTCGACGGGGGTCGAGTACGGACCAGACGCGGTCAACTGGAGCGCGTCGAGCACCCGCAGGATCTCGTCGAAATTGCGCCCGGCGCTCTTGGGATAGGTGATCATCAGCTTGATCTTGTTGTCGGGGCTGATGATGAAGACCGACCGCACCGAGCTGGAGTCGTCCTCGCCCGGATGGATCATGTCGTAGAGCTCGGCAACCTTCTTGTCCGGGTCGGCGATGATCGGGTAGCCGACGGTGGAGTGCGTGACCTCCTCGATGTCCGGCTTCCACTTCTGGTGGTCCTCGACCGAGTCGACGGAGAGTGCGATCACCTTGGTGTTCCGCTTCGCCCACTCGTCGCTGAGCTGGCCCACACGGCCGAGCTCGGTGGTGCACACGGGGGTGAAGTCAGCGGGGTGGCTGAAGAAGACCGCCCAGCTGTCGCCCTTCCAGTCCAGGAACGAGATCTTCCCCTCAGTGGTGTCTGCGGTGAAGTCGGGGGCGGTGTCGCCCAGGTGCAGAGAAGCCATAGACCTTCCTCATCTCTTCGTTGTCGTGACCTGTTCTTGTGGGCCGGCGCTCGGGACGCCGCGCACACCGGGTGCGTCTCCACTCTCTCTCATCCGCAAAGCGTCTCGCGACCCGCGGTGTCGTGCGCCGAAGTGAGGCTGTCGGGCGCCGAAGTGGAGTCTGGGTCGTCTCTGCGCTCGAACGGCTGGGACCCGGCAGTGGTCAGGCGGCCTTCCCGACCAGGGTGGCGAGCTGGTCCTCGAGGGGGCTGCGCTGGTCGTTGTGGGGTCGGGGGGTGGGCTGGGCTGGTGTCTGGGGGCGGTCGGGGGTGGTGGTTGTCTGGGGTCCGTGGAGCTGGCGGGTGCCGGTGTGGTCGACGAGGAAGATGCTGCCGTGGGGTGACATCCACAGGTAGATGCCGGGGAAGGGTTGTTCCAGGCGCCAGCCGGCGTGGGTCTTGACCCGGTGGTGGTAGCCGGTCATCGGGCCGAGGTTGTGCAGGCCGGTCTGTCCGGGCGGGCCGCCGGCCGGGATCGGTCGGTAGGCGTTGGTGTGGTCGGCCTGTTTGCCGCGGCCGGTGTTGGGTGCGTAGGGGAAGACGTCGGCGGGGGTGCGCAGGTGCAGGGCCTCGCGGTGGCGTTCGGGGATCTCGTAGGCGTCGACGGGGGCGAGGGTGGCGGGGTCGATGACGGGTTTGACCGCGAACCGGCAGTGCGGGCCGAGGAACTCCTGGATGTACTGCAGGGTGACCGGTCCCAGGCCCTCCCAGCGGGCGACCCCGTGGCCGGCGGCGATGCTGTCGGCGTGCAGGTGGAGGTAGAGGGTGACGGTGGGCATCAGCTTGGCCCAGTCGAGGAGGTAGCTGCCGCCGCGGCACGGGCAGGGTGGCAGGTCCTGGGCCCGGAACGGGGTGAGGAACGCATCGGTGGGTCCCGGTTGCGGCGGGTCCTGCCCGCCGTCCGGGTCAGCCCCGGGTCGCTGAGTATCCGGCGGGACCGGGTCAGCCGGCGGGGCTGTCTCGGGCGGCGGGGCTGCGTCGGGCGGGGCTGCGTCGGGAGGAGCCGCCTCGGCTGGCGCGGCTTTGTCGGGTGGCGGTGTGAGCGGTGGCCCGCCCCAGGGGTTCGCCGGCCGAGGCGTGCCGGCCCACGGGTCGCCGGACCACCAGTCGCCGGGGTCGTCCGCCGGTGGCCCCGGGTCGTCGGCCGGTGGCGTGGGGTCGGCAGCCGCTGGTCCGGGGTCGTGAGGCGAAGAGCCTGCGGGGCCGGGGTCGTCGCTGCCGGCGCCGGGGTGGTGTCGCGGGTCCTCCCTGTCCTCGGAGGCGGACTCCGCCTCGGACGCCGGGTTCGGCTCGTCCTTCGGCTCCGGGCCTGGTTTCGGCTCGGGTTCGAGCGCGGGGTCGTCAGCCGGTGGCGCAGGATCGGTCGTCGACGAGCTTCCAGCCGCGTTCGGATGGTTCCCCGGCTCGGGTGCCGGCTCGGGACTCGGCTTCGGCTGAGGCTCGCCATGCGGTTCGGGGTCGGGTGTGCCGCCCCCGGACCGGGTGGGTGCGCCGCTGGCCGGCGTGGCCGCGTCC
>DATGYO010000161.1:0-4882 GCA_035297905.1 Nocardioidaceae bacterium
GGCCTGCTCCAGCCGGATCCGCCACAGCCAGGTGCAGTCGTCCGAGGCGAGGAACTCACTGAGACGGAGGCCGGTCAGCCTGGAGGCGCGTCCGACGTCGCCCTCCACCAGCGCCTGCATCGCCGCGGGAGGGATCCCGACCAGCCGCACGGCAGGCTCCGCCGTACGCCGGTCTGGGACTGCGCTCTCCATGCACGGCACGTTGACAGAGCCGGACGCTAGATGTCCCGGGATTTCTCCAGCCAGCGCATAGCCGGGGTCGCGGAGATCCCGTGCACGAGCACCGACAGCGCGATCGTGAACGCGACGGTCGACCAGAGGACCTCGGGCTCGCCGAAGTCGGTCTGGCCGGTGGCGTAGGCGAGGTAGTACAGCGATCCCACGCCGCGGACGCCGAAGAACGACGTGGTCAGCCGCTCCCGGGAGGTGAAGACGTGGTTCCCGATCCGGGTGGTCCGGCGATGGAAGCCGAGCGCGACGAGTCCGGCGGCCGGACGGATCACGAAGACGAGCAGGAGGGCGAGCACGACCGACTGCCACCGGAGGCTGGCCAGCAGGCCGTTGGTCATCGAGACCCCGAGGAACAGGAGTACGACGAGCGTCAGCAGGCGCTCGAGTCGCTCGACGATCTCGTGCATGTGGACGTGGTACTGGTGACCGCGCTCGGCCGAGCGCAGCGTCATGGCGCAGGCGAACACCGCCAGGAACCCGTAGCCGTGCAAGACCTCGGCCACGCCGTAGGAGAGGAGCACGGCGGCGAGCGCGAGCAACGGCTCACCCGTCTCCGCCGTGCGGAGCGAGCGCGCAGGGGCGCGGAAGGCCGCCTTGGCCAGGAGCCAGCCGACCACGACGCCGAGCGCTACGCCGACGACCACCTTGCCGACCAGCTCCCAGCCGACCCAGCGCAGACCCCAGCCCGTGACAGGACCGAGGGTGGCGAGGAGGATCGCGGCGTAGACGAACGGGAACGCCAGCCCGTCGTTCAGCCCGGCCTCCGAGGTGAGCGCGAAGCGGACCTCGTCGCTCTCGTCGATCTCGTCGTGCGACCCGTCGTCGACGGGGGTCGGTCCCTCGACCTGGACGTCCGAGGCGAGCACCGGGTCGGTCGGGGCGAGAGCGGCGCCGAGCAGCAGTGCCGCGGCCGGCGCGAGTCCGACCGCCCACCAGCCGAACACCGCGACGCCGGCGATGGTCAACGGCATCGCGATGCCGAGCAGTCGCCAGGCGGCGCTCCACTTGCGCCAGCTGTCCAGGCGGCGCAGGTCGAGCGGCCGGTCGAGCGCCAGGCCGACACCCATCAGCGCGATGAGCACCGTGAACTCGGTGAGGTGCTCGACGAAGGCGCGGTTCCCCATCGGGCTGAAGTCCGCGCTCTCCGGCGCGAGCAGGCCCATCAGCGCCCCGACGACGAGAAGCACGATCGGTGCGGAGATCGCTGCGCGGCTGATCGCGGTGGGCAGGACCACGGCGAGAAGCAGTGCGGCACCGGCGAGCAGGTAGACGACGTCGGCGGTCATCGTCTACCGGCATGCGGTCTTGGCAACGGGTCTCCTCGGTCTCGAAGGGTGCAGGTAGGCACTGCTCAGGGACGTTACCCAAGTGTGGAAAGAGCGTGGTGTCGATGTTGCCTAGACGTGGGAGCAACGTGGGCAAGACGCACGTAGCGTTGCAGGCACAAGCTTCGGCGTGTGAAAAAGCGTCCAGCAGGGCCGTCAAGGGGCGGGAGGCGGCCCTGCTGGAAGAACTCTCGTAGGTGCCTGACATGAACTCACTCGGACTCGGCGTGCTCGCCTCTCATGAGCACGCCGCGGCCAGGAGCACGCGGTGACCGCGGCAGGGATCGTGTCGAACGCTGGCGCAACGGCGACCCCGTCGGGCTGCTCGCGTGCTGCGGCAGCCGCCTCTGTTCTCCTCGGCGCCGCGCTGCTCGTCGTACTCCCGACGCTCCTGGCCGCCGCCTTCTACGTAGGCGTGCTTGCCGCAGCGGTTGCCCTCCTCGCGACCAGCGCAGGCTGCGCGTTGTGGTCGCGGGGCGGACTCCTCGTCCGCGCCGGCGCGGTCGTTGCTGCCGGCTCGAGCCTGCTGGTGCAGCTGACCCAGATCTTCGTCGGACTCCCCGGTGCTCCCGGCCTCAGCGAGGTCTCAACCGCAGAGAACGCGATGGCTCTCTGCTTCGCGGGCGCCGTGCTGGGATTCCTCATGCTCGACGCGCGGCGCCACACGCCGGAGCGGGTACCCGAGCACCCCTATGCTCTATGACCATGGCCACGGTGCTCATCGTCGAGGACGACGAAGGAATCGCGTTGCCGCTGGTGCGCACGCTCGGCCGGGAGGGGTACGACGTCGAGCGGGTCGGCGAGGGATCAGCGGCGGTCGAGAAGGCCCTGGCCGGCGAGGTCGACCTGATGATCCTCGACCTCGGCCTCCCCGACATCGACGGCCTCGAGGTCTGCCGGCAGGTGCGCGCCGGCGGGTACGACGGCGGCGTCCTGATCCTGACCGCCCGTGGTGGCGAGCTCGACCGGGTCGTGGGCCTCGACGTCGGCGCCGACGACTACATGTCCAAGCCTTTCGGCCTCGCGGAGCTGCTCGCCCGCACCCGGGCACTGCTCCGACGCAGCGGCGGCGCCACGTCGGTCGAGCCCGAGCCCGAGCCGGTGCCAGGTCTCCGCATCGACGTACAGGCGCGGCGGGTCTGGGCAGGGGACGACGAGGTGGCGCTGACCACCAAGGAGTTCGACGTGCTGGCCATGCTCAGCGAGCACCGAGGCGCCGTGGTCACCCGCGACCGGTTGATGGACCAGGTCTGGGACAGCAACTGGTACGGGTCCACTAAGACTCTCGACGTGACCGTCGGCCGGTTGCGGCAGAAGCTCGAGGAGAGTGAGGCGCCCGCAAGGGTGGTGACCGTCCGAGGAGTGGGTTTCCGCCTCGAAGACGTTGCCGCTGATGCGTGACCGGCTGGTCGTCGCGCTCGTCTCCCTGACCCTGGCCGTGGTCGCGGTCCTCCTGGCCGAGCGCGGCTACACGACCTCCCAGCTGATCCACCGCGAGGAGCAGCGCAAGGTGGAGCGTTCGGCCGAGATCATCGCCGACCTCCTGGGTGCACCCGGCGTGCAGGTCAGCGCCCCGACTCTGACGAAGGCGCTGTACGACGGCGAGCAGCTCGTCTACGTCGACGCCGAGGGCCGCCGGGTCGTCGCGTCGAACGGCCTCCACCGGAGCCAGCCCCACGACGAGGCCGACCTGCGGGTGACCCGGGCGGTGGCGGGGGGAGGGACCTTGACGCTCACCCGGCAGTCGGAGCTCATCGACGCCCGCGTCCAGGACGCCCTGCTGCGGCTCGTCCTCCTCGCCCTCGGTCTCGTCGCAGCAGCCGCAGCCGTGGCGGTATGGCTGGCACGTCGCCTGGCCCGGCCGCTGAGCGAGCTCGCCGGGTACGCCGAGCGCATCGGCCGAGGCGACTTCGACGTCGACGTCCCGCGCTACGACGTGCCCGAGGCGGACGCCGTGGGCCGGGCACTGCGGGCCTGCGCTCACGACCTGGGGACCCTTGTCAGACGCGAGCGCGACTTCGCGGCCCATGCCTCGCACGAGCTGCGCACGCCGATCACCGCGACCCGGCTCGAGATCGAGGACCTGGCGCTCTCTTCGCAGCCGTCGCCGGAGGTCGCTTCCCGGCTGTCCGCAGCACTCGGCCAGCTCGACCGGCTCAGTGCCACGGTGGCCGAGATGCTCGACGCCTCTCGGGAGAGCCGGGTCGGGGCCACCGTCGACATCGACCTGGCCGCCCTGGTGCGCGACACGGTGGCTCGGTGGCGCGCCCTGGCCCCGGGACGCAGGCTCGACGCCGAGTGCGACGGCGTGGTCGCGGTGCGCATGCCCGCGGGTGCGTTGATGCAGGTCATGGACGTCCTGATCGGCAACGCGGTGAAACATGGCGAGGGCGATGTCCGGGTCACCGTCACCGAGAACGCAGCGTACGCGGAGGTCCGGGTCAGTGACGACGGGTCCCGTGAGCACGCGGCGAGCCGGGTCCGGAACCCCGAGACGCCCCTGACCGGAGGACTCGCCACGGCCGCCGAGATCGCGGCATCCCTCGGCGGTCAGCTCCGGCTCACCGACGACGTCTTGACGACCTTCAGCCTGGTGCTCCCCAGGGTCGTGCGTGAGAGGGTCATGCAATGACCGGATCTTCGCCCGAGCCGCCTGAGTCCGAGCCGCCTGAGTCCGAGCCGCCCGAGTCCCAGCCGACTGAGTCCCAGCCGACTGAGTCCCAGCCGACTGAGCTGAACGTCCTGGGGGACCCGCTGGAGCCGTGCGGCATCGACCCGGTCACCGGCTTCTACCGCGACGGAACCTGCCGCTCCGGGCCGGAGGACGTCGGCAGCCACACGGTCTGCGCGGTGATGACCCGCGAGTTCCTCGAGCACCAGGTCGCGGTGGGCAACGACCTGGTCACCCCCCGCCCGGAGTGGAGCTTCCCCGGCCTGACTCCCGGCGACCGGTGGTGCGTCGTGGCGGTGCGGTGGCTCCAGGCCTACCAGGACGGAGCGGCAGCGCCCGTCGTACTCGCATCCACGCAGCAGCGCGCGCTCGAGGTGGTCCCGCTGGACTACCTGCGAGAGCACGCGGTCGACGTACCTCCGGACGCCGGCTCGCTGACCTGAGTACATACCTAGGTACAACGACTCTTACCCGACACCTGGCACAGCTGGACGATCGACCCAGGGAATCGACCCAGGGATGAGGGCACTGTGGCCCTCGACGCGAGGAGGTCGCCATGGCCGTCCACTCGTTCACGCACCGGACCGGCTTGAAGCGGTCCCGCAACCATCGGCCGGTCGCCCGGCAAGCACCAACAAAGAGCCTGCGCGACAAC
>DATGYO010000162.1:0-4625 GCA_035297905.1 Nocardioidaceae bacterium
GCGTCTCGGGGCTCACGCGCAGGCGCAGGGTCGGCCGCGGGCGCCGGAGGCACTGGCGACGTAGGCGCCGGGGCCCGGGTCGGAGCCGCACCCGCCGCTAACGCGGAGGGCGGAGCAGAGCCGGACGACGCTGCAGCCGGCGGCGAGGCTGCAGCCGCGGACGCGGCGGCCGGTGGCTGCTGACGCGCGGGAGCTGCCGGGTGGTGAACAGGTGCTGGTGAGGCGGTCGACGGGGCGCCGCCCTCGATCGCGACCCGGCGCTCCAAGCGGTCCAGACGCGCCAGCACTCCGGCGGTCGAGTCGTCGGCTCCCGGGAGCAGCACACGCGCGCAGATCAGCTCGAGCAGCAGCCGGGGGGCCGTTGCACCTCGCATCTCGGTGAGCCCGGCCGCGACCA
This sequence comes from Nocardioidaceae bacterium, assembly GCA_035297905.1. Lineage (GTDB taxonomy): Bacteria > Actinomycetota > Actinomycetes > Propionibacteriales > Nocardioidaceae > Nocardioides_C. The sequence continues at coordinate 398 of DATGYO010000162.1, forward strand.
GGTCGGCCGAACGGGTGAGGTCGGACCGGCCGAAGCGTGCAGCCTGTGCCACGAGGCGTTCGGCCTGGTCTTCGGGGACGTCGATGAGGCCGGTCGCCGGAGCATCCGGGACGGCGGAGATGATGACCAGGTCCCGCAGCCGGCGCAGCAGGTCCTCGGTGAAGCGGCGAGGATCCTGCCCCGTCTCGATGACCTTGTCGACCACGCCGAAGACCGTGCTGCCGTCGTTGGCCGCGAACGCGTCGACGACCTCGTCGAGCAGCGCGTCGGGCGTGTAACCGAGCAGACCCGTGGCCAGCTCGTAGGTCACGCCGTCATCGCCTGCACCACCGAGAAGCTGGTCGAGCACGGAGAGCGTGTCACGAGCGGACCCGCCGCCGGCACGGACCACCAGCGGCAGCGCGGCCGGCTCGATCCGCACGCCTTCCTTCTCGCAGATCTCCGAGAGGTACCCCGAGAGCAGCCGCGGCGGGATCAGGCGGAACGGATAGTGGTGGGTCCGCGACCTGATCGTGCCGATGACCTTCTCGGGCTCCGTGGTCGCGAAGATGAACTTCAGGTGCGGCGGGGGCTCCTCGACGAGCTTGAGCAGCGCATTGAAGCCCTGCGTCGAGACCATGTGGGCCTCGTCGATGATGTAGACCTTGTAGCGGCTGGCGACCGGGGCGAAGAAGGCCCGCTCCCGCAGGTCGCGGGCGTCGTCGACGCCACCATGGCTCGCCGCGTCGATCTCGATCACGTCGACCGACCCCGGGCCACCCCGGGCGAGGTCCTGGCAGGAGCGGCACTCGCCGCACGGGTCCGCGACGGGACCCTTCTCACAGTTCAGCGCACGGGCGAGGATCCGGGCGCTGGTGGTCTTGCCACACCCACGGGGCCCGGAGAACAGGTAAGCGTGGTTCACCCGGTTGTTGGCCAGCGCAGTCCGCAGCGGCGTCGTGACGTGGTCCTGGCCGATGACCTCGGCGAACGTCTCGGGCCGGTACCGGCGATAGAGGGCGAGGGGTGCTTCCACGTCCTGAACCCTAACTACCCCATCCGACAGTCGGTAGGCCGACAGGCGATATGCCGACAGGCACGGTGCACGATCAAGTGGAGAAAACAGAGGCCCCCCGCGCACCCGACAGAGCTCACTTGCCCTTGCTGCCTTCCGGCCCTGGGGGAGTTGGGCGAGATGCCGCCGCACGGGGGGTTGCCCCAGAGTCTAGGACAGGCCCCGCGAGCCACCCAAGTCGGGCGGATTTCTCGCTCTGCCACCCGACCGGTAACCTCTCCCGCGGAGGATTCGCCTAGTGGCCTATGGCGCTCGCTTGGAAAGCGGGTTGGGTTAACAGCCCTCAGGGGTTCGAATCCCCTATCCTCCGCCACGCTGACCAGCGGAGACGCCGGGACGGGCCCCTCAGGGTCCGACCCGGCGTTTGGTCTTTCTCAGTTCTCGTCGCGTGCTCGTAGCGAGGCGCCATCGCCGTGGTCGACCAGCCCATGACAGCCCTGGTGAGTAGTCGACGTCGTGCAACCAGTCGGCGCTCAGGTGTACCGCAGGGTGACGGTGGAGTGCCACGCTGGCTTCATCGACCAAGCGACCCACCGATGCGGGTTCGACGGCGCGTCAGGCGACTGACGCGATGAGTCGGCGACCGAGGCCGGGTCTTCACTGTCGACACACCACGGAGGAGGAACCATGGGCAAGGTCATCGCATCCATCACCACCTCGGTCGACGGCTTCGTCACCGGATCCGATGACGGACCCACGTACGGCTTGGGCAAGGGCGGTGAGCGCCTGCACTACTGGGTGATGGGCGGCCCGTGGACCTACGACGGAGGACACGACTTCGCGATGCGCGGCCCCGACAAGGAGTTCTACGACGAGCTCGTCGCGAGCTACGGCGCCGGCATCGTGGGCCGGGGGATGTATGACGCCGCGGGCGCGTGGGGAGGCACGAACCCGTTCCCCGGCCCGCTGTTCGTGCTCACCCACCGCACTGAGGACCAGCCGGAGCCGGAGGCGGGGTTCACGTTCGTGTCCGGGCTCGACGATGCGCTGGCGCAGGCTGCCGAGAAGGCCGGTGGCAAGGACGTGGCGATCGGCGGCGGGGCGGACGTGATCCGGCACGCGCTGGCCGCCGGTCGGGTGGACGAGCTGGTGCTCTCCACCGCGCCGGTGATCCTCGGCGCCGGTAAGCGGCTGTTCGCCGGGTTCGACCGTGACATCGACCTCGAGATCATCAAGGTTGTCAGCTCGCCGTACGCCACGCACGTGCGGTACGCGGTCGCGAGATAGGCGGGTGTCCGCAGAGTCGGCATAGTTTCAACGCGATGCAGTCACTTCATGACGCGGTGGACCACGCGGCGGAGCACACGGGATTCTCCGGCGTAGTCCGTGTGGACCGCTCGTTCGACCTGGAGTTCTGCACGGCCTATGGGCTCGCTGACCGCGCCCACGAGGTCCCTAACACGGTGGAGACCGTGTTCGCGATAGCCAGTGGATCGAAGAGTCTGACCGCGCTGGCGGTGATGAGCCTGGTCGAGCGAGGAACGCTCGAGCTCGGCACTACCGCCCGTTCGCTGCTCGGAGACGACCTGCCCCTGATCGCCGACGACGTGACGATCGAGCACCTGTTGGCGCATCGGTCCGGGATCGGCGACTACCTCGACGAGGACGCCGTCGACGACATCCGCGACTACGTGATGCCGGTGCCGGTACACGAGCTCGCGACGACCGAGCAGTTCCTACGGGTGCTGGACGGACACGAAACCGTTTTCCCCGCAGGCGAGCGGTTCGCATACAACAACGCCGGCTACGTCGTGCTCGCGCTGTTGGCCGAACGGGCGACCGACGTGGAGTTCCACGACCTGGTACGCACCCTCGTCTGCGAACCTGCGGGCATGATCGACAGCGAGTTCCTGCGCTCCGACGAGCTCCCAGGACGCGCTGCCCTGGGCTACCTGTCCGCGGACGGCCTGAGGACGAACGTGCTCCATCTCCCGGTGCGCGGCAACGGCGACGGGGGCATCTACACGACTGCTGCCGACCTCAGCGCCTATTGGGAGGCTCTGTTCGCCGGACGGATCGTCTCGCCGGAGCGGCTCGCCGAGATGGTGCTACCTCGCAGCGACTGGCCGGAGGAGTCCAGGCGCTACGGCCTCGGGTTCCACCTCCACGCGACAGGCGACGGAGTCTGGCTCGAGGGGTACGACGCGGGCGTATCGTTCGCGAGCCTGCACCAGCCCACGTCCTTGATCACCTACACCGTCATCTCGAACTGGTCAGAAGGCGCCTGGCCGATCATCCGGCTACTCAGCGACCGGTTCGGCAACTGAACTTCCCGTCGGCGTAGTACGTACATCTCAACCGCGCCACCATCGGCGACGGCAACACCCCTCGACGTCGAACATTGCGGTTAGCGTGTGGCCAGTGGCGGACCCGCTACGTGACGGGGAGGTCGTGACATGACCAGCAAGTTCACCGAGCTTGCGATCGACTGTGCTGATCCCACCGCTCTCGCCCGGTTCTGGTGCTCGGTCCTTGACTACGAGGTGCAAGCCGAGGACGACGGAATTGTCACGATCGGCTCCCCTGCGGTGCCTGAGGTCGGGAACCACCGTGGCGCGGTGCCACCGACGTTGACGTTCGCGCACGTGCCCGAGCGCAAGACCGTCAAGAACAGGCTTCATCTGGACGTCAACCCAACCGACAGGGAGCAAGACGAAGAGGTTCGGCGCCTGCTCGACCTAGGTGCTCGACACGCCGACGTCGGTCAGGGCGATGAGAGCTGGGTCGTACTGGCCGACCCAGAGGGGAACGAGTTCTGCGTCCTTGCGGACCGCCGCCCCTGATCAGAAGCCCAAACCGCGCCAGCCTGCTTCCGGTCGCCCGCCCTCGCTCACGCGAACACGACGAGGCGCCTTTCGCGACGGCGCCTGGTCTACCTCAGTGGATCGGATCGGGCGTGGGATCGGGCATCGGCTCGTCGGTGGCGATGAGCGAGGGCGGACCGACCGCGATGCCGTCCTCAGGGTCGATGCCGGAGGCACGGGCGTCGGCCAACACGTCGGCAGGGACGTGCTCCTCGAGGAACCGTCGCGCCAGCCGGGTCGAGGGGGGCACACCGATGGTGGCCACAACGATGATGCCGGCGATCACCAACCAGCCGGCGGCACCCCAGTTCATTGCGAGGAAGGTGTACACCGCCGGCGCCCACACCTTGCCCAGAGTGCCGCTAAGACC
>DATGYO010000163.1:0-57350 GCA_035297905.1 Nocardioidaceae bacterium
GGTCTGCCCCGGCCGGGCGACGAACGAAAGGTCGCGCAGCACGGGCGCGTCGGCGCCGGGGTAGGTGAACTCCACGCCGCGGAACTCCAGCTCGCCGCGGCCGGCGACGGTGGTGACCGGCGAGGCGGGCGGGGCGACGGACGAGGAGGTGTCGAACACCTCGGCGATCCGGTCCGCGCACACCGTGGCCCGCGGCACCATGATCAGCATGAAGGTCGCCATCATCACCGACATCAGGATCTGCACGAGGTAGGCCAGGAACGCGGTGAGCTCGCCGATCTGCATCGACCCGGCGTCGACGCGGTGGCCGCCGAACCAGAGCACGGCCACGCTGGACAGGTTCATGATCAGCATCACGGTCGGGAACATCGTGGCCATCCACCGCCCGGTGCGCACCGCGACCTCGGTGAGGTCGTCGTTGGCCCGGCCGAACCGCCGGGTCTCCACGGGCTCGCGGACGAAGGCGCGGACCACCCGGATGCCGGTGATCTGCTCGCGCAGGATCCGGTTCACGCTGTCGATGCGATCCTGCATGACCCGGAACCCGGGCAGCATCCGGGAGATGATCAGCCCGACCGTGGCCACCAGCACCGGCACCGCCACGGCGAGCAGCCAGGAGAGGCCGAGGTCCTGGTGCATCGCCATCACCACGCCTCCGACCATCATGATCGGCGCCGCGACCATCATCGTGGACCCGAGCAGCACCAGCATCTGCACCTGCTGGACGTCGTTGGTGTTGCGCGTGATCAACGACGGCGCCCCGAAGCGGTCCACCTCGCGCCCGGAGTACGACCCGACCTGGTGGAAGATGCCGGCGCGGACGTCCCGACCGAAGCCCATCGCGGTGCGCGCACCGAAGTAGACGGCCGTGACCGTGCAGGCAATCTGCACCAGCGCGACCCCGAGCATCACGCCGCCGACGCGGAGGATGTAGCCGGTGTCCCCCTTGGCGACCCCGTTGTCGATGATGTCGGCGTTCAGGGTGGGGAGGTACAGCGCCGCCATCGTGCCGAGGAACTGCAGCACGACGACCGCGAGCAGGGCGCCGCGGTACGGAGTGAGGTAGGTCTTGAGGAGGCGCAGGAGCATCAGGGCGCCAGCCGCTCGGTCACCCAGCCCGCGCCGTCGACGCCGTCGGTCGCCCCTGTCTGGACCCGCCGGTAGCGCAGCCTGTCGTGCATCCGCCCGACCCGGCCCTGCCAGAACTCGACGGTCTCCGGCGTGACGCAGTAGCCACCCCAGTGGTCGGGCCGAGGAACGTCGCCCTCGCCGAACCTGGTCGCCACCTCGTCGTACATGGCGTCGAGCGCGGCCCGGCTGCCGACGACCTCCGATTGCGGGGAGGCCCAGGCACCGAGCTGCGAGCTGCGGGGCCGCGTGGCGAAGTACGCGTCGTTCTCCGCGTCGCTGAGCCGGGTCGCCGCGCCTTCGACGCGCACCTGTCGCTCGAGCGGGTGCCACGGGAAGAGCAGCGACACCCGCGGGTTGGCGGCGATGTCCTCGCCCTTCCGGGAGTCGTAGTTGGTGAAGAACACGAAGCCTCGCTCGTCGAGCCCCTTGAGCAGCACGATGCGGGAGGACGGCCTACCGTCCCGGCCCGCGGTCGCGAGGACGAACGCGTTCGGCTCGTGCAGCCCCGCCCGGACCGCGTGGTGCATCCAGCGGCGGAACATGCTCACCGGGTCCGGCGCCAGGTCAGCCTCGTCGAGCCCGCCGGCGGCGTACTCCCGGCGCAGGTCACTGAGCTCTTGCGCATCCACGCAGTCGAATCTAGTGCCCCTCACGAGGTCCCGGAGTGACGACGCGTGACCAAGAGGGCACAATGCGTCGTTGGAACCCCCGCGGACAAAGGAGTCGACATGACCGAGGTTCAGCACGGGCTCGAGGGCGTCGTGGCGTTCGAGACCGAGATCGCCGAGCCCGACAAGGAAGGCTCCGCCCTCCGGTACCGCGGCGTCGACATCGAGGAGCTCGTCGGCCGTGTGCCGTTCGAGAAGGTCTGGGGCCTGCTCATGGACGGCGCCTACGAGCCGGGGCTTCCTCCGGCCGAGCCCTACAACATCCCGATCCACACGGGCGACATCCGGGTCGACGTACAGGCGGCCGTCGCGATGCTCGCTCCGGCGTTCGGGATGCGCCAGACGTTCGACATCTCCGACGAGCAGGCCCGTGAGGACCTCAGCCGGGTCGCGGTCATGGTGCTGTCGTACGCCGCGCAGGCGGCCCGTGGGCTGGACAAGCCCGTCGTCTCCCAGCGGGAGGTGGACAAGGGCCAGACGCTCGCCGAGAGGTTCATGATCCGCTGGAAGGGCGAGGCCGACCCCAAGCACGTCAAGGCGATCGACGCCTACTGGAGCTCGGCCGCCGAGCACGGCATGAACGCCTCCACCTTCACCGCCCGGGTGATCACCTCCACCGGCGCCGACGTCGCAGCCGCGTTCTCCGGAGCCATCGGTGCGATGAGCGGCCCTCTCCACGGTGGCGCCCCGTCCCGGGTCCTCCACATGATCGAGGAGGTCGAGCGGCGTGGCGACGCGCGCGGCTACGTCAAGGAGCTGCTCGACAACAAGCAGCGCCTGATGGGCTTCGGGCACCGGGTGTACCGGGCCGAGGACCCCCGCGCCCGCGTGCTGCGTCGCACCGCGCAGGAGCTGGCCGCACCCCGCTACGAGGTGGCCGAGGCTCTCGAGAAGGCCGCGCTCGCCGAGCTGCGCGAGCGCCGCCCCGACCGGGTCCTCGAGACCAACGTGGAGTTCTGGGCGGCGATCGTCCTCGACTTCGCGGAGGTGCCACCGACCATGTTCACCTCGATGTTCACCTGCGCCCGCACCGGTGGCTGGTCCGCGCACATCCTGGAGCAGAAGCGCACCGGCCGCCTGATCCGGCCGTCGGCGGTGTACGTCGGCCCGGGCGAGCGCAAGGCCGAGGACGTCGCGGGCTGGAACCCCGACTGGGCATGACGAGCTCCCTCGAGGCGACCCGCGCTGCCTGGGACGCCGAGGCCGCGGCCTTCGACGACGAGCCGGACCACGGCCTTCGCGACCCCGCTGTACGCGACGCCTGGCGTTCGTTGCTGCTGGAGTACCTCCCGCCCGCCCCGGCACGCGTCGCCGACCTCGGCTGCGGCAGCGGCAGCCTGTCGGTCCTGCTCGCGGAGCAGGGGTACGACGTCAGCGGCATCGACCTCTCCGACGAGATGCTCGCGCGCTCCCGGGCCAAGGCATCGGCCGCGGGGGTCGACGTCTCGTTCACGCAGGGCGACGCGTCCAGCCCCGACCTCGAGGCCGGGTCGTTCGACGTCGTGCTGTGCCGCCATGTGCTGTGGGCCCTGCCCGAACCGTCGACCGCCCTCGGTCGGTGGGTCGCCCTGCTCGCCCCCGGCGGGAGGCTCGTTCTGGTCGAGGGCAGCTGGTCCACGGGGGCGGGTCTCACGGCCCGTCGTACCGCCGAGCTCGTGGGCGAGCACCGGTCGGAGGTGACCGTCCGGCAGCTTCCGGAGCCGGTGTACTGGGGCAAGGAGATCGACGACGAGCGCTACCTCGTCGTCAGCGAGTAGCGTCCTCGCATGCATGCGGAGGCGCCGACGATCGTCATCGTGGACGACGCGTCCGACGTGCGTCTGCTCGTCAAGACCCGCATCCGGGTCGCGGGACAGCTTCGTGTCGTGGGAGAAGGGTCGGACGGCGCCGAAGCGGTCGCCCTGGCTCAGGAGCACCACCCGTCGCTGATGCTGCTCGACGTCTCGATGCCGGGCATGGACGGCCTGGAGGCGCTGCCGCTCGTCCTCACCGCCTCACCCAGCACACAGGTGGTGCTGTACAGCGGCTTCGAGGAGCACGGGCTGGCCGAGAGGGCACTCGAGATGGGTGCCGCCGCCTTCATCGAGAAGTCCGTCCCGCTCGACTCGCTCATGGATCGCCTGGTCGCGGTAGCGGGAGGACCGGTCGCTGAGCCGTCCGCTGACGCGGGGGTCGCCGAGGAGTCGGGGGGCCCGAAGCACGCCGAGACACAGGCGGGCAGGCCACCGGACGACCAAGCCGTCCTGGACGAGCACCTCGAGCGGTTCCGGCAGATGTTCGACGAGGCCGCGATCGGCATGGGGACGATGACCCTGACCGGCCACCTCGTTCGGGCGAACCGAGCGCTCGGGGCGCTGGTGCAGCGTGCAGCCGAGGACCTCGTCGGGATCTTCTACGGCGAGCTCACCGAGGGGCAGGAGGAGCTGGTCGGCTCCGTGCTGGAGGACATCCTTCGACGGCCCCTCGACGTCGTACAGCTGGAGCACGACGTCAAAGGCGCGGGCCATCGGCGTGTGCGTGCGACGCTGGCACCGGTCCGCGACTCCAACGGACGGCCCCTCTACCTCTTCTTGCAGGCGCAGGACGTCACCGCCGAGAGGGCGGCCTCCGAAGCGCTGCGCAAGAGCGAGGAACGCTTCCGGCTGCTCGTCGAAGCGGTGCAGGACTACGCCATCTTCATGCTTTCGCCGGACGGCGTGGTCGAGAGCTGGAACGCGGGGGCGGAGCGGAGCACGGGGTACACCGCCGATGAGATCATCGGCCGGCACTTCCGGACCTTCTACCCGCTGGATGTCCAGGCGCGGCTGCACCCCGAGCACGAGCTCGAGCTGGCGCTGCGCGACGGGAGCTACACCGAAGAGGGACCGCGGGTCCGTCGAGACGGGACCAGGTTCTGGTCGAACGTCGTCATCACGGCGGTCTTCGACCACACAGGCAGGCACGTCGGCTTCGCGAAGGTGACCCGTGACATCACCGAGCGCCGCGCTGCCGAGGAGAGCCTCCGGCAGAGCGAGGAGCGGTTCCGCCTCCTCGCGGAGGGAGTCCAGGACTACGCGATCTTCATGCTCGACCCGACAGGTCACATAGCGAGCTGGAACCTCGGCGCCGAGCGCATCAAGGGCTACTCGGCCGAGGAGATCATCGGCAAGCACTTCCGGACCTTCTACCCCCTGGACGTCCAGGCGCGGCTGCACCCCGAGCACGAGCTCGAGCTGGCTCTGCGCGACGGCCGCTACGAGGAGGACGGGTGGCGCATCCGCAAGGACGGGTCCCGCTTCTGGGCCAACGTCGTGATCACGGCCTTGTACAACCCGGCCGGGGAGCACATCGGCTTCGCCAAGGTCACCCGGGACACGACGGACCGCCGACGCCTGGAGGAGGAGCGTGAACACGCCGTCGAGGCGCTCGCGGAGGCCAACGCGGAGCTGGAGTCGCTCAACCAGCTCCTTCGGCAGGCCGCCGAAGACCAGTCCGAGTTCCTCGCCGTCACAGCTCACGAGCTGCGGACACCGATCGGGGTTCTCGGCGGATCCGCAGAGACGCTTTCGAGGCACTGGACCGCCCTGACGGACGAGGACCGCTCCGAGCTGTTCGAGGCGATGTCGTCGAGCACCACCCGTCTGCGGCGGTTGCTCGGTGACCTGCTGACCGCATCGAGGCTCCAGGCCCGTGCGCTCGAGATACGCCCGGAGGAGGTGGCGCTCAGCGAGGTCATCGCGGAGGCCCTCGCCACGTTGTCGCATACCCAGCCCGAGGCAGAGGTCGTCGTCGACGCACCACCAGAGGTCATGGTGGCCGCGGACCGGGACCGGCTCGCCCAGGCGCTGGACAACCTGCTCAGCAATGCGCTCCGCCACGGCGCGCCACCGGTGCACGTAGCCGTCGGGAGTGACTCGGGCGGGGTGGAGATCCGCGTCAGCGACCATGGTGCAGGCGTCGCCGAGGGCATGCAGCCCCGGCTCTTCGACCGGTTCGCGACCGGTCGGAGCAAGGGCGGCACGGGGCTGGGCCTGTTCATCGTCCGCGAGCTCGCCCGCGCGCACGGCGGCGAGGCTCGCTACGAGCCGGGGTCACCGGACAGACCAGCCGGGACGTTCGTGATCAGACTGCCCAAACCGCCCGGTAGCCAGTAAAAGCGCCCGGTCGTACGGCGGACCAGACAGCGACCCAGCCGGGTGGTGAAAGCCTGGTCTGCATTGGTCTGTGGGGGCGGCGAGGCCTACGCTGCGAGCGTGGCCATCCGCGTGCTGCTCGTCGACGACGTCGTGGACGTACGCCGACTCGTGCGCACTGCGCTGCGGCTTCGCGGGGGCTTCGAGGTCGTGGGAGAAGCCAGCGAGGGTGGTGAGGCGGTCAAGTTCGCCGAGGCGCTGCAGCCGGACGTCGTCGTGCTCGACCTCGGCCTGCCCGACCTTGCCGGCCATGAGGTGCTCAGCGGCATCCGCAGGCAGTCGCCCGGGTCCAAGGTGGTCGTCTTCTCCGGAGCCGACGCGATGGACCGGGAGTGGATCGCGAAGAACGTCGACGGGTACGTCCTCAAGGAAGCCGAGCTCGACTACCTCATCGACCTGCTCGAGTCGGTCGGGCATCGGCACGACGGCGAGGCCACACTCGACCTTCCGCAGGCGTTGACGAGCGCACGCAGGGCACGCGAGTTCGTCTCGGAGAAAGTCATGGAGTGGTCGCTGGAGCAGCTCCTCGACGACGCGCTCCTGGTCGCGAGCGAGCTGGCTGCCAACGCGATCACGCATGCCGACTCCGCCTGCCGCATCCGCCTGTCACTCAACCCTGCGACGCTTCGCATCGACGTGCTCGACACCGGCACCGGCACCCCTGAGCCGCAACCGGCCAGCGCCACCGAAGAGCACGGCCGCGGCCTGCACCTCGTCGCCGCCCTCACCACGGCGTGGGGTCTGGAGGTCCTGCCCGGCGAGGGCAAGCTGGTGTGGGCGGAGCTCCCCCTCCCGTCCTGAACCGGTCCTTGACCCGTCTACAGGGTCCGGTGACGCGGGATCTCGCGGGATGGGTTCACGCCGAACGCCCGGTCGAGCTCACGATCCCAGGCCACGGCCTGCTGGTGACGGTGCACCAGCATCGTGCAGGCCGCGATGAGCACCAGGGCGACCAGTACCAGTAGTTCCATGACTCGAACCTTCGTTCTGTGCGCCGGACGGGCTTCGAGGAAGTCCGGCCTCCCCCCAACCTCGAAGGTACGGGGAGTATCGGAATCTCTCAGCCATTTGCACAGATGTGACCGTTCTCTCCCGAATCGCCGGCCTCATCAGAGCGGCTTGCCGTAGTAGCGCGACTTCGGCGACCACTTGTAGTAGCCGAACCCTTCGACGGCGCTGTAGCCGGAGGACAGGTAGAGCGAGATCGCCTCAGGCTGCTCGATGCCGGTCTCGAGCACCATGACAGCGGCGCCCGCCTCACGGGCGGTGGCCTCGAGGTGGTCGAGCACCCCCCTCGCCAAGCCCCTCCTACGTGCCCGCGGCGCGACGTACATCCGCTTGATCTCCGTGACCGACGACTGTCCGAATGCGATGACGTCGGCGCGATGGCGCCACCCGCCCATCGCGACGGCGACGCCTTCGACGTACCCGACGAAGAACGCCCCCAGCGGCGCGTCGAACATCGTCGGGTCGAGCGGCGTCTCGTCGGGGCCGCCGTACCTCGACGTGTACTCCGCCTGCACCTCCTCGACCAGAGCCAGGACGTCCGGGTGCGTGAACGGAAGGCGACTTATCTCCACCGGCTCGATCCGCCTCCCCGTAGCGTGGTTGTCACTGGCGAGGTGACAGAATAGGGCCGCACAGCACTCTGACAACGACGTCAGGTCACCGCCACTCGAAATACACGAGGTAAACCGTGACCGACGCGATCAACATCCCTGACTCCCTCAAGCCCGTCGACGGCCGTTTCGGCGCCGGACCGTCCAAGGTCCGCACCGAGGCCGTCGACGCGCTCGCTGCCACAGGCACCTCCCTGATCGGCACGAGCCACCGGCAGGCCCCGGTGAAGAACCTCGTGGGCCGGGTGAGGGAAGGGGTCCGAGAGCTGTTCAGCCTTCCCGAGGGGTACGAGGTGGTCCTCGGCAACGGCGGCGCCACCGCGTTCTGGGACATCGCGACCTTCGGCCTGATCAGGGAGAAGAGCCAGCACCTGTCATTCGGCGAGTTCTCCTCGAAGTTCGCCAAGGCCGCGAAGCAGGCACCGTTCCTCGCCGACCCGACGGTCATCGAGTCCCCCACCGGGAGCCGGCCCGAGCCACGCGGCGAGGCCGGCGTCGACGTGTACGCCTGGGCGCACAACGAGACCTCCACCGCCGTCATGGCTCCGGTGAAGCGGGTCGAGGGAGCCGATGAGGACGCGCTCGTCCTCATCGACGCCACGTCGGGTGCGGGCGGTCTGCCGGTCGACATCACCGAGGTCGACGCGTACTACTTCGCTCCTCAGAAGTGCTTCGCGTCCGACGGTGGGCTCTGGGTCGCCGTCATGTCGCCCGCGGCCCTCGACCGCGCCGCCCAGATCTCAGGAGGCGGCCGGTGGGTGCCCGCCTTCTTCGACCTGCCGACGGCGATCGACAACTCGCTGAAGAACCAGACCTACAACACGCCGGCGATCGCGACCCTGTTCCTGATGGCCGAGCAGCTCGACTGGTTCAACACCCAGGGCGGTCTCGACTTCGCGGTCAGCCGGACGACCGACAGCTCGAACCGGCTCTACGGCTGGGCCGAGAAGACGACCTACACGACGCCGTACGTCGAGAACCCCGAGCACCGCTCCCTGGTGATCGGCACTGTCGACTTCGACGACTCGATCGACGCGGCAGCCGTGGCGAAGACCCTGCGCGCCAACGGCATCGTGGACGTCGAGCCCTACCGCAAGCTCGGCCGCAACCAGCTGCGCATCGCGATGTACCCAGCGATCGAACCGGCCGACGTCGAGGCGCTCACGGCCTGCGTCGACCACGTCGTCGAGCGGCTCTGACCAGCAGCACGACGACGCCACCTGCGGCAGCCGCACCGAGCAGGACCGGTGCCGGGCCCAGGCCGAGCCACGGTTCCGGGTGGTAGACCCGATGCTCGCGCGGCTCGGGCCGGGCCTGTGGCCGCGGCCCGAGCGTCGCCGGGCTTCCCGCTCGCGGAACCGACGGCTCGTCGACCGCGAGCACCTCGGAGTGCTGACCCTCGGAGCTGAGGTAGATCCGGCGCCGGTCGACGGCGATGCCCTCCCCCTGCTCCTGCTCGGGGAGAGGCACGTCGGCGACCCGCTGGAACCCGGGGAACGAGTACACCGTTGCGGCACCATAGGTGCGCAGCAGGACGTGCCTTCCACCCGGGAGGAACGTGCCGTCCGTGATCAGTCCCGGCACCGACCCGACCCGCTCGAGCCGGTAGGTCTGACCCGGGCGCAGCGACCTCGGTGCCTCGTAGACCACGCCGCCGGCGAAGCTCTTGGTCACCACGAACACGCGACCAGTTCGGGGGTGGACGAGGAGCGTCTCCGCGTCATGGGGTCCGTCGGGATAGACGAGGTCGAACCGGTCCGCCGACACCACGCCGCCGGATGTGGGCGGCACCAGATGGAACACGCGGACCGAGTCGCGCGAGCGGCGGTTGTCGCCGATGTCCCCGACCCACACGGTGCCGTCACGGCCGGGAGCGAGCGCCTCGACGTCCTTCGGGTCCTCGTCGTCGTAGGTCGTCACCGCGGCGGTCTCGCCGGTGCGCATGTCGACCTCGTAGAGGTACGGGCCGTCCCCCGAGTCGTTCACTGTGAACATCCGGCCATCGCGCACGACGAGTCCGCTCGACTCGTCGATGCGATCGTCGCGGAGCGTCACGACGAGCTGCCCGTGGACCTCATCGCTGCCCTCCGACGCGACCGCCTGGAAGACCGTCGGCCCGCCCACGAACATGACGGCGAGCAGCGCCGCCGCCGCGCGGCTAGTGCGCCGGCTCATGCGCGAGCCGCTCCCCTAGCAGCTCGGCGAGGCGGGGGTGGACGTTCCAGGCGCGCACCAGGTCCTCGAGCTCCTCGCGGGCGCCAGGCCCGGGAGCCGCACCGGTGCGGGTGGCACGCAGCATCGTGTTCCGCGGGGTGTGCTGGCTCTCCACGAACTCGATCACGTCGACGCGGTAGCCGAGCAGCCGCAGCACCCCCGCGCGCAGAGCGTCGGTGAGGGTGTCGGCGAACCGCTCGCGCAGGATGCCGTGTCTGGTCAGGAGGGCGTACGGCGCCGGGGTCGGCGACCTGCGCAGCTGGGCAGCGACGTCGTGGTGGCAGCAGGGTGCGGCGAGCACCAGCGACGCGTCCCACGACACGGCCCTGGCCAAGGCGTCGTCGGTGGCGGTGTCACAGGCGTGGAGGGCGAGCACGACGTCCGGCGCCTCGTCGAGCCGGACCGACCCGATGTCGCCCTGGACGAAGGTCATGGAGTCGGAGATCCCAAGACGCGCCGCCACCTCGGTGTTGTGGCGGTAGGACTGGTCCTTCACGTCCACGCCCACCATGTGCACCGGCAGACCCCGCACACGGGTGAGGTAGCTGTGGGCGGCGAAGGTCAGGTAGGCGTTGCCGCACCCGAGATCCACCACCCGCAGCGGTTCCTCGGCCGTCGGGGTGCGCAGCCGCCCTGACGACAGCGCGTCGTCGAGTGCCGGGCCGAGGCTGCGGAGGAACTCCTCGACCTGGCGGTACTTCGCCTGCCGGCTGGGCTTCACCCGCCCCCGCTCGTCGGAGATCCCGACCGCGACCAGCGCCGGGTCGTCCTCGGGCAGGAGCCTGGGCTTGGCCCGGTCGTGCCGGCGCGCAGGCTCCACCTGGGCGGATCCCGCCTCGGCCGCACGCGGGCTGGTGTGCACCATCGCCTCGAGCTTCTTCGTCACGCGGACCTGGTGGCTCTCGGTGAGGGTGTCGACGTGCCAGTTGCCGAACGGCTCGTCGAGCAGGTCGTCGAGGGCGTTCTTCGCCGCCTCCCCCACGGCGTGGTTCGACGTGTGCGCCTGGGTGTCGTCGTAGGCCGTGATCTGGAGGTGACGGCCGGCCTTGAGGTCGACGTACCTCATCTCGACCCGACGCCACCGCGGGGTCTGTCCCTTCTGCCGGCCAGAGGCGACCGCGCGCACGAGCGTCTGGTCGTCCAGGATCAGGGAGCGCATCCTCGTGAGGGCGCGCAGCAGGGGCTCGGCCATGTCAGCTCCGCACCAGTGCGGCGACCACCACAAGCAGGATCAGCGCCACCAGGGCGCCAGGGATCACCATGCGGCGGTAGCGGGGGTTCATGAGGCCCGAGTTTATCGGGCGCCCCTTGGCCCCTTCGGGCTATGGAGGGTCAGCGTGAGCAGGAATACCGTCACACAAGGACACAGACCAACGACGGGGGGCCTGCACGCTTAGGAGGCCAGCAGTGTTCATCCAGATCATCCAGGGCACGTGCACCAAGCAGGACCAGCTCCGCTCTCTCGCGGACAAGTGGCTTCGCGACATCAGCCCCCACGCAGAGGGATGGCTAGGAGGCACCTACGGGTTCACCGACGACAACACCTTCGTGGGAGTGATCCGCTTCGAGTCCAAGGAGAAGGCCATGGCCAACTCCGAGCGCCGTGAGCAGTCGGAGTGGTGGGCCGAGATGGAGAAGTGCTTCGACGGCCCGGTCGAGTTCCACAACGCCGAGAAGGTCGTGATGATGCTCAGCGGCGGCTCGGACGACGCCGGCTTTGTTCAGGTCATCGAGGGCAAGCTCGACGACCCCGCCCTCATGGAGGCGGAGCTCGAAGAGATGAACAACATGCTCCAGCAGGAGCGGCCCGACATCATCGGTGGGACCTTCGCGATCGAGGAGGACGGGACGTTCATCGAGACGGTCTTCTTCACCAACGAGGCCGCCGCACGAGAGGGCGAGTCGAAGGCGATGCCGACGGCGGGCAGGGTGCGCGAGCTCCTCGAGGACTTCGACCGGCACACCCACGACGTCAAGTACCTCGACCTGCACCAGCCCTGGTTCGCCTCGCAAGGAGGCGCGGGCGGTCGTTGACCTCGGGGTCGAGCAGGCCCTGGGTCCGACTGAAGATCGCGACGGCGAGCAGGGTGCCGAGGATCGTCATGGCGCCGCCGCCGATCAGCGTCCAGCGCGCGCCGAACGTCTCCCCCACCCAGCCGACGACCGGGGAGCCGAGAGGCGTCCCACCCATGAAGATCATCATGTAGAGCGCCATCACACGGCCGCGCAGCTCCGGCGTTACGCTCAGCTGCACGGTCGTGTTGGCGGCCGTGATCATCGTGAGCGCCGTGATCCCGAGGACCGGCGTCCAGAGGGCGAACGTCAGGTACGACGGCATCAGCCCGGCAAGGACCTCGGCCACACCGAACGCGGTCGCTGCCATGATCACCAGCCGGTGGCGGACGATGCCGCGACGTGCCGCGAGCAGAGCCCCCGACAGTGACCCGACGGCCATCGTCGTGCCGAGGATGCCGTACTCCGAGGCGCCCTTGCCGAACACCTCGGTGGCCATGAGGGCGGAGGTCATCTGGAAGTTCAGGCCGAACGTGCCGGCGAAGAACACGATGGCCAGCACCATCATGATGTCGGGACGGCTGCGGATGTAGCGCAACCCGTCGCGGATCATGCCCTTCTCACGGCCCTGGGGCTCGGGGGTGTCGAGGTCCTGCGGGCGCATCCGCTGGAGCGCGATCACCACGGAGGCGTAGGAGAGCGCGTTGACCCCGATCACCCAGCCGGTCGCCTCGGCTCCACCTCCGAGCCCGGCGATCATGAACCCGGCAAGTGCCGGGCCGATGATGCGCGCGAGGTTGAAGGAGGCGGAGTTGAGGCCGACTGCGTTGGAGAGGTCCTCCTTGTCGACCATCTCGCTCACGAACGACTGCCGGGCCGGCGCGTCGAAGGCGGTGCCGACACCGAAGGCGAAGGCGAGCGCGTACACGTGCCAGGTCTCGACCTGGCCGGTGACGGCCAGCAGGCCGAGGAGCAACGCGGGCGCGGCCATCATCAGCTGCGTGACCTGCAGCAGCCGACGCTTCGGGAAGCGGTCGGCGACCAGGCCGGCGTACGGCGAGAGCAGCAGGATCGGCAGGAACTGGAGGCCGGTGGTGATGCCGAGGGCGGTGCCGCTGTTGTCGGTCAGCTGGAGGACGAGCCAGTCCTGAGCCACCCGCTGCATCCACGTGCCGACGTTCGAGACGACGCCACCGGCCGCGTACAGCCGGTAGTTCGGATTCGACAACGCACGGAACGTAGGGCTCATCCGGGGTCCCTGCGTAGCCGCGAGCGAAGCGCGTGGCTTCGTGGGGTGGTCAAGCGTGTGCCAGCCTTTCAAGGATCGGTGCCGCCTGACGCAGCACGGAGCGTTCTTCGGGGGTGAGCTCACGCAGCCGCCTGGCCAGCCACGCGTCACGGCGCCGGCGATCGGCCTCGATGGTCGCGGCGCCCTTGGCGGCGAGCTCGATCACGACCTGGCGGCGGTCGGTCTCGTGCGCGCGTCGCACGACGTAGCCGGCCTCCTCCAGGCAGTTGACCGTCCGGGTCATCGACGGCGGCTGCACCCGCTCGTGCATCGCCAGCTCGCCGATGGAGCAGGCGCCGCTGCGGTAGAGCGTGCCGAGCACCGACAGCTGGCCGATGCTCAGCTCGTTCTCGGGATCGCGCTCGCTCCGGAGTCGCCTCGTCAGACGCGCGACGGAGATGCGCAGGGCAGCCGCAAGTCCCGCGTCGGTGCGGGCAAGCTTCTCGATCGTCGGAGCCATGTAGTTAGCATAACTCATTACCCTTGCTAAGCATTCTGTTTTCAACCACTGCTGCCGTCAACCACTGCTGCCGTCCCACCGGTGGCGGCTCGGCCTCGGTTGACCCGGAACCGGACCTCGCCGGAGGGCAGGTACTTCACGAAGTACCTGCCGTCGTGGGCACGGCGGTGGTGGAAGCCGCAGAGAGGCACAGCGTTCGCGAGGTCGGTGCAGCCGCCGCCGCCCCACGGCTCCGGATGATGGATCTCGCACCAGGCGAAGGGGCGTTCGCAGCCTTCCGCGGCGCAGCTGTCGTACGTGACCGACAGCGCACGCCGCTGCCCTTTGCTGTGCAGGCGGCGCTCCCTGCCCAGGTCGAGCACCTCGGACCGCCCCCCGAGGATTGCCGGGATGATGCCTGCGTTGCAGGCGAGTCGTCGGGCCTGGCCGGCCGAGGTCCGCAACCCGGTGTCGAGGCCGGCGCTGGCGAGCCCGTCGAGCAGATGCTGGTGCTCGATGTGCGCGATCACCGTGACCCCGGACCGGCCGAGGCCCTTGGTGGGCAGGTGTTCGAGAAGCTCGATCAAGGCCGCTCCCATCTGCTCCGACCAGTTCAGCCCGGGCCCATCACCGGGCAGGGTCGGATCGGTCACCGGCTCACCGGCCTTGTTGCGACCCCAGCGCCGCGGCGCGGAGAGACGCTCCAGGGTGGCTCTTAGAAGCTGGGCCTGCAGCTCAGGGATGACGAACCTGCCCGAGACAGTGCCGTCGCCGTTGTCGCGCATCGTCATCCACGTCTCGCGCTCGGCGTGCTCCTCCTCGTCCTCCAGCATGTCCTTCTCCTGCTGGTCGGCGAGGTCCTTGGAGAGCTGCTCGAGCATCCGCCGAGCGGTCTGGCGAAGGCGCCGAGCGTTTGCCCCGTCGAGGGCCTTCGCGACCAAAGCCTCCTCCGCTGCGGCCCGTTGTTCCTCGGTCGCAGCATTCGGCATCTTCTCAGCAGCGTTGACGATCACCCTGACCTGATCGGCATCGATGAGCCCCTTGGCGAACGCCTCTCGCGTTGCGTCGTACTTGGTCTGGAGCATGCGCGCCAGCCAGAATCCACCGGCCATCACCGCGCGAGTGCTACCGGTCAGCTTCGCGGCCCACGCGTCAGTGCCCGTGTCCGCCTGGTCCTCGGCCAGCCGGCGCTGCTCGGCTTCGGCCAGCATCGCGAGCTTCAGCGCCGCTACCTGCGACTCGAGCGCGTGCAGCTCTGCCAGGGCTTCGCTGACCTCGAACCGGTCGAGCGACCCGGTCGGCACCTCGGCGGCCGCTTCGACCGCCGAGCGCGCCGTCGCGATCCACCGGCCGAACACCGGGGCCCTGAGCTGCTGAACCGTCATGCGTCGAGCCAACCGGCGAGCACCGACATTTCACGTGATCCGTCTCATATCCCGAGAGGCCTCGCCTAGTTCGCTGCTCTGACTGGGTGTGTGGGTCTCATCCTCAGCGGGTGAAGCGAGCGCACTTGTTCGGGGTTGATGTTTGTTGGTGAGCCGAGTGACCTGGGGAGGAAGCGATGACGACTCATGCTTCGACCACCCCGATTCCGCCTGGGATTGAGGTGCCGGACGAGGTGCAGACCCGGCTGGGGACGTTGCGGTTCTTCGACGGGTTCCCCGACGAGGCGACGACCAAGGTCCTGTTCGACAACTTGGACTTCCAGCGGGCGGTGCAGGCATACCTGCTGGGGCTGGCGCCCGTGGCCATGGCGGTGATGCGCAAGGCGCTCCTGGCGTGGGGACCGGCGAACTCGACGATGGTGATCTGGGAGGACCTGGTCCACCCGCGCTTCATCGGACTGGTGTACAACACGAGCACGTCCTACAACTACGTGTGGATCGACCTTCACGACGGCCCCCTCGTCTTAGAGGTTCCGCCCCGTGTCTACGGCGGGGCCGACGACCATTGGTGTCGCTGGGTCGTCGACGTCGGCCTCACCGGACCCGACAAGGGACACGGCGGCAGGTACCTGTTCTTGCCTCCCGGTTATGAGGGCGAGGTCCCGGACGGCTACTTCGTGGTGCGACCGCGCACCTACGGCAACTTCCTCCCCTGTCGCGGGTTCCTCGACGAGCACGGGGACCCGCACCCCGCGGTCGAGGTGATCAAGGCGAACACCAGGATCTACCCGCTCGCGGAAGCTCAGGACCCGCCGCCGATGCGGTTCGTGAACGTCTCCGCCGAGCCGATGTGCGCGGTGCCACCAGCCGACGAACAGTTCTGGGACCTGCTCAACCAGGTGGTGCAGTCCGAGCCGCCGGAGTCAGCCGACCCGCTCACCCTGGGTATGTTCGCCTCCATCGGGATCCAGCACGGCAAGCCGTTCGACCCCGACGACCGGATGCGCGCGATCCTGACCGAGGCCGCCGAGGTCGGTAACGCGACCGCGCGGGCACTGACCTACCGGTTCCGCCAGCGCGAGGCCTTCTACTACCCAGACGGTAACTGGCGGACCGCCTTCCTCGGCGGCTACCGGTGCGAGGACAACGGCGCCGCGCTGCTCGACTCCGCCGCGGCACTCTACTTCTGGGGCGGCTCCACGAGTCCGGCGATGGAGGCGAAGATGGTCGGCGCCGGTTCGCAGTACGCCCTGGCCTTCGTCGACGCCGACAATGCGCCGTTCGACGGCGCCAGGAGCTACCGGCTGCACGTCCCGCCGCACGTCCCGGTCAACAACTTCTGGTCGGTCCTGGTCTACGACACCCAGACCCGGTCCATGCTGCAGACAGCCCAGGAGTGGCCGTCGGTGACCAGCCAAGATCCGGACCTCACCACCAACGCGGACGGCTCCGTCGACATCTACATCGGCCCCGAACCGTCGACCGGCGCCCGCAACTCGATCCAGACGGTGCCCGGCAAGAGCTGGTTCGCCATGTTCCGGCTCTACGGGCCCTTGGAACCGTGGTTCGACAAGACCTGGAGGCTCCCGGACATCGAACCGGTCGCATAGCGGTGACCATTCAGCGGAGTCATCGCCGGCGCGCGAGGATGTGACGGGCACCCTGATGGCTCACCAGGTGAGACCCGCCTGCGGATCGGTAGGCATCAGGCTCAGCCGATGTCGCGGCGGCGGAAGCCAACCCATCCCGCCGCAACCGCGGCCATGGCGATGAGGGCGAGCAGCACGAGCGGAGTGGTCGTCAGAGGCTCCGCGGGAACCGCCGGGACATGTGACAAGGGAGACGCCTCGACGACAGCGTCGGGCAGCTCGAGCAGGCCGCCCAGATACCCGATGACGAAGGTGACGGCGACGAGCGCCCAGGCCGCCCCGGACGCGCGAGGCGCCCAGCCGAACAGCAGCACCGCGACTGCGGCGAGCACCAGAACCGCGGGCAGGTACGCCAGCGCGTAGCCGGTCATCCGCCACACCTCCGCGACGTTCGAGCTCGTCACCGCGTAGGCCATCCCGACGCCCAGCCCACCAGAGCCCACGACGAGCGTCGTGCCCACCAGGGTGACCAGCAGGTTCCCCAGGAGCCACCGCGTGCGGGAGGTTCCGGTGGCGAGCAGAGGTTCCACCCGTCCCGCAGACTCCTCTGCGCGGGTTCGAAGGGCGGAGGAGACTGCGAAGGCCCCCGCACCGATGCCCAGGAGCAGCATCGAGATCGCGAAGAACGCGTCGACGAACTCGCTCACGCCGCTCTGGCTGAGGTACTGCCGCAGCGTCGGGTTCTCCTCGACCATGTTCTCGATCGACTCGCTGAAGGAGCCCAGGAGCAGCCCCATCGCCCAGATCCCGACCACCCAGCCGAGGACCGCGCCTCGTTGCAGCCGCCATGCGAGTCCCACGACACCGGACAGCCCCACCCCGGCGCTCGCGGGACCCGGGCGCGACGGCACGACCCCCGCGCCGAGGTCGCGACGGGACTCGAGGGCCACTGTCGCCAGGAGCAGCGCGGCTGTGAACGCGAGTGAGAGCACCAGCGGCCACCACCGGTTGTCGGCGTAGACCTTCACCTGCTGGGACCAGCTCATCGGAGAGAGCCACGACAACGCGTTCTCCCAGACGTCACCGATCGCGCGGAGGCCGAACGCGAGGCCGAGAAAGGCGAGGGACACACCCGTCGCGCCTCGGGCATGGCTCATCAGCTGAGCGGCGCAGGCGGCGACAGCGGCGAAGACCACACCCAAGGCGGCCACCGCCGCACCGAACAGCAGCGACTCACGGGCAGGCTGCTCCTCCGCCAGGAAGGAGAGCGTGACGCCTCCCCCGACGACGACCGATGCACCGACCGCGACGAGCACCGCGGCCGTGATCACCGCGTGCGGCGACACCACCGTCGACCCCAGGAGCTCCACACGTCCGGCGTCCTCCTCCTTGCGGGTGTGCCTGACCACGATGAAGATCGCCATCAGGGCAACGCCGAGGAGTGCGGTGAGGCTGGTCTCGTAGATCAGGATGCCGCCGATCTGGCGAAGTGCCACCGGCGGTCCGCCGATCGCGACCGCCGCGGGTGAACCGCCGACGTTGACCGCGTACGACGCGATCTCGACCGGAGTGTCATACGTGCGCCGCACCGCGGCGACGGAGGCGTAGGTCACGCCGAGGATCGACAAGATCCACACCGGGAGGTAGACCCGGTCCCGCCTGAGCACGAAGCGGACCAGCTGACCCACCCCGGCGAAGGCGGTCATTGCCCGACCTCCTCCGCGGGCACCTGGTCACCGAACTGGCGCAGGAACAGCTCCTCCAGCGTCGGCGGATGGCTGGTCAAGGAGGTGATCTTCAGGGGCGCGAGGTAGTCCATCGCGTCGTCGAGGTGGTCGGTGTCGACGTCGAAGGACACGTGTCCGTCCTCGTGGACGACGTGCTCCACCCCCGGCACCTCCTGGATGTGCTCCGCCCGCTTCTCGGTCGCCACGATCACCGTGGTCCGCGTCAGGTGCCGAAGCTCCTGGAGGGTGCCGCTCTGCACGACCCTGCCGGCGCGAATGATGCTCACCCGGTCGGAGAGGGCCTCTGCCTCGGCCAGGATGTGGCTGGAGAGCAGCACGGTGCGGCCGCGGGCGCGTTCCTCGCCGATGCACTCCTTGAACGTCGCCTCCATGATCGGGTCGAGGCCGGACGTGGGCTCGTCGAGCAGCAGCAGCTCCACGTCGGAGGCGAGAGCGGCCACGAGCGCCACCTTCTGCCGGTTGCCCTTGGAGTAGCTGCGCGTCTTCTTGGTCGGGTCGAGGTCGAAACGCTCGAGCAGGCTCGCTCGGCGCTGCGGGTCGATCCCGCCGCGGAGCCGGGCGAGCAGGTCGATGACCTCGCCTCCTGTGAGGTTGGGCCATAGTGCGACCTCGCCGGGCACGTAGGCGAGCCGCCGGTGCAGAGCCGCGGCCTCACCCCACGGGTCGCCTCCGAGGAGGACGACCTTGCCGCGGTCGGCGCGGAGCAGGCCCAGGAGGATGCGGATGGTGGTCGTCTTCCCCGACCCGTTGGGGCCGAGGAAGCCGTGCACCTCGCCGGTTTCCACCTCGAGGTCGAGGCCGTCGAGGGCGACGGTCTGACCGAACGTCTTGACCAGACCCGAGATCGATATCGCGCTGCTCATGTCCCCACTGTCGCACCACGGGGCGGCAGTAGGGAGGGACTTACGCCCCGAGCACCTGCTTTACAGGCTCGATCGCGAAGTACAGGACGAAGAGAGCCGATACGACCCACATGAGCGGGTGGATCTGGGCGATCTTTCCTCGCGCGAGCTTGATCACGACGTACGCGATGAAGCCGGCACCGATGCCCGCCGTGATGCTGTAGGTGAACGGCATCAGCACGATCGTGAGGAAGGCGGGAACGGCGATCTCGAGGTCATCCCAGTCGATGTTCTTCACCTGCTGCATCATCAGGAACCCGACGACCACCAGAGCCGGCGTCGCCGCCTCGTAGGGCACGATCGAGACCAGCGGCGCCAGGAACGTGGCGAGCAGGAACAGCACGCCGGTGACCACCGAGGCCAGACCGGTTCGAGCACCCTCTCCGACGCCGGACGCGGACTCGATGTAGGCGGTGTTGCTCGACACGCTTCCGGCACCACCAGCAGCGGCGGCGAGCGAGTCGATGACCAGGATGCGCTGCGGGTTCGGCGGGTTCCCTTCCTCGTCGAGGAGGTCGCCCTCGGCGCCGATCGCAACCATCGTGCCCATGGTGTCGAAGAAGTCGGCGAGCATCAGGGTGAAGATCAGGAGCGCGGCGGAGACGACGCCGATGGCCGAGAACGACCCGAGCAGCGAGAAGTGGCCGAGCAGACCGAAGTCGGGGATGTCGACGAGCTTCTCGGGGATCGTCGGCACGTTGAGCCCCCAGCCCTTGGGGTTGACCACCTTGCCGGTCGCGTCGGTCTGGCTGCCGATGTGAGCCACCCCCTCGAGGACCATCGCCAGCGCTGTGGCGCCGACGATGCCGTAGAGGATCGCGCCCCGGACCTGCTTGACCATCATCACGATGATCGCCAGCAGGCCGACGATGAAGACCAGGAGCGGCCAGCCGGCCAGGAACCCACCGATGCCGAGCTCGACGGGCACCGGGCCGCCGGTGGGCTTGCGGACGAAGCCCGAGTCCACGAGCCCGATGATCGTGATGAACAGGCCGATGCCGACGCTGATCGCGGTCTTGAGCTGGGCCGGCACGGCGTGGAAGACCGCGCTGCGGAAGCCGGTCAGCACCAGCACCAGGATGATCAGGCCCTCGAGGACGACCAGGCCCATGGCGTCGGCCCAGGTCATGCCGGGGAGCTTGGCGATGCCGAAGGTGACGAAGGCGTTCAGCCCGAGACCTGTGGCCAGCGCCAGGGGGTAGTTCGCGGCGACACCCATCAGCACGGTCATGACGCCCGCGACCAGCGCGGTTGCGGCCGCGACCATGGCCAGGTCGGGCCCATCGCCACCGCCGAGGAAGGTTCCGGTGGAGTCTGCCTGCGTGCCGATGATCAGCGGGTTGAGCACCACGATGTAGGCCATCGTGAAGAACGTGACGAGGCCGCCGCGGACCTCGCGTCCGACGGTCGAGCCGCGCTCGCTGAT
The DNA here is from genome assembly GCA_035297905.1 of Nocardioidaceae bacterium. Lineage (GTDB taxonomy): Bacteria > Actinomycetota > Actinomycetes > Propionibacteriales > Nocardioidaceae > Nocardioides_C. The sequence goes on from DATGYO010000163.1 coordinate 20,595, forward strand.
CCTGAAGAACCGGTCGGCGAACGATGCCCGCGAGGCGCCGCGCTCGGCGCTCTGGGTCCTGGTCTGGGTGAGGTTGTCCACGAGGTGTCCCTTGAGTTGTCCTGTGACGGGAGGCGGGGAACGCCCGACGGCCCGCGGCGGGGCACATCAGCACCGATCATCCCAGAACGCCGTGAAGTACTCAGCACGAGGGCTCGCCCCTTGGACCTGTCCTGTGCCCCTGAACTAGGTTGGGATTCGTGGAGCACGAGGAGCAGCCGGTCGAGAACGTCCAGGTGCACGAGATCGGCAAGCGGAAGTACGTCATCGCCGACGTCGAGCCGCTCGACGTGGACGGCGTGCGGACGGTGGCTGTCGGCACGGCCCTGTGGGCGCTCGCCTTCGTGCTGCTGCTGCCGTTCTACGGCCGCCTCCAGGAGACCGGGCGGGCGTGGTGGCTGTGGACCTGCGTCGCCGGGTTCGGCCTCGGCGTCCTCGGCTGGGACTACTGCCGACGCCGTCGTCGTGCCGCTCTGGCCTCCCGCGAGCCCGGCCGTCGGTAGCAGCGGCTAGAACTGCTCGAGGTCGTCCCAGGTCAGGGTGTCGAGCACCGGCTCGGGCAATGGAGCCGGGAGGTTCCGCTTGTGCAGCTGCGCCTCGCTGTGCGCCCCGCAGCCGTGGTCGAAGGACACCACCCGGCCGTCGTCGTTCGCGTAGGCGTTCGCGCAGACCCCGAACACCTGCGACAGCGGCCCGGCCAGGCGGACCAGGAAGCCGCAGCTCCGGCAGCTGGCAGGTGCGGACTGCGCGATCGGCGCCTCAGGACCGTGGCTCCCGTCGTACCAGCGCTGGGCCGCGAGGTCGCGTCCCTCGAGCGAGAGCACCCGGGCGCGGCCCAGGCCCACCTCGTCGGACACGTCCCTGACGGTCTCGCCGTCGATGATCTCGTCGTCGGCGAGGTAGCCGGGAACCAGCCGGGGGTCGTTCTCCTCCACCGGCAGCAGGTCGCCAGGTCCGAGGTCTCCGGGCTGGATGCGCTCACGCCAGGGAACCCACGGCGGCGCGACGAGCGCTTCGTCGCCGGGCAGCAGCACGATCTCGTCGACGGTGACCTGCTTGGCCCTGGCCGCCCGTGCGACGGTCACCGACCAGCGCCAGCCGCGGTAGCCCTTCCGGGTGCACGCGAAGAAGTGCGTCGTGACCCGCTCGTCCTCGGCGGCGTAGCCGAGGTGCTCACCCACGTCCCCGGCGTCGACGAGCTCGAGCAGGGCATCGCGGGCGACGTCGACCGCCTTGACACCGACGGTGTCGGGCTTGTGGGTCCGCGCGGCTGCCATCACCCCGCGATTCTCCCCCATGCACACCAGCCGTGTCTCGCCGGGTGCCACATTCCTGGGCCGTGACAGGCAGGATGGGGCCATGGCGCACGAGCAGGCGAGCCGCACCGGTCGTCGGCGCACGCGCGTCGTCACCGAGGCCGCCCGCCGGGCCGGCACCGCCACCGGTCGGGCGGCGGGCTTCACCTACCGGCAGGCGCGCCGGGCGACGAGGGCCGAGGGGGCGGGCGAGACCGGGCTCTACCGGTTGATCGAGCTCCACGCGTTCAACGCCGCAGGCGACGCCGCCGTCGCGATCTCTCTCGCCGGCACGCTCTTCTTCCAGGTCCCCACCGGTGAGGCGCGGCTCCAGGTGGCGCAGTTCCTCGCGATGACGATGCTCCCCTTCGCCATCGTCGCTCCGCTCGTGGGGCCCTTCCTCGACCGGTTCAGCCATGGCCGGCGCTGGGCGATCGGCGGCACGATGGCGCTGCGGGCGTTCCTGTGCTGGGTCCTCGCGGACGCGGTGCAGAGTGGCTCCGTCGCCCTCTTCCCGGCTGCGCTCGGGGTGCTGGTCGCGTCGAAGGCGTACGGCGTCACCCGAGCCGCCTCCGTGCCCCGCCTGCTCCCGGAGCGACTCACGCTGGTGAAGGCCAACTCGCGGATCTCACTCGCCGGTGTCGCGGGAGCGGCCATCTCGGCGCCGCTCGCCGTGCTGGCCTCCTCGTTCGGGTCGCAGTGGTCGCTGCGCTACGCGTTCGCGGTGTTCGTCGGCGCGACGATCCTGGCGATCCTGCTACCCTCGCAGGTCGACTCGTCCCTCGGCGAGGAGCGTCTACCCCTCACCGTCAGGGCGCGGGTGCCCCACGTCGTCGTGGTGGCCCTCCGAAGCAACGCCGGCCTGCGACTGCTCTCCGGGTTCCTGACGATGTACCTGGCCTTCCTCCTGCGCGACCAGCCGTTCGCTGGCTGGGAGGACCGCCCAGAGATGCTGCTGGGGCTCGTCATCGGAGCCGCGGGTGTGGGCAGCACGCTGGGGATCGCCCTCGGGTCGCTGCTCCGGTCGGTCCGTCCAGAGGTGACCGTGATCGCCACACTCCTCGCGGACGCGGTGATGACCGTGCTCGTCGCAGTGTTCTACGGCCTGCCCGCGGCCGTGCTGGTCTGTCTCACGGCCGGGCTCGCCCAGTCCCTCGGCAAGCTCTCCCTCGATGCGCTGATCCAGCGCGAGGTGCCCGAGCGCACCCGCACCAGCGCGTTCGCCCGGGCCGAGACCCTGCTCCAGCTCGCCTGGGTGCTCGGCGGCTTGGTCGGCATCGCCATGCCGCTTCGTCCGACGGTCGGGCTGGGCGTCGCAGCTGCCATCCTCGTGGCGTGGAGCGGGTTCGTGCTGAAGACCCGCCGCCTGGGATGACCGTTCGGTCCGTCGCTCAGAGCTCGAGCTCGTCGGCGAGCGCGCGCAGCAGCTTCGCCGTCGGCTTCGCCATCTTCGGGTCGGGGTGACGACCGGCGCGGTAGCCCCGCTCGATGTTCTCCAGCAGCCGGTAGAGGTCCTCGATGATGTTCACCATGTCGGCCGGCTTCTTGCGCATCCCCTTCGAGACCGACTGCGCAGGCTCAAGCACGCGCACCTGGAGCGCCTGGTCCCCCTTGCGGCCCTGGACGATGCCGAACTCGACCCGCTGACCGGCCTTGAGCGTCGTGACCCCGGTGGGCAGAGCACCGGCCCTGACGTAGACGTCGCCGCCCTCGTCCTTCGACAGGAAGCCGAAGCCCTTCTCGGCGTCGTACCACTTGACCTTGCCAGTAGGCACGGCTTGACCTCTTCTTCTACTCGTACTTCAGGGCTGCGACGGCCCGGCAACGGACCGCACCCAGGATATGGCCGCAGCGGTTGTGCCACGAACCAGTTAGCGGAACCGGTCGGGCTCCGCCAGGAGCTCGTTCATGGCGCCGGACCGGAAGCCCTTCGGATCCAGCCGCGCGGAGGCGAACCCCGCTGCGAGCGCGGCTTCGACGACGGCAGGCAGGCTGCCGGCCCTCTCGAGCACCTCGGCATCGACCTCGATGCTGGCCTCGTCGTCGAGGTCGCGGACGCGGAGGTTCCGCACCGGCACTCCCGCCTCGGCGAGTGCCGCCCGGACGCCGGCCTCGGCACGCTCGATGCGAGCGAGGCGGAACGGGCTGACCTCGATGCCGTAGGCCACTCGGGAGGAGAGGCAGGCGGCAGCCGGCTTGTCCCAGGTAGGCAGGCCCCAGACCCGCGAGGCGTCCCGGACCTGCCGCTTGGTCAGCCCTGCGTCGCACAGCGGTGTGATCGCGCCTCGCTCGCCGGCGGCGCGGATTCCCGGGCGGAAGCCGGCGACCGCGTCGTCCGCGTTGGTGCCCGTCGCGACGTGGGCGAAGCCGTGTCTCTGAGCGAGCGGACCGAGGACGTCGAGCAGCTCGGCCTTGCAGAAGTAGCACCTGTCGCCGGCGTTCGCGCGGTAGCCCTCCCGCTCCATCTCGTGCGTCTCGGGCGTGAAGACGCGTACGCCGAGTCCCTCGGCGAACTCGCGGGCCGGGGACCGCTCCTGCTGCGGGAGGGAGTCGGAGTAGGCGGTCGCGGCCGCGACGTTCTCCGGGCCGAGAGCGCGGACGGCGGCCGCGAGCAGGAACGCGCTGTCGGCGCCGCCGCTGAACGCGACCATCACCGACTCCCGGGAGCGCAGGTCGGCTTCGAGGGCGGCCAGCCGGATGCTCAGCAGGTGCTCGTCCAACCAGGCCGGGAACTCCGCCAGGCTCTCGAGCACGACGTGGGTGCCGGCGGCGCGCAGCTCCTCTTCGGTGCAGCCTCCGGTCAGCACCGAGACGCTGACCGCACCGGCCGCGAGCGCTCCTTCGACGTCATGGACGTGGTCACCGACGTAGACGGTCGCGTCGTGCTCCTTCAGTGCGGTGGCCTTGCCGACACCCCAGACCTCGCCGACCAGGTGGTCCACGTCGAAGGCGAGGGCCTCGACGTGGAGGGCCGCGTTGGGGGTGTACTTCCCGGTGACCACGATGGTCTCGCCACCGTGTCGACGTACGGCCGCGAGCGCCTCGTGCGCTCCGGCCAGGTGCAAGGTGGGCTCGATCGCGTAGGCCGGGTAGTGCGCGCGGAAGCGCTCCACCAGGCCCGCGAGCTGCTCGGCCGGGTAGTACGGCGCCAGCATGTGGTCCAGCGGGGGGCCCAGCCGCTCGCAGAGCCTCTCGATGTCGAGCTCGACACCGGTCTCCGCGGCCACCTGGGCGAGCGTCGCGGCGAAACCGGGCCGCGTGTCGATCAGGGTCATGTCGAGGTCGAAGCCCACGACGAGCCGGTCCGGGGAGGTCACCGAGTCAGCCTATGTAGGCGAATCGATTGAAACCAACCAAGGACCCTGCAAACATGAATAGTTCTGACCGGTGGAGGGCGGTCGTGACCGCGAACGTTTGAAAGGGAGGCCCGTTGAGCACGTCTGCGCGCCTCCACCGTGCCGTGGTTGTGCTCCTCACCGCTCTGGTGTCCGTTGGCGGTACGACGACGGTGGCCACTGCCGCGACGACGGCACCGGCCGAGGAGTCCGAGCCCGGCCTCTACATCGTGGCCCTCGAACAGCCTCCTCGACCTGACCGTCCGACGGCGGCCTCCCGCCAGCGCGCAGCCCAGGACGCCCTGCTCCGTGAGGTCGGCGGCCCGACCGTTCTCTACCGCTTCAGCTCCGCTCTCAACGGCTTCGCCGCGAAGCTGACCCGCGCCCAGGTCAAGCAGCTCAGGTCCGACCCGGCCGTAGCCCTCGTCGAGCGGAGCACCGCCCAGCACATCGACTCCGTCCACTCGCCGCGGTTCCTCGGCGCCCCAGGGGCTTGGCAGGCCGCAGGTGGGCCTGAGGGCGCGGGCCGCGGCACTGTGGTCGGGGTGATCGACAGCGGCATCTGGCCCGAGAACCCGAGCTTCGCCGCGCTTCCCGACTCGGTGCGCCGCGGTCCGGCGGGCTTCAAAGGCGCCTGTCAGGCCGGCGAGCAGTGGGACGCCGCCGACTGCAACAGCAAGGTGGTCTCGGCGCGCTACTTCGTGAAGGGCTTCGGCGAGCAGAACATCGCCGCGTCGGAGTACCTCTCCCCCCGGGACGGCACGGGTCACGGCTCGCACGTCGCAGCGATCGCCGCGGGCAACCACGGGGTCCGGATCGGCGTCGAGGGCCAGCGCTTCGGACATGCCTCGGGCATGGCTCCAGCCGCCCGGATCGCGGCGTACAAGGTCTGCTGGACCGCTCCCGACCCGTCCCACGACGGCTGCACCACCGCCGACGCGGTGGCGGCGGTCGACCAGGCCGTCGCGGACGGCGTCGACGTGATCAGCTACGCACTGTCGGGACCGTCGGACGCCCGGTCCGTGGCCGTCGAGCTCGCCTTCCTCAACGCCACGGCGGCCGGGGTCTTCGTGGCCACCTCGGCCGGCAACCGCGGCCCGGGCGCGGGCACGGTCGGCCACGCCAGCCCGTGGGTGACCACGGTCGGCGCGAGCACGCACCACCTGTTCCAGGGCTCGGTCGTCCTCGGCGGCAAGGAGTCCTTCGTCGGCGCGATGGTCTCCGACCAGGCAGTCGCCCGCACCGGCATCGTGCTCGCCGAGGACGCCGCGGCCAGCACGAGCACCTCGCAGGAGGCCCGACTGTGCAAGCCCGGTTCCCTCGACGCCGGCATGGTCCAGGACAAGATCGTCGTCTGTGACCGAGGCACGATCGCCCGGGTCGACAAGTCCGCAGCGGTCGCCCGCGCGGGCGGTGTCGGCATGGTGCTCACCAACGTCCGGCCGGACACCGTCGACTCCGACTTCCACGCGGTGCCCACGGTCCACGTCGACGTCGCCGCGGCCCATGCGATCAAGAAGTACGTGGCCGAGACCGAGGATCCGACCGCTGCGATCGACCCGTCCGGCTCCGACGGCACGCCGGTGCCACAGATCGCACCGTTCTCGTCGCGGGGCCCCGTGTCCGACGGCGACGGCAGCGTGCTGAAGCCCGACGTCACCGCACCCGGGGTGGGCGTGCTCTCAGCCGTCGCTCCGCCGTCGGACGGCGGCCGTCTCTGGGACCTCTATTCGGGGACCTCGATGAGCGCCGCCCACGTCGCGGGCCTCGCGGCCCTCGTCATGGGCGAGCATCCCAGGTGGACTCCCTCGATGGTGAAGTCGTCCATGTCGACCACGGCCGAGAAGCTCGACGGGGTCAGCGGCCCGCTCGCAGAGGGGTCGGGACAGGTCGACGCCGGCAGGGTGCTCGATCCCGGCGTCGTGCTCGAGGTCCCGGTCCGCAGCTACCGCGCCTGGCTCGCCGGACGCGCTCCCGCACGCAACCTGAACCTGCCCTCGATCGCAGTGGGCGACCTCACGGGCAGCTCCAGGGTGGTTCGCCGGATGACGAACGTGTCGCGCCGCACCGAGACCTACAGCGCGCGCATGCTGGGCCTCGCGGGGATCGGCGTGGCCGTGCGCCCGCGGACGCTCACCCTCTCCCCCGGCGAGACGGGCCGGTTCGTGGTGCGCTTCGACCGCGAGACCGCGCCGCTCGAGGCCGCGGCGCGCGGCTACCTGGTCTGGCAAGGACAGCGGCATCAGGCACGCATGCCAGTCGTCGTGACCCCGCGCACGGCCTCGGCACCGGGCGAGGCATCCGGGTCCGGCGCCTCCGGCTCCGTCGGGTTCCCGGTGCGCTCCGGCACGGACGGCGCGGTCGACCTCCGCGTCTCAGGTCTCGCCGGCGCGAAGCCGGTCGGGCTCACGCTGGAACCGGGTGACTTCGATCCCGTCCACCCGACCGCCGACGCGGACACCCAGGAGTTCCCCGTCGACGTACCCGACGGTGCGTCCTTGCTGAGGGTGGAGCTCGAGGGCCGCGACAGCGACGACCTGGACCTGTACCTCTACCGAGGCCACGAGCTGGTCGCATCGGCAGCCGGCAGCGGCGCGGACGAGACCCTCACCGAGGTGGACCCGAAGCCGGGCGACTACACCCTCTACGTCTCCTCGGCCGTCGCGGCCAACGGGTCCACGACGACCGCGCAGCTCTACACCTGGGTGGTCCAGGACGATGCCGTGGGGAACCTCGAGGTCCCGGACAGCCTGCCCGCCGGCTCGGGCGAGCCCTTCGACGTAGAGCTGTCCTGGCACGGCCTGGACCCCACCACCCGCTGGTTCGGCGCGGTGACCTACGGCGACTCCGACGAGCGCACGTTCGTCACCCTGAACTGACCGCCGACGCGCTCGGCTAGGTGAGGAGCCCCAGCCGTCGCGCGGCCTCCTCGCGCATGTCCACCTTGCGGATCTTGCCGGTCACGGTCATCGGGAACTCGTCGACCAGCATCACGTAGCGGGGGATCTTGTAGTGCGCGAGCTTGCCGGTGGCGAACTCGCGGACCTTCTCGGCGTCGAGCGGATCGGCTCCGCTGCGCATCTTGACCCAGGCACACAGCTCCTCGCCGTACTTCTCGTCCGGCACGCCGATCACCTGCGCATCCTCGACGTCGGGATGGGTGTAGAGGAACTCCTCGATCTCGCGCGGGTAGATGTTCTCCCCGCCCCGGATCACCATGTCCTTGATCCGCCCGACGATGTTGCAGTACCCGTCCTCGCGCATCACGGCCAGGTCACCGGTGCGCATCCAGCCGTCCTCGTCGACCGCCTCGGCCGTCTTCTCGGGATCGTCCCAGTAACCGAGCATCACGGAGTAGCCGCGGGTGCAGAACTCCCCCGTCTCGCCCCGCTCGAGCGTCTCGCCGGTCACCGGGTCGACGATCTTGATCTCCACGTGCGGGTGCGCCCGCCCGATCGTCGTGGTGCGGCGGTCGAGGTCGTCGTCACTGCGCGTCTGGGTCGAGACCGGCGAGGTCTCCGTCATGCCGTAGCAGATCGCCACCTCGGCCATGTTCATGTCGTTGATGCAGCGCTTCATCACCTCGACCGGGCAGGGCGACCCCGCCATCACACCGGTCCGCAGGCTCGAGAGGTCGTACGACTCGAAGTCGGGCACGTTCTGCATCGCGATGAACATCGTGGGGACGCCGTACACCCCTGTGCACCGCTCGTCGACGATCGCCTTCAGCGTGGCGGCGGGGTCGAACCCGGGCGCCGGGATCACCATCGCCGAGCCGTGGGAGGTGCAACCCAGGTTGCCCATCACCATGCCGAAGCAGTGGTAGAAGGGCACCGGGATGCACAGCCGGTCCTGCTCGGTGAAGTTGATCAGGTGGGTGGTGAAGAAGCCGTTGTTGAGGATGTTGCGGTGCGACAGCGTTGCACCCTTGGGGAAACCGGTGGTGCCGGAGGTGTACTGGATGTTGATCGGGTCGTTGTGGTCCAGGGTCGCCATCCGCTGCTCGACCGCGTCGTCGGGGAGACCCTCCCCTTCCGCGAGCAGGTCGGTCCAGTCCGGCGTGCCGATGTAGGCCACGCGCTCCAGGGCGCGGCAGTCGTGACGGACCTCGTCGACCATCACGCGGTAGTCGCTGGACTTGAACTCCGTGGCCGAGATCAACATCCGCAGCCCGGACTGGTTGAGCGCATAGGCCAGCTCGTGCGTGCGGTACGCCGGGTTGACGTTCACCAGGATCGCGCCGATCTTGGCGGTGGCGTACTGCACCAGAGTCCACTCGGCGCAGTTCGGCGCCCAGATGCCGACCCGGTCGCCCTTGACGATGCCCGCGCCGATCAGGCCACGGGCGAGGGCGTTCACGTCCTGGTCGAGCTCGGCGTAGGTCCAGCGACGCCCAGTGGCGACCTCCACGAGAGCTTCCCGACCGCCATGCTCACGGACGATGCGCTCGAAGTTGGCGCCGATCGTCTCCTCGATCAGCGGCGGGATGGTCTCTCCGGCGGCGTAGGACTCCATACGCGCGACCCTAATCACTTCGAGGGCGCCGCGGGTAGGTTTGCCGGTGCCATCGCGACGGAGTTCGCCGGCGCTCTGCTCAGAGGCCGCGGGTCAGCCGGTCGAAGTAGCGGGCGACCTGCTCGTCGTCCCACTCATGGGCCTCGCGTAGGCCTTCCGCGAGCATGGCCAGATAGGCCGGGCTGGGCTCGTTGTGCTCGACGTGGTCCATGCCGTGCGGGGCGGTGAAGGTGAGCATCGGCGCCCCCGCGATCCGGCCGACCTCCATCAGGGTCTCGTAGTGTCCCGGGCCGACGTGGTGGCGACCGTCGAGCTCGGGGTCGAGCCCACCGAGCACGATCTCCTCGATCGGGTCGGCGGGGTCGGGGACGCGGTGCATCTCCTGCGCGGCGATGTCGGCGAACTGCTGCGCGGTGACGAGGTACGCGCGGGCGGCGGCCGGTCCGCGTGTCTCGTGGTCGTAGAAGGCGACGCCGCCACCCCACAGGGTGGACTGGCCGGCGAAGTACACCGATCCGGGCAGCTCGACGCCGATGCTGTGACGCGGCGGGCGTGAGTCCCGCGCTCCGGGGTTGGCCCGGCTCGCTCCCGGCGGGCGACCGCCCTCGATGTAGCAGGACAAGCGGGTCTCGGACATGTTGGACCCGTAGCTGACGTACCACACCTCACCTTCGAGCGGGAGGGGGCTTATGTGCGCTTCCGTAGCAGTCATGGCTGCATGCGAACCTACCCACTCGCCCGACCGGCGGAAACGTGACAAGGGCCCCACCGGGTCGCGGTGAGGCCCTCGTCGGCTGAAACCGGCCTAGACGTGTGCGCCTTCGACGACGCGGTCGTGCCGGAGCGAGGAGGCCCGGGTCTCCTTGGCGAAGAGCACCGCGATGATCGTGACCGCGGACGCCGCGCAGACGTAGAGCGCAACCGCTGTGGTGTTGCTGTCCTCCACACCACCGAGGAGCTTGAGAGCCACGATCGGCGCCAGCGCACCGGCGAAGATCGACGCCAGCTGGTAGCCGACCGAGGCGCCCGTGTAGCGCACCGAGGTGCCGAACAGCTCGGAGAAGAACGCCGCCTGCGGGGAGTACATCAGCCCGTGGAGCATGAGCCCGACGACCACGGCCAGGATCAGGTTCCCGGTGTCGCCCGACTTCACGAGGCTGAAGAACGGGAACGACCAGACCGCGACGCCCACCGCGCCGAGCAGGTACAACGGACGACGACCGACGCGGTCGGAGACCGCACCCACCAGCGGGATCCACACGAAGTGGACGGCGGAGCCGACCAGCAGCGCCTTCAGAATCGGCCCCTTGTCCTGGCCGGCGTACTCGGTGATGAAGGTGATCACCACGACCGTGAAGATGTAGTAGGAGATGTTCTCCGCCATCCGCATGCCCATCGCGATGAAGACCTCGCGGGGGTACTTCCGGACCACCTCGAGCAGCGGCATGTGGGACTTCGCGGCCTCCTTCTGCTCCAGCTCCGCCTTGACCTCGGCGAAGACCGGGGACTCCTCGATGCTCAGGCGGACCCACAGGCCGACCATGACCAGGACAGCGCTGAGCAGGAACGGCACACGCCAGCCCCACGAGGTGAAGGTGTCGTCGCTCTGGACCGCGGCGAGCACCCAGAGCACGCCCGTCGCGAGCAGGTTGCCCATCGCGACACCGGCCTGCGGCCACGAGGACCAGAAGCCGCGGTGCTCGTCCTTGCCGTGCTCGGCGGCCATCAGCACCGCGCCGCCCCACTCACCGCCGACGGCGAAGCCCTGGAGCAGCCGACAGGCAAGCAGCAGGATGGGTGCGGCGACACCGATGCTGGCGTACGTCGGGAGCAGGCCGATCGCCACGGTGCCGACGCCCATCATCATCAGCGAGGTGACGAGCATCTTCTTGCGGCCGACCTTGTCGCCGAAATGGCCGAAGACCACGCCGCCGAGCGGCCGGGCGACGAAGCCGAGCGCGTAGGTGCCGAACGCCAGCAGGGTCCCGGTCAGCGGGTCGGACGAGGGGAAGAAGAGCGCGCCGAAGACCAGCGCGGCGGCGGAGCCGTAGAGGAAGAAGTCGTACCACTCGACGGCGGTGCCGATGAGGCTGGCGAAGACGACCTTGGCGATCGGCGATCTCTGTGCTTCGCCGGCGGTGACAGTCCCGCTTTCGACCGAGGACGCAGTGTTTGCCTGCGTTGACATGGCTGTGTTTCCTTTCATGCGGCGGTCCAGCCGCCATCCATCGTGAAAGAGCTACCGGTGATCGAGTCGGTTCCGGGACCGCAGAGGAACGCCACCATTTCGGCGACCTCCGCGGGCTCGACGAGACGCCTGACCGGGGTCCTGGCAAGCAGGACCTCGTCGAGCACCTCGGACTCCTCGACTCCGTGGGTGCGGGCTTGGTCGGCGATCTGCCCCTCGACCAGCGGGGTGCGGACGTAACCGGGGCAGACCGTGTTGCTGGTGACACCCTTCCCAGCGCCCTCCAGGGCAATCACCTTGGAGAGTCCTTCGAGGCCGTGCTTGGCGCTGACGTAGGCCGCCTTGAACGGCGAGGCCCGGTGACCGTGCACGGACGAGACGTGGACGAGGCGGCCCCAGCCGCGTTCGTACATCCCCGGCAGCACGGCACGGGTGAACCGGAACGGTGCCTCGAGAAGCACCCGCTGGATCAGCGCGAACTTCTCCGGGTCGAACTCCTCGATGGGCGCGACGTGCTGGAGACCTGCGTTGTTCACGACGATGTCTATCCGGGCCTGTTCGAGGCCGAGGGTGTCGACGACCGCCGGTTCGGCGAGGTCGGCGACGAGGTGGTCTCCGCCGATGTCCGTGGCGAGCTGCTTCGCGCCGGCCTCGTCGCGGTCCAGGACGACGACGTGGGCGCCGGCCTCGGCGAGCCGGAGAGCCACGGCGCGCCCGATGCCGCTCGCGGCGCCGGTCACCAGGGCCCTACGGCCCTTCAAGGGCGTGATCTGCATCTCAGGGGTGTATGTCACGGGCAGCGACGCTACGCGAGCTTCAACCCGGCAAGGTATGTGCCACGTCCCTACAAAACCGTCGGATCAGTGTGAGATCTCGAGGTTCGGCGGTCAGCGTTGGCGGAGCCGGTAGAGCCTCAGGGCCATCTGCAGGTCGAGGGCACGAGACGGGTCGCGCCAGCCCTCGCCCAGCAGCCGACTGACCCGGTCCAGCCGCTGGGCCACGGTGTTGGGGTGGATGTGCAGGGCCTTCGCGGTCTCGGCCGGCCGCGAACCCGCGCCGAACCAGGCCTCCATGGTCTCCAGGAGGTTCGTTCCCCGCCGCTCGTCGTAGGCGAGCACCGGCCCGACAGCCGCCTCGACGAAGGCGTCCAGCTCTTCGGGCCCGTTGCCGCCGAGGACGAGCCGCGCCAGGCCGAGGCCCGCAGGGTCGCTCACCTCGCCGGCACGTCCGAGGGTGAGGAGCGTGCGAAGGCACCCGGCCGCCTCGACGTAGGCGGATCGAACGGCCGCGGGGCCGGCAGCTGCGACCACCCCCACCGTGGCCCGGCCGCCGGCAGCGGCGACCCGGGCCTGCAGCGCTTCGCCGGCCGCGAGCGGATCCTCACCGGGAACCACCACCACGACCTGACCAGCGTGGTCACCGCCGAGGCCGCGGTGCTCACCCGCGTGCCGCGCCGCAACCTGGGCGGCCCGGTGTCGTTCGAGACCCTCGACAGCGGCGACCGCCACCACGACCCTGCCCTCGACCTGCACTCGCTGCCTGCGCGCGCGCTCGACGAGCCGCACGGGGTCTGCCTCCCGGCCCGAGATGAGGTCCGCGAGCAGCTCGCCGCGCACCCGGTCCTCCGCCTCGGCCACCGAGCGGTTGAACAGCAGCACGAGGGCGGTGACGAGAGCGCCGCGCTCGATGGTGCGCCGGTCCGCGAGACCGAGAGGTGCCTTCCGGCTGAGCACCAGGGTGCCGAGATGCTCGGCACCCGCCAGAGCAGCGGTGACATAGGCGCTCGCCCCGTCCGGCATGTCGCGCCCGACACTTCGACCCGAGCCACGGGACTCGGCGACGGCCTGCGCCAGGTCAGCCGGGACCGTGACGGTCTCCCCGGCCGCCGCGAGCTCGCGTCCCTCCGCGTCGTACACCACCAGCGACGCGTTCAGCACGTCGGCGAGGACGGCGGCCACGTCCGGCACGCCGCCGCCACGCAGCAGCACGTCGGTGAGCCGGTCGTGCGCGCTCGCCGCCACCTCGACGGACTCGCTGTGGGCGCGGATCTGCCGGTTCGCCTCGTCGACCTCGGCGAGCGCCGCCTGCGTGCGTTCGAAGAGCCGGGCGTTCTCCAGCGCCACGGCCGCGTGTGCCGCGAAGGAGGTGAGCAGGCTGACCTCCGACGCCGGGAACTTCCGGACCGTGCGGTGCACGGCGAGCAGCGCACCGATGACCTTGCCCTCGACCTCCAGCGGCACGCCGAGGATCGCTCGGATCTGCTCGCCCTCGACCGCGGTGTCGATGTACTCCCGGTGAAGGAAGCGCTCGTCGGACTGGTAGTCGTCGGTGAAGTACGGCTCGCCCGTCTGCGCCACGAGCCCGAGCAGTCCGGTGCCGAGCGGCAGGCGGAGGCTGCGGAACTCGGCCGTCAGCGCGCCGTCGGTGACCCGCATGTACGACGCGCCCTCCGCCTCGTCGTTCAGCGACAGGTAGGTCATGTCGGCGTGCAGCAGGGAGCGGGCACGGCGGACGATGGCGGTGAGGATCTGGTCGACGTCGCGGATCGCCGTGAGGTCCTTGGCGGTCTCGTACAGCGCGCTCATCTCGGCCTCACGCTGCCGCTGCCGCGTGAACTGCTCACGGAGCCGTAGCGCGATCCGCAGCTGCTCTCGCAGCTCCTCCAGCTCCGCCTCGGACACCCCGTCCCGTCGCGCGTCGGTGAGCACCTCGTCGTACGCCTCCCTCGGCGCCTGCGAGTACAGCAGGTCGAGGAACGGGGACGACCGGGACATGCACGCAACATAGCCCCGGGATCCAGACGGCCGCGGAGGCCGGCCGCCCTATGCAGTGACCTGCACCACTGCTAGCCTCCCGGCGCAGCAAGCAGTTTTTTACTTTTGAGTCGTTGTCGTCCAGTTCGGGGGAAAGCATGAGCCTTCGGTCAGATTCGTCGCCTTCCGAGGTCGGAACGGACGACCGCCGTCCGATGGTGGTCTCGAAGAGCTGGGTCCAGGGCGTCGCGCTGGTGCTCCTGTTCGGGTTCTTCGTGATGGGCATCCTGGCCTACCGCACCTACACCGCCTCGATGCCTCTGCCCGACCGCGTGGTGACCGAGTCCGGGGACGTCCTCTTCACAGGCGACGACGTCACGGCCGGCCAGAAGCTCTTCCTCAACCGCGGGCTCATGGAGTACGGCTCGGTGCTCGGCCACGGGGCGTACCTCGGTCCTGACTTCACCGCCGACTACCTGCGCCGGGCCACCGACCACGTGAGCCAGCAGTTCCGCAGCGAGGGCCGGCGGGACACACGCTCGGCCGTCGTGAAGGAGTTCCGCACCAACCGCTACGACAAGGCCTCGGGCGACCTGGTGTACACCGACGCCCAGGTCTCGGCATTCGACGCGAACGTCAAGCACTACGCGTCCTTCTTCGGCGAGAACTCGACGAAGTACGGGCTCAAGCCGCGAGTCGTGACCGACCCGACGCAGGTCCGGCAGCTCACCGCGTTCTTCTCGTGGACTGCCTGGGCGGCGGCCTCGGAGCGGCCCGGCCACGACTACACCTACACCAACAACTGGCCGGCCGAGCCACGCGTCGACAACGGTCCGACCGCCGACCTCGTGCTGTGGAGCGGACTCTCGCTGATCGCCCTTCTCGGCGGGACCGGGGTCCTGTTCGCCGTCTATGGCCGGTGGAGCCAGCGGATCGGCTGGCACAGCAGCGAGGCCCCGGCGATCGCCTTCCGGCAACCGGGCGAGGTGGCACTGACTCCGGCGCAACGGTCCACCGCCTGGTTCTTCTTCGTCATCGCCGCCCTGTTCGTGGTGCAGACCCTGGTCGGAGCGGCCGCCGAGCACTACCGAGCCGACCTGGCCAGCTTCTTCGGCATCGACCTGGCGAAGCTCCTGCCGTTCAACCTGGCCCGCACCTGGCACCTCCAGCTCTCCCTGTTCTGGACGGCCGCCGCGTTCCTGGCCGCAGGCATCTTCTTGGCACCGTTCATCGCCGGTCGTGAGCCCCGGAGACAGCACTGGCTCTCCTTCGGGCTGCTCGGCGCCCTCGTCGTCGTGGTGGTGGGCAGCCTGGCCAGCGAGGCCTTGTCGATCCACGGTGTCTCCTGGGCCAAGAACAGCCCGGTGTTCGGCCAGCAGTGGGAGTACCTCGATCTGCCGCGCCTGTGGCAGATCCTGCTCACGGTCGGCATGACGCTGTGGATCGTGATCGTCTTCCGGGGCATCCGTTCGCGTCTCAAGCGCGAGTCCAAGGGCAACATGCCGTGGCTGTTCTTCTACTCCGCACTGGCCATCCCGGCGTTCTACGCCGTGGGGCTCCTCGCGGGCACGGAGACGCACTTCAGCGTCGCCGACTTCTGGCGCTTCTGGGTGGTCCACCTCTGGGTCGAGGACTTCCTCGAGCTGTTCACCACCGTGATGGTCGCCTACATCTTCGTGATGCTCGGCGTGGTGCGAGAGCGGATCGCGCTGGGGATCATCTTCCTCGACGTCATCCTGTACTCCGCCGGTGGCGTGATCGGCACCATGCACCACCTCTACTTCTCCGGCACGCCGGTCGAGCACATGGCGCTCGGTGCGTTCTTCTCGGCGGCCGAGGTCATCCCGCTCACCTTCCTGACCGTCGAGGCGTGGACCTTCCTCCAGCTCGGCTCGCGCCAGGAGCGCAAGACCGACGCCCCCTTCCCACACCGCTGGGCAGTGATGTTCCTCGTGGCCGTGGGCTTCTGGAACTTCCTGGGCGCCGGTGTCTTCGGGTTCCTGATCAACCTCCCGATCGTCTCGTACTACCAGATCGGCACTGCGCTCACCGCGAACCACGGGCACGCGGCGATGATGGGGGTCTACGGCATGCTGGCGGTGGGCTTGAGCATGTTCGCGCTCCGCTACCTGATCCCGGCGGACAAGTGGCCCGACAAGCTGGCCAGGATCTCGTTCTGGTCCCTGAACATCGGCCTCGCCTGGATGGTGTTCGCGACGCTCCTCCCGCTCGGCGTGCTCCAGCTCTACCACTCGGTGGACCAGAGCTACTTCAACGCGCGGTCGCTCGGGTACATCACCACCCCTGGCAACTCGCTGCTGGAGTGGATGCGCCTCCCCGGCGATGTCATCTTCATCGTGGGCGGCACGCTGCCGTTCCTCTGGATCGCTTGGCTCGGCATCCGCCACCTCCGAACCGGGACGGTCACCCACGAGATGCCTGAGGACGTGCTGTTCACCGAGCTCGAGCCCGTTGGGGCCGGGGACCGCAGATGACGTCAGCAGACTCCTCGGTCTGGCTGGTGGCGGCATACAGCGGCTTCCTGCTCGCCGTCGCGTACTCCTTCGACCTGCTCGCCCGGAGGGTCGCCCGACGCTCCCAGGCCTGGCGCAACGGGTCCTTCACCTACCACCCCGGCCACGACGCGTGGGTCTGCCCGCAGGACCAGTGGTTGTGGCCGACCACGTTCGACCCCGAGCAGCGCACCATGCGCTACCGCGCGAAGCCGTCGGTGTGCAACAGCTGCCCGGTGAAGGCCGACTGCACGACCTCGGCCCACGGCCGTGAGGTGGTCCGCGAGGTGGATCCTTGGCCGCACTCGGAGGCCGGCAGGTTCCATCGCGGCATCTCGTGTGCGGTGGCGTTGATCGGGCTGTTGCTGCCGGTCGGCATGTTGTTCGGGAGCCACACGCCGGCGGACGTCGTGGTGCTGGCTCTCACGGCTGTCGTCGTGCTGCTCTCCGGTATCCCGCTGGCGGCTCACCTGTGGCAGTCGCCGTCGGGGTTCCCCGCGCACGTGCCGCACGCGGTCGGCGTGTCGGCGGATGTCGAAGCAGCCGTGGACCGCTACGCCACTCGATGGGGCATCGGCCCTCAGAAGGAGAAGCGAACATGACCGTGGTGGTGGTCGTCGTGGTCGGCCTGGTGGCCTTGGTGGCGGCGGCACTCGTGGCCTCCACACGGGTGCTTCGCGAGTACGAACGAGGCGTGGTCTTCCGGCTCGGGCGGCTGCGTCCGCTCTACGAGCCAGGACCGCGACTGTTGCTGCCCTTCGCGGACCGGCTGATCCGGGTGGACCTGCGCGTCGTCACGCTCACCATCCCGCCGCAGGAGGTCATCACCCGCGACAACGTGCCGGCCCGGGTGAACGCCGTCGTGCTCTTCCAGGTCGTGGACCCCCTGAAGTCCGTGATGGCGGTTGAGAACTACGCCGTCGCCACCTCACAGATCGCGCAGACCACCCTCAGGTCTCTCCTCGGACGGGCCGACCTCGACACGTTGCTCGCCCATCGAGAGGACCTCAACGAGGACCTGCGCAAGATCATCGACGCCCAGACCGAGCCGTGGGGCGTGGAGGTCCGGGTGGTCGAGATCAAGGACGTGGAGATCCCCGAGGCGATGCAGCGCGCGATGGCCCGAGAGGCCGAGGCCGAACGGGAGCGACGCGCCAAGATCATCAACGCCCGCGGCGAGCTCCAGGCGTCCGAGGAGCTCAGGCAGGCGGCGGACACGTTGAGCCGGAGCCCGGCCTCGCTGCAGCTCCGTTACCTGCAGACCCTCCTCGAGCTCGGGGCGGACCAGAACTCGACCGTCGTCTTCCCGCTCCCGGTGGACATCGTCGGGCCGTTCCTGAACAAGCTCGTGTCCGGGGGCACCCAGGCGCCCGCGCAGACCCCGACCGACCTGAACGGACACGGGCCCGCCTGACCCGGGGAGGCGCTGATCTCCGGCCCCCGCTAGTACCGTGGAGCGGATGGCCGAAAGCAGTGCCCCACGCACCCTGGCCGACCAGTTCCGCGCCTGGTCGGACGAGAGTCTGGCGCGCCTGCTCGAGGCCCGTCCGGACCTCTCCGTGCCCGCACCCCAGGACTCCAGCCAGCTCGCCTCACGGGCCAGCACCCGGGCCTCGGTGCTGCGAGCCGTCGACGAGCTCGACGTGCTCGAGCTCGTCGTGCTCGACGCGGCCGTCGCCCTCGGTGGCCGCGCGGCCCTCGCCGACCTCCAGGATCACGTGAACGCCGATCCTGGCTCCGTCGCCGCGGCCGCGGACCGGTTGTACGACCGCGCGCTGCTGTGGGGCACTCCTGCCGAGCTGCGGATCGTGACCGTGCTCGCCGACATCGTGGGTACGACGGTCAGCGGACTCGGCCCCGCAGCGGAGCAGCTGCTGTCGAGCTACGGCCCCGCCCGGGTGTCCGCGCTGGCCCGCGACCTCGGCCTCGCCGTCTCGGGTGACAGGCACACCGACATCGCCTCCGTTGCGCTGCACCTGGCCGAGCAGGAGGCCGTGGACGAGCTGGTCGGCGAGGTCGACGAGAAGGCGCGGGCGATCCTCGACCACCTCGAACGTGACGCTGCAGCCGGCACGGTCGCGTCCACCGACCGGACGGTCAGCCGTGAGGAGTCGAGCGCGCCGGTGGACCAGCTGCTCGCGCGGGGGCTCGTGATCGCCCGTGACCGCAAGCACGTCCTGGTCCCGCGCGAGGTCGCGATCTGTCTCCGCGGCGGTCGCACCACCCGGCACCGGGTGGACCATGCCCCCGGCCTGGCGACCTCCAGCCGTGACCAGGGCCTGGTCGACCGCGCCGCGGCGGGGGCTGCCTTCGACTTCGTCCGGCACGTCGAGCTGCTGCTGGAGCACTGGGGCACCCACCCGCCTGCGGCGCTGCGCACCGGAGGGCTCGGGGTCCGGGACCTGCGTGCGGCTGCCGAGCTCCTCCACGTCGACGACCGCACCGCCGCCCTGCACGTCGAGATCGCCGCAGCAGCGGGCCTGGTCGCGGTCGGCGACACCGACCATCTCGACTCGGCCTGGCTGCCGACCGACGCGTTCGACGTGTGGACCAACGGCTCGGCGGGGAGCCGCTGGGCCGCGCTGGCGACGGCGTGGCTGGCGAGCCCGCGGCTGATGGGGCTGGTAGGGACCCGCGACGAGAGCCGCAAGGCCGTCAACGCCCTGGTGGCCGACATCGAGCGCGCCTGGGCTCCCGAGGCTCGTCGCGCGGCTCTCGACCTCCTGGCCGAGCTGCCCCCCGGGGAGGTGCTCGCGCCTGGCACGGGCGTCGCCTCATTGGTCGACCGGGTCCGGTGGCTGCGGCCCCGGCGACCGGCGCAACGGGCGGAGGCTGTCGCCTGGGCGGTCGAGGAGTCCGCGGTCCTGGGGGTCACGGCACTCGGCGGTCTGTCGGCGCACGGGCGCGCCCTCATCTCCGGGGACCACGCGCGGCGAGACGCTGCCGAGGCGCTCGAGCCGCTGCTCCCCGAGCCGGTCGACCACGTCCTCCTGCAGGCTGACCTGACGGCGGTCGCGCCCGGGCCGCTCGAGCACCACCTCGCCCACAAGCTCGCGATGATGGCCGACATCGAGTCGCGCGGCGGCGCCACCGTCTACCGGTTCACGGCCTCGTCCGTCCGCCGTGCGTTCGACTCCGGCTGGTCGTCCGCGGAGGTCCACGGCTTCATCAGCGCGGCGTCTCGCACACCCGTTCCCCAGCCGCTGGTGTACCTCGTCGACGACGTCGCACGGCGCTTCGGCACCGTGCGGGTCGGGGCGGCGGGCTCGTTCCTGCGCAGCGACGACGAGACCGCGCTCGCCGGCCTGGTGCACGACCCCCGCGCTTCGGGACTACGACTCCGGCAGATCGCGCCGACCGTGGTCGTGAGCGACGTGCCGATCGACGTACTCCTTCCCCGGCTGCGTGAGCTCGGCCTCGCGCCGGTGGTGGAGGCACCCGACGGCACGGTACGGCTTGCCCGGAAGGACACCCACCGGGCCAGACCTCCTCGGCACCGACCGCCCAGCCCGGAGCTCGGCGCGGCTCGCCTGGCAGCACGCGTCGCCGCGACGGTCGGGGCGATCCGGGCAGGCGACCGCGCCGCCCAGAACCGCCCCAGCCGGTCCGAGGCCACGACCCTCTCCCGAAGCGGGCCGATGGCCACCATGGCGGCTCTGCGCGAAGCGGTCGAGACGAGGACGACCGTGTGGATCTCCTACCTCGACAACCATGGGTCGACGGTCGAGCGGGTCGTGGACCCGGTGAAGGTGGACGCCGGCTGGCTGACCGCGTTCGACCACCGGGCCGACGACGTGCGCAGCTTCGCGATCCACCGGGTGACGGCGGTCAACGCCGTCGACGAGCACGCCTGAGCTGGACTGGTCCACCGACCCCTTACCGTGAGGTCGGGTTGGCACCGGTCGGTAACCTGCACACATGGACTTTGTTCGTTACGCCGAGCGGTCCGCGGATCTCGTGAACGCGGACATCGAGGACGCCGACGCCCTCCGCGGCTACCTCGGTGAACGGGCATGGCTCCTGGACAAGGTCGTCGAGCGCGACGCCACCGCGCTCCGCCGGTTCCAGCGCGAGCTCCGCCCCGTGTTCGAGGCGTCCAACGAGCGTGACGAGGCGAAGGTCGTCGAGCTGCTCAACGGCCTGCTGGCCAAGCATCCGGTGACGCCGTACATCGCCGGCCACGAGCCCGGCAAGTGGCACATGCACGTCGCCGACAGCACGTCCTCGGTGGCCGAGCTCCTCGTGGCGGAGTCGCTGATGGGTCTCTCCACCCTCGTGTGCGACCTCGGTGCAACGCGGCTCGGCGTGTGCGACGCCAGCCCGTGCACGAACGTCTTCGTGGACACCTCACCGAACCAGTCCCGGCGCTACTGCTCCGACAGGTGCTCCTCCCGCGCCAACGTCGCGGCCTACCGCGCAAGGCAGAAGGCCGTCTCGACCGGGATCCCGCCGCGGTCGACCACCGCCGGGTCGACCCCTGCTGGGGCAGCCTCGTGACCGACGGACCCCTGATCGTCCAGTCCGACAAGACCCTGCTCCTCGAGATCGACCACGCGCGCGCCCAGGACTGCCGCAAGGCGATCGCGCCGTTCGCGGAGCTCGAGCGCTCCCCGGAGCACGTGCACACGTACCGGCTCACCCCACTGGGTCTGTGGAACGCCAGGGCAGCCGGCCACGACGCCGAGCAGGTCATCGACACGCTCCTGGCGTACTCCCGCTACTCCGTCCCCCACGCCCTGCTCGTCGACATCGCCGAGACCATGGCCCGCTACGGGCGACTGCGGCTGGAGAAGCACCCGGTGCACGGCCTGGTCCTCGCCTCCTCCGACCGGCCGGTGCTCGAGGAGGTGCTGCGCGCCAGGAAGGTCAAGCCGATGCTGGGCGCGCGCATCGACGACGAGACCGTGACCGTGCACCCCTCCGAGCGGGGGAACCTCAAGCAGGCCCTGCTCAAGCTCGGCTGGCCGGCGGAGGACTTCGCCGGGTACGTCAATGGCGAGGCCCATGCCATCGACCTGCACGAGGAGGGCTGGCACCTGCGCTCGTACCAGCGCGAGGCAGCCGAGTCGTTCTGGCACGGCGGTTCCGGGGTCGTCGTACTCCCTTGCGGCGCTGGCAAGACTCTGGTCGGGGCCGCGGCGATGGCGCACGCCAGGGCCACGACGCTGATCCTCGTGACGAACACCGTCTCGGCCCGCCAGTGGAAGGACGAGCTGGTCCGGCGTACCTCTCTCACCGAGGACGAGATCGGCGAGTACTCCGGCACGAAGAAGGAGATCCGCCCCGTCACCATCGCCACCTACCAGGTGATGACCACGCGGCGGAAGGGTGTGTACTCCCACCTCGAGCTCTTCGACGCCCGTGACTGGGGACTCGTCGTGTACGACGAGGTGCACCTGCTGCCGGCGCCGATCTTCCGCATGACCGCCGACCTCCAGGCGCGGCGGCGACTGGGTCTCACCGCGACGCTCGTGCGCGAGGACGGCCGCGAGGGTGACGTCTTCTCGCTCATCGGCCCGAAGCGGTACGACGCACCGTGGAAGGACATCGAGGCGCAGGGCTGGATCGCGCCGGCCGACTGTGTCGAGGTCCGCGTGACCCTTCCGGAGGGAGAGCGCTTCGCCTACGCCACGGCCGAGCCGGACGAGCGGTACCGGATGGCGTCCTGCACCCATGTCAAGAACGACGTCGTGGAGCAGCTGGTCAAGAAGCACGCCGGGGAGCCGACGCTGGTGATCGGCCAGTACATCGACCAGCTCGACGAGATCGGCGAGCGGCTCGACGCGCCCGTCATCAAGGGCGAGACCTCCGTCAAGGAGCGGGAGCGGCTCTTCAACGCCTTCCGTGCCGGCGAGATCGAGCTGCTCGTGGTGTCCAAGGTCGCCAACTTCTCGATCGACCTGCCTTCGGCGGCGGTGGCGATCCAGGTCTCCGGGTCGTTCGGGTCACGGCAGGAAGAGGCTCAGCGACTCGGCCGCCTGCTCCGTCCCAAGCAGGACGGCCGCTCGGCCCGCTTCTACGCGATCGTCGCCCGCGACACCGTCGACGCCGACTTCGCCCAGCACCGGCAGCGCTTCCTCGCCGAGCAGGGATACGCCTACCGGATCATGGACGCCGACGACATCGCAGCCGAATCCTGAGCAGAAGGTGTGGACATCGCGAAAGTGGTCACAGACGACCGGTTCCAGGGTCCGTTTCACGCCGTTTGTGACCACTTTTCAGCTGGCCGAGACAATCTCTCTCCGAGGCGGCAGCTGCTCGGAAAACCGCATGACGGCGTACGACCGCGCTGGTAGCGTCGCAAGGCCCCCACAGCCCGAGCCGCACCAGCGGAGGTAGCAGCATGTCCACCGACACCGAGTCCGCCGCCGACACGGACCCGGCCATCGCGACCGAGCGCGAGCACCTCGCCCGGTCACGATCCGCACTCGCCCGGATGCGTGCCCGCACCGCGGCACTCGACACCTCGGCCGCAGGCGACTGGGTGAGCCAGCAGGTGCTGGAGTCCACCATCTACCTGCGGATGAAGGCGCTGGAGGACGACCCGACGGTGCCGTTGTTCTTCGGCCGGCTCGACTACGACGAGGCCCACGAGGACGCGCGCGGCGAGCGGTTCTACATCGGCCGTCGACACGTCACCGACGAGTCGGGTGACCCGATGGTCGTGGACTGGCGGGCCCGGATCAGCGCCGCGTTCTACCGAGCCAGCAAGGCCGACCCGATGGGCGTCCGGCTGCGCCGGCGGTTCGGGTTCCAGCAGGGCGAGATGACCGCCTTCGAGGACGAGCGGCTGCTCGAGGGAATCGAGGAGAGCCACTCCGCCATCCTCGAGACCGAGATCGAACGGCCCCGCGTCGGACCGATGCGCGACATCGTCGCCACCATCCAGCCGGAGCAGGACCTGATCGTCCGGGCCGAGGCGGACCGGTCGGTGCTGGTGCAGGGTGCTCCTGGGACAGGCAAGACCGCGGTGGGGCTGCATCGGGCCGCCTACCTGCTCTACACCCACCGCGACCAGCTCTCCCGTCAGGGCGTGCTCGTGGTCGGGCCGAACGCCTCCTTCCTCCGCTACATCGGTGACGTGCTTCCCGCGCTCGGTGAGATCGACGCGCAGCAGACCACGATCGAGGAGCTGGTCGGCAAGACGCTGGCCGGCCTCAATGCCCGCTACACGATCCGGGGCGAGGACCCCGCGGACGTCGCGACGCTCAAGGGCGACGCCCGGATGGCGACCGTGCTCCACCGTGCCCTGTGGTCCCATCTGGAGCCACCGACCGAAGGACTCGTCGTGCCCCGCGGCGCCAGGCGTTGGCGGGTCGCGACCTACGAGGCCGAAGAGCTGGTCGCGTCCCTGCGCGAGCGCGGGGTCCGCTACGGCGCCGCCCGCGCGATGCTGCCGCAGCTGCTGGCGCACAAGGTCCTGGTCAAGATGGAGCTCGCCGGCGACTCGCCCGACGACCGGGTCCAGGACGCCGTGGCGCGCAGCCGCCCCGTCAAGCAGTACGCCGGCCTCCTGTGGCCCGCGGTCGACCCCGCCCGGTTGGTCCTGCGGCTGCTGAGCGAGCCGGCGTTCCTCGCCCGCGCCGCCGACGGCGTGCTGAGCGAGGAGGAGCAGTCGCTGCTGCTGTGGGCCAAGGCGCCGAAGGGACCCGGCTCCGCACCATGGTCGGTCGCGGACGCGGTCCTCATCGACGAGGCGGCCGACCTGATCTCCCGCACGCCGAGCCTCGGCCACGTCGTCGCCGACGAGGCGCAGGACCTGTCGGCGATGATGCTTCGCGCCGTCGGTCGCCGGTGCACGACGGGGTCCACCACCGTCCTGGGCGACCTCGCCCAGGCCACGGCCCCCTGGGGCAGCCGCTCCTGGGAGGAGGCGCTCACGCACCTCGGCAAGCCGAAGGCCCACATCGAGCAGCTCACCCGGGGCTTCCGGGTGCCCGGCGAGGTGATCGAGTACGCCGCCCGGCTGCTTCCCGTCATCGCGCCCGAGCTCGAGCCGCCGACGTCGGTACGACGGACCCGCGGCGAGCTCGAGGTGGCCCGCGTAGACGACCTGGTGGAGGCCTCGGTCGAGGAGGCCCGGCGGGCGCTCGGCCGGATCGGCTCGGTCGGGATGATCCTCCCGGACGCCGCCGTGACCGAGGTCGCCGCCGCCCTGAGGAAGGCGGACATCCCCCACGCCCTGCTCGGGGAGGAGCCCGACGCCGTCGAGGCCAAGCTCGACCTCGTGCCGGCGACCCTGGCGAAGGGCCTCGAGTTCGACCACGTGGTGCTCCTCGAGCCCGCCGGCCTGGTCGCGGGTGAGGCTGACCGTGTCACCGGACTCCGCCGGCTCTACGTCTGCCTCACCCGCGCCGTGACGTCGCTCGTCGTACTCCACGCCGAGGACCTGCCCGAGGAGCTCACGCCCCGCCACGCACCGCCTGGTCGATGAGGTCCGCCGGCGCGTAGACCTCCCGCAGCTCGCGCCGTTCGTGCAGCAGGGCGACCAGCGGTGCCGTACCGCGGAGCGACTGGACCGGGAGGCGGTAGCGGGTGGCCCCGTCGTCGAAGGTCACCCGCGCCCGGAGGCCGGCGCTTCGGATCGTCGCGAGCACCACGTCGTTGTCACGCTGGACCATGCAGGTCAGCGTGTCGATGCCCCGGCTCGCGGCCTCGATCGCGAGGGCCCGCAGCAGCTTCGCGCCGTAACCCTTGCGCTGCCAGCCGTCCTCGACCATGAGGCCCAGCTCGGCACCGGCGCCGTCAGGGGCGAGCATGCCGATCGCGACGATGTCGGCCCCCACGGTTGCCACGACGCTCAGGCCGCCGGGGGGCTCGAGGAGCGCACGTGCGCGCCGTGGGCTGATGTTTGCAAGCGGGGCGTGGTAGCGGCGGTAGGTCGTGGCCGCCGAGCACCGGGCGTGCATCGCGACCAGCGCGTCGACGTCTTGCACCGTGCCCGGCCGGAGGGTCACCGTCCCCGGGTCGACCGGTGCTGTCGCAGCCGCGGCCCTCGGCAGCAGTGCCGGGTCGGGGTCGGTGCCGAGCACCGCGGCCGCAAGGCGTCGGAGCTCCGACGCCCGTGCGAGCTCCGTGTCCGTGAACGGCACCCGCCGCGACAGTCGCACGGGCGGCCCGTACGCGTCGTCGAGAACGAGCGACTCGAGACCCGGCAGACCGTCGGCGGGGAACGCGTCGAGCAGCCTGCACAGCTGGTCCTCGAGGAGCGCAGGGTCCTCCATCACGACCTGGGCCGCGCGCATGTAGCGGACCGGCTGGTCCTCGAGCGCGCGCTGCGAGCACACCGCGACGATCGGGTCGTCGACGCCCGCGAGGACACAGAGCTGCTCGACGTCCTCGGCTGCCCAGCCACCAGGGGTGTGCAGGACCAGCTCGTCCACCACGCGACCGTCGGCGGCGGGGAAGACCTGCATCCCCAGGATGTTGACCGACTGCTTCCCGCAGCTGACCGCCAACGCCGCCATGGCGCCCGGCCTGTCCTCCAGCAATGCGCGTACCTGCCACAACATGGGTGACTCCTTTGCTCAGTGGGTGCACCAAGGAGCCTCGCGGGGCTTCCTTGCCGGGCGACTACGGCTGTGTTTCACGGCCGTGAAATGTCGGGCTGCCGTCAACGGCGGTGCCTGAGGAGCCGTTCGATGCCGATGACCACGCCCGGGATGACGCTCAGACCCAGCAGCATGAGGAAGTCCTGGGACGAGACGGGCTCGGTGCTCAGCAGCTCGCGCAGCGGCGGGAGCAGCACACCTGCCACCTGGAGGAGAGCCGCGCCGGCGACCGCCAGCTCGAGGCCTCGTCCCCGCCACCCCGCGTCGCCCCGGGGCGCGCGGAGGGCCAGTGCCACGCCGAGCTGGGCGAGACCGATGGTCAGGAAGACCCAGGTCTGCACGTCCTCGGCGTGGGACTGGGCGAGCAGGCCGGCAGCCAGCGACACGAGACCGATCACGATGCCCGTGCTCACGATCTGCAGACCGAGGCCCTCCCCCAGCACGGACCGTGACGGCGACAGCGAGGGTCGCTTCATGACTGCCTTGTCGATCGGCTCACCGCCGAAGGCCACGCCCGGCAGTCCGTGGGTGAGCATGTTGACCCACAAGATCTGGGCGGCGTTCAGTGGCAGCGGCATGCCGAGGAACGGACCGGCCAGGAGGACCGCGACCTCCGCGAAGCCACCGGAGAGTCCGTAGCGAAGGAAGGTTCGGATGTTCGAGAAGATCCGGCGTCCTTCCGCGACCGCGACGACCACGGTGCGCAGGTCGTCGTCGGCGAGGACGAGAGCGGCCGCCTGGCGGGCCACCTCGGTCCCGCGCTGCCCCATGGCGACCCCGATGTCTGCCCGGCGCAGGGCGGGCGCGTCGTTCACGCCGTCACCGGTCATGGCGACGATGTGGCCGCGGTCCTGCCAGGCCTTGACGATGTCGACCTTCTGCTCCGGCTTGGTGCGGGCGTAGACACCGATCTCCTCGACGTGGTCGACGTGCTCGCCACGGGCGACGTCCTCTCCGAGGGCGACGCCGGGCGCCGCCGCCGAGATGCCGATCTCGTCGGCGATCGCGCGGGCGGTCTCGGGATGGTCACCCGTGATCAGCACCAGGTGCACGCCGGCGTCCTGGCAGTCGGCCACCACCTGCGCCGCGGTCTCCCGTGCGGGATCGGCGATGGCGGCGAGTCCGACGAGCTCCAGACCCTCCTCGAGCACGTCGTGGGCGGGGCGCTGTGGGTGAGAGGCCTCCGCGACGGCGATGACGCGGAAGCCCTGGGAGGCGAGCTCGTGCGCGATCCGATGCGCGGCGTCGACGTGGCCGATGCCGTCGTCACCGGCAGCTGCACGAACGAGGTCCAGGACGACCTCCGGGGCGCCCTTGCAGACCACCAGCCACTCACCCGAGGGCGACCGGTCCAGCGTGGTCATCCGCTGGCCCTCGCTGTCGAACGGCACCTCCTCGACGCGCTCCCACTGCCGCCGCAAGGCCGGGGCTGCCACACCTCCCTTTGCCGCCGCGACGAGGAGTGCCGCTTCCATGGGATCCCCGACGATCCGCCACTCGCCCTCCTCCGGACCCGCGAGATGGGCGTCGTTGCACAGCACGAGGTCCCGAAGCAGATGGTCACCGGCCTTCGGCTCGATGATGCCCGACGTACCGTAGCCGCGCCCGCTGACGGCGCTCTCGCCGGCAGGCGTCCACAGGCGCTGGACGACCATCCGGCCTTCGGTGAGCGTGCCGGTCTTGTCGGACGCGAGCACGGTCACCGACCCGAGAGTCTCCACCGCCGGCAGCCAGCGCACGACGGCGGCACGCTGGGCCATCCGATAGGCGCCGAGTGCCAGCGAGATCGACACCACCGCCGGCAGCGACTCCGGGATCGCGGCCACGGAGAGGCTGACGGCGATGATGAGCATCTCCGTCGCCGGCTCGCCCCGCAGCAGGCCGAGCACGAACACGAGAGCGCAGAGCGCGAGGACGGCGAGGACCAGCACGTGCGAGAGGCGCTTCAGGCGCTGCTGGAGTGGCGTGGGTCTGACGCCAGCACTCGCGATCAGGGCTGCGATCTTGCCGAGCCCGCTGTCCGCACCCGTCCGCGTCACCGTGGCCACGGCACGGCCCTTCGTCAGCACGGTGCCGGCGAGGACCTCCTGGGCGACGCCCCGCGCGACGGGCACCGACTCCCCGGTCATGGCGGACTCGTCGACCTGGAGCGCGAAGGCTTCCTCGACGTCGGCATCAGCCGGAACGACGTCCCCCGCCTCCAGCCGAAGCAGGTCTCCGGGCACCAGCTCGCTGGCCGGGATCGCGACGAGCTTGTCATCGCGGTACACGTGAGCATGAGGGGCCGCCATCCGGCCCAGAGCGGCGATCGCGTTCTCGGCGCGCACCTCCTGGAACACCCCGATCGAGGTGTTGAGCACGATCACGACCCCGATGATGACCGCGTCGGTGACGTCGCTGATGACGACGGTGACCGTGAACGCCCCGAGCAGCAGCAGGATCATCGGGTCTCGCAGCTGGTCCAGGACCCGCCTGACCCAGCCGCGCGGCGGCGTCTCGGGTGGCTTGTTGGCGCCGTACTCCTCCAGCCTGCGCGCCGCCTCAGCGGCAGTCAGGCCGGCATGGTCGATGCGCGTGCCGGCGGCCGTGTCCACGTGTCCATCATCGTTGTGCGAACGGTGTCGTCGGAGAGTCCTTCGACCCGAAATGCCACACTCGCGGAGTGAAAGATGTGGATCAGCACTGGCCCGGCCGACTCACTGAGCAGACCGCCCTGCGGGATCGGCTCGTCGACTGCTACGCGGCCTCCCACAGGGGCTACCACGACCTCCGCCACCTCGCCGAGGTGCTCGCGAATCTCGACGACCTGCTGACCCAGCCGGAGGCTGAGGGCGCCGACCGGGACGCGGTGATGCTCGCGGCCTGGTTCCACGACGCGGTGTACGACGGCCGGCCGGACGACGAGGAACGATCCGCTGCCTTGGCCGAGACCACGCTGGCAGCCTGCGACGTGCCCCGGACCCTGGTCGCGGAGGTGGCCCGTCTCGTCCGGCTGACCCGCGAGCACCGTCCCGCGCCCAACGATCTGGCAGGCCGGCTGCTCTGTGACGCCGACCTCGCCATCCTGGCCAGCGGCCCCGAGCGGTACGACGAGTACGTGCACGACGTACGGCGGGAGTACGCCCACCTCGACGACGCGACGTTCCGCGCCGGACGGGCCCAGGTGCTGCGGTCGCTCCTCGCCAAGCCGACCCTCTTCCACACGCTGTCGGCGCAGCAGTCGTGGGAGCACCGAGCACGCGCCAACGTCGAGCGCGAGCTCGCCGGCCTCACGACGGGGAACGGGACTTGAGCAGCCATCCGTTCGCGGTCTCCTGCAACCACAACGGGCACTGCCAACCCTCAGAGCTCCAGGATCTCCTTGAGACGTGCGAGATCCTTGTGGTTCGCCCGGCGCATCGCCTTCGCCATCACGGGCGCGGCGACCTTGGAGAACCCTGCCGGTTCGCCTGCGTTGCGCAGCGTCATCCGCGTGCCACCGTTCGGGGTGTCCTCCCACACGTAGGTCGTGGTCATCGGGAACGGACCCTGGGAGGTGCTCATCACCAGCCGCTCCGCATCGACCACCTCGACCAGCTCGTAGGTGTAGGCGAGAGTGCGACCGAGGAAGCGCGCCACGAACGCCACACGCGATCCGGCCTCCACAGCAGGTGCGGTCTCCCATTCGACGGACTTGATGTTCTGGTACCACGCCGTCGCGTTGCCCGGGTCCCCGGCGAACGAGGCCACCGCTGCGCGAGGGCGGTTGATCTCGATCGAGGTCACGACGTCGACGGTCATGCGGCGAGCCTAGCTGTGCCCTGCGAGGCTCACAGCAGGGCCGGCTCGCGCAGCACGAGCGTCCCGGCGTCGGCGTCGAGGACGGCCGGGATGCCGAACGGCACTGCGAGGTTCCGGTCGGCGTGTCCGACGGGGACCCCCATGACCGTCGGCACGCCGAGTGGAGCGAGTCGGTCCTCGAAGAGAAGGCGCAGCGACTCCTCCGAGCCGCAGCCGCTGAACCCGCCGAGGGCGATGCCCCTCACGTCGTCGAACCACCGCGCGCGCAGCAGCTGGGTCAGCATCCGGTCGAGGCGGTAGAGGCTCTCGTCGACGTCCTCCAGCACCGCGATGCAACCGGCCGCGGACAACGCGGTGGACGTCCCTACCTCGGCCGCCAGGAGCGCAAGGTTTCCTCCCACGAGCGGCCCCACCGCCCGGCCACCCACCAGCGCCGGCACCGGATCAGGCGTCAGCGAGAGCACCGACTCCGGGTCGAACAACAGGGACCTCAGGTGTGCCCTCGAGTCCTCGTCGCCCGCACCCAGACTCGTCACCACCGGCCCGTGGACGGTCGACACGCCCAGTCGGCTCGCGAACGCCTGGTGCAGCACGGTGACGTCAGAGAACCCCACCAGCACCTTGGGCCCCGCCTGGGCCAGCGACTCCCAGTCGAGGAGGTCCACCATGCGCTGCACCCCATAGCCTCCCCGGGCGCAGAAGACAGCCGCCACCCCCGGGTCCGACCAAGCGGCCATGAGATCGGCCGCGCGCGAGGCGTCGGTGGCCGCGAGGTAGTCCAGGTCCTCCAGCTGCCCACGCACGTGCGGCATCTCCTGCACCACGAGCCCCCATGAGCGCAGGACCTCGAGTCCGGCGTCGAGCCGGTCGGGCGGAACCGGACCAGCGGGTGCGACGACGGCCACGGTGTCCCCGGGCACCAGCCGACGGGCCCGGACCAGCGACTGCCCGGCCCTGCGCGGACGGAGCACCTCGGCCTTGCGCCTGCGCAGCCCAGCGGCCATCACGCGACGGATCAGCTCGCGGCTCGAGACCGGCACCGCACCTGCGGCCACGACCTGTTCGTAGCGGTCGGCAGGGATGTCGTAGTGGTCGCGGTCGAACCCCCGCCTCGGGATCCCGAGCGCGGCCGCGAACCGATGGAGCTCGTCGAAGGACTCGTCACTCGCCAGGTGCGACCACATCCGGCCGTGCCCCTCCGAGTTGGGCGGGTCGATCAGCAGAGTCACTCCGTCGACCCACCAGCGGGGTGACGGAGCGTCTCGGCATGCTCCACCGCGTCGTCGATCAGCATCCGCCACGAGCGCACATGGGCCGGGTCGACGTACGACCTGGTCCACGACCCGCCCGGCCGCACCGTGGAGCCGACGTGGAACTGCCGCACCCCGGCACGGGCCAGCCACGGCACGTGCTCACCCCGGAGCCCACCGCCGGCCATCAACAGCCGAGCGACCTGCGGGTCGGCGCCCGCCCGGTCGACGAGCTCGTCGCAGCCCGCTTCCAGCCCGCGAGGCGAGCCGGCGGACAGCACCGCGTCGAGACCGGGCAGGCCCGCGAGCTGCCGCCAGGCGCGGTCCGTGCTCAGCGCCGAGTCGACGGCGCGATGGAACGTCCAGGGCACCTGGGGCAGCCGGTCGGCCAGGTAGCCGCAGACCTCCACGTCCACCTCCAGGTCCGAGGTGAGGAAGCCGAAGGAGAGCCCTTGGGCACCGATCGAGAGGTAGTCCTCGCCGAGCCCCACGAGACGGCTCAGCTCACCCCCCGTCGTGCTCAACCCGTCGTTGAGGCGCAGCATCACCCGCACCGGAACCTCGGTCTCCTTGCAGACCGCGGAGACGGTCGCGGGCTCGGGCGACAGACCACCTGACTCGACGTCGGCGACGAGGAAGAGACGGTCCGCACCACCCTCGTCCGCACCCGCGACATCGCGCGGATGGAGCACCACGACCTCGAGGAGGGCGGCGACGGGTTGGCCCTCTGTGTTCACAATGGACATCGTGACATCCGACGACGCCCTGTTGACGGCACGCGCTCTCGTGTTGCACGACCTCGAGGTGACCCAGGCGGCAGATCCCCAGACGGTCTCCGCCCTGGAGGAGGCCGTGACGACCCGACGCTGGTGGACCTCGCAGTGGGAGGAAGGCAGGCAGTACGTCGCCGGGCTGATCGCCCAGGACGTGCAGGACGCCCTTCTCGAGCGCATCGGCCGGTGGCCGCTGTGCCGGGCGTGCGACCAGCTCGACCCACACGCGCTGTACATTCACCCGGAGCTCGGCGGGCCGGACCCGACCTGGGTCTGCGAGCACTCGGGCATCGCCGTCGCACCGCTGGGCGGGCTCCCGGTGTGGCATGCTTGACCGTCGCCCGGGACCCGGGCGAGCCTTTCCCGAGCCACAGCTAGGGCACATGACGTGACTTCCGACGACACCAGAGTCGAGCGGGCCGCCGGCGGGGACCCTGGCAGGGTGTTCCGCGGTCTGGCGGGGCTGGTCTACGCCGGCGACGACTACGGCGAGATGCACCAGGCCATCTGCGACGCGGCGCTCCACCTCATCGAGGGCTGTGACCACGCGAGCATCATGATCGCCCGGGACGGCAAGCTGGTCACCGCTGCCGCCTCGGACGACATTGCGCGGCACGTCGACGACCTCGAGCGCGAGGTGGGCGAGGGTGCGTGTGTCGACGCCATCCACGACGAGGCGGCGCAGCTTGACCCCGATCTGACCTCCGCCTCTGCCTGGCCGCGCCTGCGCGAACGGGTTGTCGACGAGACTCCCGTGCGCGGCATGGCCGGGTTCCGCCTCCTGCTCGGCGACCAGAAGATCGGCTCGCTGAACGTCTTCAGCGACCGACCGCACGCGCTCACCGAGTCCTCGGTCGACCAGGCAGCGGTCCTGGCGGCCTTCGCATCGGTCGCCCTGGTCGCCGCGGCCAACCATCAGCAGGCGCGCACCCTGCGCGAAGGGCTCGAGAGCAACCGCGAGATCGGCAAGGCCGTCGGCCTGATGATGGCCTTCCACAAGGTCACCGACGAGGAGGCCTTCGCGATCCTGCGCCGGGCGTCTCAGGACATGAACGTCAAGCTGGCCGAGGTGGCCCACCAGGTGGTGGACCACCACAACCAGCGCCCCAAGCCGGGGCTCAGCGGCTCCTGACCGGCTGGTTCGGCCGGCAGACCGGCACCCACAGCGTGTAGCGGTCGGCGCGGTACGTCGAGCGCGAGACCTCTACCGCGATGTTGCCGGCGAAGGCCCGACGAGCGATCCGCAGCACCGGCGAGCCCGGCTCGATGGCGAGCAGCTTCGCCTCCTCCGGGCGCGCGAGGTCGGCGTCGACCGAGTCCTCACCCCAGGTGGGCAGGAGGTCGCGCCGCTTGAACTCGGCGTACAGGCTCTCCGGCAGGGGTGACTCGAGGAACTCGGGCACGATGCTGTCGGCCATGTAGGCGTCCTCGATGCACATCGGCGTCTCGTCGGCGAACCGGATCCGCTGCCAGTGCACGACCTTGTCGCCCTCGGTGATCTCGAGTGCCCGGGCCACGCCGGGCCCGGCGGACTCCATGCGCGCCAGGAGTGTCTGCGACGACGCGGTCATTCCGCGGCGCGCCATCTCCTCGGTGTAGCTGGACAGTCGGATCTGTACGTCGATCTTCGACCTGGCCACGAACGTGCCACGGCCGGGTACTCGCTCGAGCAACCCTTCCGTGACGAGTGCGTCCAGCGCCTGCCGCACCGTCATCCGAGCCACTCCGAACCGTTGCACGAGCTCGCGTTCCGACGGTGCCGGACTTCCGGGCTCTGCATCCTGGATCAGGCTTCGGACGTACTCCCGCACCTGCACGTGCTTGAGCACAGGTTGGCGGGAACGGTCAGGCGTGACTACCTCTCCCATCGCCGTAACTCCCCATCTCCCCCTGACTCTCACCTTAGCCCGGCAGGGGGAGGTGCGTGCGGCCGTCGGGTCATTCCGTCGCGATCATCCGCAAGATGTCATGGCGAGCCCCTCACCGGATCGGCGCCCCTCGGCGACGCCGACCCGATGACGTTACGACATGCGAGCCCATCTGTCTCTGGTGCACTCGCATCGTCTTGAGTTTTGAGTTGGCTCACCTGTCCCCCGTTCGCATGGGCGAAACTGGTTTGCTCGCTGCCCGGCCCTCGGCGAGGGTAGGGCCGGTGACCTCCGACCATGACCTCGAGCGCCGGCTGAGCCGGTGGCTCGTCGACGGCCGCATCGCCGTCTACCCCCGACGGACAGCCGACCGTCGAGCGCTCCTCGAGCACGTGGTCTCGCAGGCGCTCAGGGTCGACGAGGGGCTGAGCGAGCCCGAGATCAACGAGCGGCTCCTCGCCTTCACCGACGACCCCGCGACCCTACGCAGATACCTCGTCGACCAGCGGCTGCTCGTGCGCAGCCCCGACGGCGGCGTGTACTACCTTCCCTGACCTCTAGAACACCTGTTCGAACCGGTCTACGCTGGAGCGCATGACGGTCGACTTCCAGGCTTCGCTGTTCGATGAGCTCACCGCCGTCGGGCGGACCGCCCCTCAGCTCGAGGACCTCGGCGCGACGGTCCGGCGCACCGTCCTCGGTCACGGCGCCTGGGTCGACGTGCGCCCGGGCTGGGTCACCGGGGCGGACGACCTGTTCGTGCACCTCGTGCGAGAGGTGCCCTGGTACGCCGAGCGGCGGCAGATGTACGACCGCGTCGTGGACGTGCCTCGTCTGCTGAAGTTCTACGGGGAAGGCGAAGCACTGCCGGACCCCGTCCTCGCCGAGGCCCGCGACCGGCTCAGCGCGCACTACGGGCCGGAGCTCGGCGAGCCGTTCACGACCGCCGGCTTCTGCTACTACCGCGACGGCCGGGACAGCGTGGCGTGGCATGGCGACACCATCGGCCGGAGCAGGACAGAGGACACGATGGTCGCGATCGTCTCGTTCGGCGAGGCGCGTCGCCTGCTGCTCCGGCCCCGCGGTGGCGGCGCCACGCTCGGCTTCCCGGTAGGCCACGGCGACCTGCTCGTGATGGGCGGGTCCTGCCAGCGCACCTGGGAGCATGCCGTGCCGAAGACCGCCAAGCCGGTCGGGCCGCGAGTCAGTGTGCAGTTCCGGCCGCGTGGAGTCCGGTAGAGGCTCCCGGCCGGACCCGGTCAGCCGCCCGGCGTGGGACCCGGTGTGCCGCTCGGCGTCGGATCCGCTGACCCACTTGACGCGGCAGCCGGAGAGTCACTCGGTGTGGGATCCGGTGTGCCGCTCGGGGCTGGATCGGCGGAGCCGCTGGGCGCTGGATCGGCGGAGCCGCTTGGCGTGGGATCGGGAGTGCCGCTCGGCGCCGCAGAGGGCGAGACGAGCGTGGCGGACTGGGGCGTCGCCAGCGCCGCTCGGCCCGGGGTGCAGAAGCTCGTCGTCTGCCGGAGCCGAGGCATGGTGAGCGTCGGCGCGTCGAGCACAGCGAGGTCAACCGTCGCGTCGGTCAGTGCGAGGTCACCGAGCTGTTCCGCCGGCGGCAGGGCGGTCGGCGTCCAGGTCACGGCGGTACCCGCCACGGTGGCGGTCACCGACCGTGCGTAGAACGTGACGTCCTCCGCAGTCGACGTGCTGTCGGCGGCGGTCGCGGCCGTGTAGGTCATCCCGCCGAGTCCTCCCCCGACGGGCTGGCACGGGACCTCGAGCCGCAGGCCGGTCAGGGTCGCCGACGGACTCGTCAGCTGGAGGGTGTCGACGTTCCCTGCTGTGGTGGACACGGTGACCACCCCCTTGAACACCAGGCCGCGGAGGACCGCGGTGGGCGCCGTGAGTGTTGCCCCCATGGCCGGCAGGGCAGCTTCGAGCGGCATCGTCCCCGCGGTCGCGCTGGGGGCTTCGAAGGCCTGTGGCAGGGCGGCGAGGAAGCCGAGCGATGCCGCGAACCCGACAACGCACAGCCGGCGCCGACCCGGTCGCAGCCGCGGACTCATGGCCGGTAGTCCTCGGGCCCACCACCCGGCTCCGGGCGCCCTTCCGTCGGGGGGAGCTCCTCGGTCGTCGCGGTCTCGGCACCCGGTACGGGTTCCTCACCCACCACGACCCAAGCGAACCCGAGGGAACCGCCGAGGATGGCGAGCAGGCCACCGATGAGGAAGCCGCCCACGTTGCTCGTGACGAACGAGACCACGCCGAGCAGGATGACGATCAGACCGTAGAGCTTGTTCTGGCTCGGGGTGGCCCACATCAGGAAGCCGAGGATCGCGATGGCCGCACCCACGACAGCGGCGAGCGCGACATTGTGTGAGACGAGGATGATGCGGTAGGCGCTCAGCGGGATGAGCGCGATCTCGAGACCGCCGATGATCGAGAACAGCCCGCCCCAGAACGGCCGCGAGCGCCGCCAGCGCCGGAACCGATGGGGCTTCCGCGCTGAATGCTTGGTCTCCTCTTCCGGCTCCGACTCGTACGAGTTCTCGAAGAAGGGCTCGTCCTCGTAAGACATAGCTTTCCGTTCAGGCAAGGCCCGGCGGGGAAGGCTTGCACCGTCCCCCGGCCGAACGACGTTCAGCTTGGTGCTGCTCGTCGGAGCGACGAGTTCTCAGCAACCCCCCGGGAGCTCGGCGTCACGACTTCTGCTAATTGATGCTAAACGCCCGAGTAGTGGTTACGAGGAGGTTTCGCGGAATATCAGCCTTCTCACGTGGTTTGAAGGGTCAAGCACCTGATGGTGCCCAAACATGCGGCCGAGTCCGTCCGGGCATGGTTCGGCCGGGAGAGGATCCCCCTCTCCCGGCCGAACCCTGCCTTCTAGGCGAGCGTC